>CAJUCA010000002.1 GCA_910585265.1 uncultured Oscillospiraceae bacterium | reverse complement strand
TACCTCGTTTATATGAAAAAGTCTGCCCCTCGGCAGACTTTTTCGACAGCCTGAGGGGCGTCCCATAAGGGACGCCCCTGAGATTGTCGAAAAAGCCGCTTCTGTTCCAATGACGGGAAGGAAGATAGTGTGAAAGAAACCCAGGAGGGGTGTCTTTCACGTCCAATCAACGACTTTTTTGAACGTTTTTTGTTCAAAAAAGTCGCGCTCAGCGGGGTGAAAAGACCTTTTCGCCCCGCTGAGGGGCGTCCCATAAGGGACGCCCTTTTCTAAAAAGAATCCGGAATTATGGTTGACAGAACTTCCTGGGAATATTACAATGATTTCCCACATAACTGTCTTGTTTTACATCATCTCGTGGAAGAATCTGTTAAATCAGAAAGGATGGCACTTATGAAACCTTGGAAGCGACTGACCGCCGGGGCGTTGAGCCTGATCCTGGCCCTGTCCCTGCTGGCCGGGGGACTCCCCGCCGCCTACGCCGCGGACGCCGGGACGCCCTCCGGCTCCATCGGCCTCACCCTCCGGTTCGACCTGCCCCAGACCGCCGCCAACGCCGCGGGCCGGGACATCCAGCTGGAGGTGCGGGGCACCGGGGGCACCGCCCGGATCGCCCTGCCCAGCGGGCTGGCCCTGGAAAACAGCCTGGGCGCGTCTGTCTCCGCCGCGGCGAAAAATACCGACGGCGTGATCCTCACCAACGAGAGCCGGGTGGGCTACTACGAGGTGGAGCTGTCCGGCCTGCCCGCCGGAGGCTCCCGGTACGACCTGACCCTCACCGGAACGGGCTATAAGCCCTTCCGCCAGACCGTCACCCTGAACGGCTACAGCCAGCACGTCATCGCGGGCACCGGGGACGCCACCTTCTCCCTGGGCGACGTGAACGGGGACGGCGCGGTGGACAGCGGCGACCTCGCCGCCCTGGACGCGCGGCTGGGCAAGACCGCCCAGCCCGGCCCCTACGACCTCAACGGGGACGGCAAGATAGATGTCACCGACCTGGCCTACGTCAACCACACCCGGAACGCCACCGGGCAGGCCCAGGTGCTGGACACCGCCGCCATTCTCTCCCCCGCCGTGGACGTGCCCGACGGCCTGCTGCAGGGCGACCCCGCCGACCTGTTCCGGGACGGCGGCTCCGTCACCATCGTGCCCTCCGGCGAAGCCGTCCAGCTTCCCATCACCCTGGACGGCGGCCGGGGCGTGGAGCTGAGCCAGATCCGCGTCACCTGCCCCGACGGCGTGGGCCAGGGCGGCGTGGAGAAGGGCACGGCGCTGGTGGAGCTGACGGACGGCTCCACCCTCACCCTCCCGTTTAACGCCGCGGCCCCGGCGGGGGTGTACGCCATCGGGGAGGTGGAGGGCCAGCGGGTGGTCACCATCGACCTGGGCCGCAAGGTGGCGGTGAAAAAGGTCACCATCCAGGTCACCTCCACCACCAACGAGACGGGCTTCGCCACCGTCACCAAGATCGAGTTCCTCAAGGACATCGTCCCCGACACCCCGGTGAACGACGCCGACCGGGTGAAGGGCCTCACCGTCACCCCCGGGGACGGCAGCGTCGCCCTGTCCTGGAACGCGGTACATAACGTCACCGGCTACACCGTGGCCTACGGCCCCAACGCCGGGTCCCTCACCCAGTCCGTCACCGTCAACCGCAATTCGGCGGCGGTCACCGGGCTGGACAACCTGAAAACCTATTACTTCCAGGTCACCGCCGTCAACGGGGACTGGCAGGGCGCGCCCTCCCGGGTGGTGTCCGCCATGCCCCAGCCCAACGGCGTGCCCGGGGCCCCCTCCAACATCGGGCTCACCGAGGCCGACCAGTCCCTGCGGCTCACCTGGGGCTCCACCAAGGACGCCTCCTTCTATCAGGTGTTCTACCGCCCCGCGGGCCAGAGCGCGTTCCAGCAGTTCGGCGGCAATATCACCGGCACCTCCGCCACCATCACCGGGCTGGTGAACGGCACCACCTATGAGGTGGCGGTGAAGGCGGGCAACCAGCGGGGCACCGGCCCCTACTCCGCCACCGCCTCCGGCACCCCCAACCAGGAGGCCCTGGTGATGCCCGACCTGCCCCAGGAGGGCCGGATCAGCAGCAGCATGGTGCAGTCCGTGGTGATGGAGAACCCCAATAACGTGAACCGCTCCCTGTGCCCCAGCTTCAAGACGGAGCACGTCATTGACAACGACGCCGCCACCTATTGGGTGGCCAACCAATGGTGGGTCAGCAGCAAGTTCACCTACACCTTCAAGGAGCCCCAGGACATGAACTACGCCATCCTGGTGCCCTACCTGGGCGGCAGCCACAAGTACGCCCTGAAAACCTACGTGATCACCGCCAAAAACAGTGCCGGGGACATTGTGGCGGAGGGCACCTATTCCGCCCGCTCCATGGACCCCAACAAGAATTACCTGGTGCTCACCTTCCCCATGGCCAAGGGGGTGAAGGAGCTGTCCATCTCCCTCAACGAGCGGGAGGGCAACGGCTGCCGGGTCAGCGTCTCCGAGATGGCCTTCTACAAGAGCGACACCCTGCCCGACCAGATCGCCGCCCTGTTTGCCGACGGCAGCTTCACCGCCCTGCGGGCCGGGGTCACCCAGGCCTCCATCGACGCCCTCTCCGCCCGACTGGAGGCCAAGGCCGACTTCTACCTGGATCTGGCCCGCCTGCGGGACGAGCTGTCCCTGGCCTCCGCCCTGCTCAGCGGCAATGCCTCCGCCCTGGGCCTGGTCCAGTCCAGCTTCCAGAGCCGCAACGCCTCCAAGGACGCCGCCTACGGCCAGAGTGCCAGCGACCTCCAGCCCCTGGGCGTCACCGCCCGGGCCGGCTCCACGGTGGCGGTGTACGCCTCCCTGCCGGGGGACGCTCCGGTGTACGTGGTGCCCACCCAGTTCTTCGGCGAGTCCGGCATCTGGCGGGGCACCCCCGTCAAGCTGGAGAACGGCCGCAACTACATCTATGTGCCCAAGATCGGCTCACTGTCCGACGAGCGGGGCGGCCCGCTGTACCTGACCTACGCCGGGAACAACCCCGGCGCGGTGAAGGTGCAGGTCCGGCTGGCTCAGAACGCCTTCGCCATGCCCGTGCTGGAGCTGTCCGGCTGGTACACCATGAATGAGAGTGCCCGCCGGGAGGCCATCCGGGCCTACGTCACCGGACTGCAAAGCTACGTCGCCGCCCTCAAGCTCTCCAAGCCGGGCACCGACATCCGCAACGCCACCGAGATCTCCACCCCCAGCGTGCTGCTCTCCCTCCCCGCCGACCGGGTGCTGGCGGGACTGTCCGGCATCGGAGCTTCCGCGGATGAGATGGCGGACGCCATGTACCAGAACGTGCTGGCCTGGGAGGACGTGCTCTACGTGGCCAACCAGGTGCAGGGCATCATCCCCGCCGCCGGGGCGCGGACGGACGCCTACCGCTATCCCATGACCACCCGCCAGAACATCCGCTATATGCGTATGTTCGCCGGGGCCTTCATGTACGCCGCCGGAAGCCACATCGGCGTGGGCTACGGCTCCACCCAGGCCCTGGCCTGCGGACGGCCCGTAACCCAGACCGGAACGGGCAGTGCCAACAGCCTGTTCGGCTGGGGCATCGCCCACGAGATCGGCCACAACATGGACAAGCTGGGCAAGGCCGAGATCACCAACAACATCTACGCCCTGGCGGTCCAGGCCTGGGACGGCGGCTCCATGATCCGGGACACCCGGCTCACCCTCAGCAATATCTGGCCCGCCATCTATGACAAGACCGCCCAGGGCCGCCCCGGCTCCGCCGGAAACGTGTTCGTCCAGCTGGGTATGTACTGGCAGCTCCATCTGGCCTACGACAGCGCGGCCAAGCCCCTGGACTTCTATAACCGCTTCTTCACCGCCTGGAAGGCGGGCAAACACAGCGGGTACACCTACGACGAGCGGGTGGCCCTCATCGCGTCCGAGACGGCGGGCCGCGACTTGACCCAGTTCTTCACCCGCTGGGGCCTGATCCTGGGCGACGGCGCGAAGGCCGCCATGGCCAAGCTCCCCGCCGAAACCCGGGCCCTCTGGTATCTCAACGATGGCTCCTACGCCTACCGTCTCCAGAACGGCAGGGCGTTTGGTGGAACTACTTCCGCCTCCGCCTCCGTCAGCCAGAACCACGCCACCGTGACCATCTCCGGCGGGAACGACACGGTGCTGGGCTATGAGATCCTGCGCAACGGCAAGCCCATCGGCTTCACCACCGGGAACGCCTATGTGGACGATCTGGGCGCGGCCAACAACCTGACCTATTCCTACTCCGTCGCCGCCGTGGACAAGCTGGGCAACCGCTCCGCCGCCGTGTCCGCCGGGGAGGTGCGGGTGGCCTATGACAAGACCATCTCCCCCAGCCTCTACACCCTGTCCCGGAACGGGGCGGAGGTGGAGATCACCATGAACAGCGGGGCCGTCTCCGTCACCGGGCTGAAGGTGGGCGGCGGCAGCCTGTCGGGCTGCACCGTCTCCGCCCGGCTGGAGGGCGGCGGGGACTGGACCCCGGTGGCCCTCGGCCCGGACAACGGCGGCACGGCCTACTTCGCCAAGCCCGGCGCACCCGGCGACAGCCGGATCTGGACCTATGACGTGGCCGCCCTGCGCATATCCGGCCTGCCCGCCGGGGCGTCGGTGGAGCTGCTGGACTACCCCGGCGACCGGATCGACTTCTACGAGGGGGCGTCCGTGGGCAGGCTGTCCCAGCCCCTGGCCTATGACGGCGGCGTGGTGCCCGCGGGCACCGTGGTGGTGGTGGGCACCTACCGGGGAGATCCCGTCTACAACACCCTGGAGATCCAGGCCCGCTACAACACCACCGCCGAGGCCCAGGAGGAGAACGGCGTCACCAGCACGGAGCGGCCCATGAACGGCTTCGCCCTGTTCTACGCCGACATCCCGGCGGACGGCGCGGTGAGCGACACCAGCGACGGCTTCTGGGTGTTCGTCCCCGACTGGGAGGCCGAGGAGGCCCTCAACGCCCAGACCGGCGTTACCGCCAGCGACCCCACCGAGTTCCGGGCGGTGCTCTACCGCACCGACGATCCCTATTCCAGCGCGAGCCGCCGGGTGACCAGCGAGACGCTGTGGACCAGCTTCCCCAAAACCGACACCCTGCCCCAGCTCGTCCTGACGGGCCAGGGCGTCCAATAAAGGAGGGCCAACCATGAAACGCTTCCTCTCCCTGCTGCTGGCCGCGGCTCTGGCCGCCGCCCTGCTCATTGCCCCCGCCGCCGCCTCCACGCCCCCCTGGGTGCAGGTGGACGGCCAGGGCACCGCCAGCCAGACCATCACCCTTCGGGGGCTGTCCGGCAGCTTCGACTCCGCCCAGATCACCCTTACCCTGGACAAGGCCCCCTCCGGCTTCCAGTTCGCCCAGGCCCTGTCCGACGGGGACGCCCACACCGCCTTTACCATCAGCGGAAGCAGCATCACCCTCTACGCCACCTCCCGGAACCAGATCAACCAGGGAGACGCTCTCCAGCTGGGGACGCTGACCGCCGCCGGCAGTTTCAAGGTGCTCTCCGCCTCCGGCGTGAAGCTGCTGGACCTGGAGGCGGGCAGTACCCGTGAGCTGACCTACGCCGCCGTGGGCGTGGGCGGCCCCTCCGCTGCCCTGCCCTTCACCGACGTGAAGGAGAAGGACTGGTTCTACGACGAGGTGGCCTACGTTCACACCAACCAGCTGATGAACGGCGTGGGCGGCGGCCTGTTCTCCCCCGGCGGCACCACCACCCGGGGCATGATTGTCACCATCCTCTGGCGGATGGAAGGCGAGCCGGTGGTCAATTACCTGATGCCCTTCACCGACGTGCCCGCCAGCTGGTATACCGAGGCCGTCCGCTGGGCCTCCTCGGAGAAGATCGTCAACGGCTACACCGACAAGACCTTCCGGCCCAACGCCCCCATCACCCGGGAGCAGATGGCCACCATCCTCTACAACTACGCCAGCTACAAGGGGTACGACGTGAGCGGCAGGGCCAACCTGTCCGCCCAATTCCCCGACGCGGGCAAGGTGAGCGGATACGCCGCCGCCCCCCTGGCCTGGGCCAACCACGCCAAGCTCATCAACGGCGTGGCGGACGAGGGCAGCACGTTCCTCCAGCCCCAAGGATCCGCCACCCGCGCCCAGGTAGCCGCCATCCTCATGCGCTTCCAGCAGAGCATCGCCAGTTGACAACGCAAAACCCCCTGGACGGAGCTTCCGTCCAGGGGGTTCTTCTTGGTTTTACGCGATTCCGGTGAGGTCGAAGCCGTCCAGCCACGCGCTGGCGGTCTCGCACACCTCCCGCAGGCACTTCTCGTCAAAGGGGGTGTCCAGCCCCGCGTTTTCCAGCAGCGCGGTGAAGGTGCGGCTGCCGCCCTGCTTCGTGTAGGCCATGTACTTCTCCCAGGCCGCCTCCTTGTCCTTCTGGAGCAGTGCCCAGAGCTCCAGGGCCACCGTCTGGGCCAGACAGTAGTCGATGTAGTAGAAGGGGGCCCCGTAGATGTGGCTCTGCCGCTGCCACGCCTCGCCATCGGCGAAGAAGGGGATGTCCCCGTCCAGCCGCACCCAGGGCATATACTGCCCCTGCAGCTCCTTCCACACCGCATGACGCTGGGCGGGGGTCATATCCGGGTTGGCGTACACCTCGTGCTGGAAGTGATCCACCAGGGTGCCGTAGGGGATGAAGGTCAGTGCCCCAGCCAGGTGGCTGTACAGGTATTTTTTCGTGTCCGGGCCGAAAAAGCCCTCCGTCCAGGGCCAGGCCATAAACTCCATGGACATGGAGTGGACCTCGCAGGCCTCCATGCCGGGCCAGACGTAGCTGCCAGGGACCCGGTCCCGGTTCATCCAGCAGGCGAAGGCGTGGCCCGCCTCGTGGGTGACCACCTCCACGTCCCCCTGGGTGCCGTTGAAGTTGGCAAAGATGAAGGGCACCTTGTAGTCCATGATCCCGGTGCAGTAGCCGCCCCCGGCCTTGCCCTCGGTAGCCAGCACGTCCATCAGATCGTTGTCCAGCATGGTCTGGAAAAACTCGCTGGTCTCCGGGGACAGCTCGTCGTAGAATTTTTTGCCCTGGGCGATGATATCGTCCGCCGTGCCCTGGGGCCTGGGGTTGCCGGAGCGGAATTTCAGGGCGTTGTCGGCGTAGCTCAGGGGATAGGCCACCCCGATGCGCTGGGCCTGCGCCCGGAAAACCCGGTCAGCCAGGGGCACCAGATACTTGCGCACGGCGGCCCGGAAGCTCTCCACGTCCTCTTTGGTGTAGCAGTTGCGCTTCATGCGGTAGTAGCCCAGGGGGGTGTAGCCCTCATAGCCCAGCTTGCGGCCCATCTCGTCCCGCAGGTGGGTCAGCTCGTCATAAATGCGGTCCAGCTCGGGCTGGTTGTCCTTGTACCACTGGCCCACCGCCTTCCAGGCAGCCAGACGGCGGGCGTCGTCCGCGTCGCTCTGGAAGGGCCCCATCTGGGCCAGGGTGTAGGTCTTGCCCTCAAAGGGGACCTTGGCGGAGGCGATGAGCTTCTGATGCTCCTGGGTCAGGTCGTTCTCCCGCTGGAGCTGGGGCACGATCTCCGGCGCGAAGGTTTTCAGCTCGATCTCCGCGTTGACGAACATCAGATCCCCGTACTCCGCCGCGAAGTCCTTCCGGAAGGGGGAGGCCAGCATCGCCGCCGTCCACGCCTTGGTGTACTCCTCCAGCTCCGGTCCGGCGGCGTTCCAGAAGTTCATCTCCCCGTCATAGAACTCGTCCCGGGTGTCGATGGAGTTGCGGATGCTGGCCAGGGTGACCAGCGTGTCCACATGACGTTCCGCCGCCTCCTTCTCCAGGAACACGGCCCGGGCCTCCTCATAGCTTTCTGCCGCCTTCAGGCGGCCGGTCAAGTCCCCCAGCTCCCGCTTTACCTTGTCCAAGTCAGGACGCTCGTAGGGCATCTCGGAAAATTTCATGGCAAATCTCTCCTTTTTATTGGATGGGCAGGGCTTTCCCGTTCAGCACCGCCCGCGTCAGACGCTCTCCCTCGCTCCGGTAGTCCAGGGTCAGCAGGAAGGGCGGGGCGTCCTCCGCCAGCAGCCTGAGGAAGATCTCGTCTCCCTCCCAGATGGGCAGGTCCAGCACCTCTCCCTTGGGCACCCAGGCCAGCTCGCCCTCCACACAGTCCGGGTTCAGCTCCCCTGTCCAGCCGTTGGCGGTGAACAGGTACATATACTGATCCGATCCGCTGTCGTTGCACAGGAACGTGACCACCCCCCGGAACCGGAACTCGGTGAGGGCCAGGCCCGTCTCCTCCAGCACCTCCCGGCAGAAGCACTCCTCGGGGGCCTCGCCGTCCTCGAACTTGCCGCCCACGCCGATCCACTTGCCCTGGTTGATGTCCCGCTTTTTCTTGACCCGGTGGAGCATCAAATACTCCCCCTTGGCGTTTTCCAGGTAGCCCAGAGTGCTGTTATACATCTTCACGGATCAGAAGGGCAGGTTCAGCCCGCCCGTCAGCCGGGACATCTGGCTGGCGGCGTCCTCGCCGGCCTTCCGCAGGGCCTCGTTGACGGCGGCCACAATGAGGTCCTGGAGCATCTCCACGTCGTCCGGGTCCACCGCCTCCGGGTCGATGGTGACGGACACCAGCTCCTTCTTCCCGGACACGGTGGCGGACACCACGCCGCCCCCGGCGGCGGCCTCGTAGGTCTTGCTCTCCAGCTCCTCCTGGGCCTTGAGCATATCCTGCTGCATCTTCTGGGCCTGGCGGATCATGCTGTTCATGTTCCCGCCGCCCATGCCGCCCATACCGCGGCTGTTGAATCCCTTTGCCATGTTGACTGCCTCCTATGTCGATAAATGTTCCGTCCTCCGCCGGAGCGGGGACGCTGTGTCGCACTACTCCACGATGATATTCGGCCCCGCGTCCACCAGGAAGGCGGCCAGCGGGTCCACCTCCCCGGCGGGAGCGGACGGAGGCTCCTCCGGCGGGGCCTGCCCCGCCTTCACCTCCACCTGGCGGACCACGCCCGTCAGCCTCCCGCACAGCTCCGCCATGGGCTGGGCCACCCCCGGCTTTGCCAGGGTGTTGCGCACCACCTCGATGCTCGTCCAGACCGTGAGCTTCTGCCCGTCAAAGCGGCCCTCCGCCATGGCGGGGTTTTTGATCAGCATATAATCGCCCATGTCCAGCGCGCCCTTGAGCCGCTCCACAAAGGCCGCCCACCCCGGCCAGCCGGGGACGTTGGCCGGAACCGGGACAGGCTCCGGCTCCCGGGCCGGGGGATCCTCCGGCCGCTGGGGCGCGGGCTCCGCCCGGTTTGGGCGGGGCGGCTTCCGTTCCGCCGGGGGTTCCGGCCGCAGGGAACGCGCCTCCGGCAAGGGCGGCTCGTTCTCCAGCGGCGGCTCGTCCGGCAGGGGCGGCTCATCGGGCAGGGGCGGTTCCTCCGGCAGGGGCGGTTCCTCCTCCGCCGGACGGGCCGGGGTCAGCGGTTCTCTCCTGGGGGCGGAGGCGGGCGCGGCCTGGACCGGGACGCCCCCCTGCTCCAGCCTCGCCAGCCGGGCCGCCAGCCCCGCCGGGGAGCCGTCCAGGCCGGGGTCACACAGGGTCACCACGCACAGCTCCATGTCGGTGCGGCGGTTGGCGGAGCGGGCCAGCTCCGCCGCCGTCCGCTGCAACAGGGCCAGCATCTGCACCAGCCGGGGCACCTCAAACCGGGCGGACAGCCTCCGCAGGGTCTCCCCGTCAAAGCCCCCGGTCATGAGGGCGGAGCCCGTCCTGGGGGCGGTCTTGCGCACCAGCAGGTCCCGCACCAGGGCGGACAGCTCCCCCGCCAGGGCGGTCATCTCCTTGCCCCCGGCGTACAGCTTATCCAGCCGCTCCAGGGCGGAGGCCGTGTCCCCCTGGGCCGCGTCCATCAGCAGGCGGGCGGTCTCCACGTTCCCCGCCAGCCCCAGGCAGGTATAAACCCGCTTCTCGTCCACCGTCTCCGCCCCGCCCCCGGAGCACTGGTCCAGCAGGGACAGCGCGTCCCGCATCCCGCCGTCGGACAGCCGCGCGATGAGGGCCGCGCCCCCCTCGGTGAGGGCGAAGCCCTCCTCTCCCGACACCCGGAGCAGGTGGGCGGCGATGTCCTCCGCCCGGATGCGCTTAAAGGAGAACTGCTGGCACCGGCTCTTGATGGTGGCGGGCACCTTGTGGATCTCGGTGGTGGCCAGGATGAACATCAGATGCTCCGGCGGCTCCTCCAAAATCTGCAACAGGGCGTTGAACGCCTGGGCGGACAGCATATGCACCTCGTCGATGATATACACCCGCTTCTTCACCGCCGCGGGGGTATACACCGCCTCGTCCAGAATGGCCCGGATGTCGTCCACCCGGTTGTTGGAGGCGGCGTCCAGCTCCAGCACGTCCAGGATGGAGCCGTTCTCGATCCCCAGGCAGGCGGGGCAGGCATTGCAGGGGCTTCCCTCCACGGGATGCTCACAGTTCACCGCCCGGGCCAGCAGCTTGGCGCAGGAGGTCTTGCCCGTCCCCCGGGTGCCGGTGAACAGGTAGGCGTGGGACAGCCGTCCCGTCTCCACCTGCCGCTTCAGCGTCTGGGTCACGTGCTCCTGCCCCACCACCTGGTCAAAGGTGCGGGAACGCCACTTGCGGTACAGGGCCTGGTACATGGCAAACCACCTCGATATAAAAGAAATGCGCAGCGTCACCCCTGCGCCGCGCGTTCCAGTTAAACTGTCTGCCGGCCGCGTCTCAGCGCACAGTAAGGCCGCGAACCGGCCTTTGAAGGACGGCATATGCCCGTTACCCCTACAGCCGGCTCAGGATCGGCAGCCCCGCGGCACACGTCCGGGTCCGCTTAGTGCTGCTCGGTTCCCCGCCTGACACGATTCACGGGTGGGCGTTGCGCGGGACCGATCCATCATCGCTGCTTATAGGGGGCAGGCGGCACATTCCGCCTCCGGGGGCCGGGATTCATCCCTGCTGCAGCGGGTTGCAGGTACAGGGCACCGCTATCTCCCCGACTATCGCGGCCTTACTGCGGGCTGAGACGCTCCGGCAGACTATCGGTTATTCTATCACGTCCCGGCAAAATTATCAACTGTTTTTTTCCTGCCGTCCCGCCTTGCCAAATCCCCGCCCATGTGGTATGATTTCCCTGGAAAGAAATGAATTTCGGGGCCGCGGCCCCGCATATGAGGTGATGGCAATGGCAACCTGCTCCCAGCTCCTGTCCGCCCTGAAAAACGGCGCGCATGACTCCGCCCTGTCCGCCCTCTACGCTCCGGAGGGCGGCGGCCTCCTGGACGCCGCCCGTACCCGCGCCGCGGGCGTGGCGGAAGCCTTCGCCGCCCGGTTCGGCGGCGACGCCCAGGGCGCGGCCCTGTTCAGCGGCCCCGGCCGCACCGAGATCGGCGGCAACCACACCGACCACCAGCACGGCCGGGTGCTGTGCGGCAGCGTGGATCTGGATATGCTGGCCTGCGCCGCCCCCAACGGGCTGGGCGTGGTGCGCTTTGTGTCCGAGGGCTACCCCGCCCTGGAGATCGATCTGAACGATCTGGCCCCCAAACAGGAGGAGCAGAACACCTCCGCCGCCCTGGTGCGGGGGGTGGCGGCGAAAATCAAGGAGCTGGGCTATCCCCTGTCCGGCTTCGACGCCTGCGCCGTGTCCACGGTGCTGTCCGGCTCCGGGCTGTCCTCCTCCGCCGCCTATGAGACGCTGGTGGGCAATATCTTCAACCACTTCTGCTGCGGGGACAAGCTGGACCCCGTCACCATCGCCAAGATCGGCCAGTACGCCGAGAACGTCTACTTCGGCAAGCCCTGCGGCCTGATGGACCAGATGGGCTCCTCCGTGGGGGGCGCGGTGTTCATCGACTTCAACGACCCCGCCGACCCGGTGGTGGAACAGGTGGACTACGACTTCACCCAATCCGGCCATGCCCTGTGCATTGTGGACACCGGCTCCAGCCACGGGGATCTGACGGACGACTACGCCGCCGTCACCCGGGAGATGGGGGCGGTGGCCGCCCACTTTGGCAAGGCCGTTCTGCGGGACGTGTCTGTGACGGACTTCCGCGCCGCCATTCCCGCCCTGCGGGAGGAGTGCGGCGACCGGGCGGTGCTCCGGGCCATGCACTTCTATGACGACGACCGCACGGCGGTGCTGGAGGCCGCGGCCCTCAAGAACGGGGACTTTGACTTCTTCCTGACCCTGGTAAAGCAGTCCGGGCTGTCCTCCTCCCTCCACCTGCAAAACACCTGGTCCGTCCATGACCCCCGGCAGCAGGCCATCCCCCTGGCCCTGGCGGAGGCGGAGCGGCTGCTGGACGGGGGGGCCGTCCGGGTCCACGGCGGCGGCTTCGCGGGCACCATCCAGGCGTGGGTGCCCCTGGGGGATCTGGAGGCGTTCAAAAACGGCATGGAGGCCCTCTTGGGCCAGGGCAAGTGCCACGTGCTGCGCATCCGTCCCGTGGGCGGCTGCGTGGTGGCGGAATAAAGGAGGAATGGACGATGGATCGCAACGAGGCAATCACAAAGCTGGTGGATTACGCCGTGCAGGAGGGCCTGGTGGAGGAAAACGAGTTCAACTGGGCCGTCAACACCATCCTGGACGTGCTGAAGCTGGACGATTACACCCCCGTGCCCTGGGATCACCAGCAGGTGGAGCTGGCCCCGGTGCTGGAGGCCCTGCTGGACGACGCCTGGGAACGGGGCGTGCTCACCGAAAACTCGGTGGTCTACCGGGACCTGTTCGACACCGAGATCATGGGGCGGCTCACCCCCCGGCCCTCCGAAGTGATCGACAAGTTCCAGAAGCTCTGCGCCCGGGACCCCAAACGGGCCACCGACTGGTACTATGAATTCAGCCAGTCCACCAACTACATCCGCCGGGACCGCATCGCCAAGGACGTGCAGTGGAAGGCCCCCACGGAGTACGGCGAGCTGGACATCACCATCAACCTGTCCAAGCCGGAGAAGGACCCCAAGGCCATCGCCGCCGCCAAGAACCTGCCCGCCTCCGCCTATCCCCGGTGCCAGCTGTGCGCCGAGAACGAGGGCTACGCCGGCCGGGTCAACCACCCCGCCCGGCAGAACCACCGGATTGTCCCCATCACCATCAACGGCTCCCCCTGGTTCTTGCAGTACTCCCCCTATGTCTACTACAACGAGCACTGCATCTGCCTCAACGCGGAGCACACCCCCATGAAGATCGACCGGGCCTGCTTCGGCAAGCTGCTGGACTTCGTGGGCCAGTTCCCCCACTACTTCGTGGGCTCCAACGCCGACCTGCCCATCGTGGGCGGCTCCATCCTGGCCCACGACCACTTCCAGGGCGGGCACTACGAGTTCGCCATGGCCAAGGCCCCGGTGGAGACTCCCTTCCCCTTCCCCGGCTTTGAGGACGTAGAGGCGGGCATCGTGAAGTGGCCCATGTCGGTGGTGCGGATCGCCTCCGCGAACCCGGATCGGCTGGTGGAGCTGGCGGACAAGATCCTGCTGGCGTGGCGGGGCTACACCGACGAGGCGGCGTTCATCTTCGCCGAAACGGACGGCGAGCCCCACAGCACCATCACCCCCATCGCCCGGAAGCGGGGGGACAAATTCGAGCTGGATCTGGTGCTGCGCAACAACATCACCACCGGGGAGCACCCCCTGGGGGTCTACCACCCCCACGCCGAGCTGCACCACATCAAGAAGGAGAACATCGGCCTCATCGAGGTGATGGGGCTGGCGGTGCTCCCGGCGCGGCTCAAGGACGAGCTGTCCGCCGTGGCGGACGCCCTGGCCTCCGGCGCGGACCTCCGGGCGGACGAGCGCACCGCCAAGCACGCCGGCTGGGCGGAGGGCTTCGCCCCCCGTTACACCATCACGGCGGACAACGCCCTGGACATCGTGAAAAAGGAGACGGGGCTGGTGTTCGCCAAGGTGCTGGAGCACGCCGGCGTGTACGCCCGCACCGGCGAGGGCAAGGAGGCTTTCCTCCGGTTCCTCCGCTCCGTATAGGCGGCCTTGCGTCCCGTTCTTCTTTGTGATACAATACCTCCGCACCCGTCCGGGCGTGCGGAGGTATTTTTTGCGGGGAGGCGTTTGCTTGAAGGAATTTACCATCGGCCCCAACGACGGGGGCCAGCGGCTGGACCGCTGGCTGGACAAGGCGGTCCCCCTCCTCCCCGCCCCGCTGGCCCAGAAATATCTCCGGCTGAAGCGGGTGAGGCTCAACGGGAAGCCCGCCAAACGGGACGCGCGGCTCCAGACCGGGGACGTGCTTCAGCTCTATATCAACGACGAGTTTTTCGACGCACCCACCCCGGACAACGCCTTTCTCCGGGTGGTCAAGCCCCGGCTGGAGATCCTTTATGAGGACAGGGATTTGCTGCTGCTGAACAAACGCCCCGGCATGGTGGTCCACCCCGACGGCAGGGAGCAGGTGGACACGCTGATCACCCACATCCAGGCGTACCTGTACCAGAAGCGGGAGTGGTCGCCCTACAAGGAGCAGACCTTCGCCCCCGCCCTCTGCAACCGGATCGACCGGAACACCGGGGGGATCGTCATTGCCGCCAAGACGGCGGAGGCCCTGCGGGTGATGAACCAGAAGATCCGGGACCGGGAGCTGCAAAAGCTGTACCTGTGCGTGATCCACGGGGAGATGGCCCCCCCGGAGGGACAGCTCAAGGGGTTTCTGTTAAAGGACGAGGACAGGGCCCAGGTGCGGGTATTCGAGAAGCCCGTGCCGGGGGGGCGGACGGCGGTGACGCTGTACCGCACCCTGGCACGCCGGAACGGGCTGTCCCTCATGGAGTGCGATCTGATCACCGGGCGCACCCACCAGATCCGCGCCCAGTTCGCCGCCGCGGGCCACCCCCTGCTGGGGGACGGCAAGTACGGCCGGGAGCGGGATGATCAGCGGTTCGGGCGGCGGTATCAGGCGTTGTACTCCTACAAGCTGCGGTTCGCCTTCACCACCGACGCCGGGTGCTTGAACCACCTGAACGGGCGGGAGTGGACGGTGGAGGACGTGGATTTTGTCCACGAATACTTTCCAGATGAGGAACATGGACGACATGAATCATGAGATTTGGAATCTGCGGAAGCACCCCGAGCTGCTGGAGCGGGCGGCGGCGTGGTTCCATGAGAAGTGGGGCGTCCCGCTGGAGGCCTACCAGGAGAGCATGGCGGACTGCGCGGCGGAAAAAGGCCCCGTGCCCCAGTGGTATCTGGCAGTGGACGGCGACGCCGTCCTGGGCGGGCTGGGGGTCATTGAAAACGATTTCCACCACCGGAAGGATCTGGCCCCCAACGTGTGCGCCGTCTGGGTGGAGGAGTCCTGCCGCCGCCGGGGAATCGCCGGGGCCCTGCTGAACCACGCCTGCCGGGACATGGCGGAGCTGGGTGTGGGCACCCTCTACCTGCTCACCGACCACACGTCCTTTTACGAGCGGTACGGCTGGGAATTTCTCTGCATGGTCCGGGGAGACGGGGAGGAACAGCCCTCCCGGATGTATGTCCGCCGCTGGGAGGACGGGTGATGGGGCGGGTGAGCCGTTACAGGCTGGGGCTCGACCCGTGGGGGCTGGGGCTGTTCCTGGCGGTGATGGCTCCCAATTTTGTGTGGTTCGCCCTTCCCCCGCCCAACGATATTTTTCGGGCGGCGTCCGTCACACCCCTGCTGGACGGCGCGGAGCAGGCCCTGCGGGTTGTGATGGCGGCGGCAATGTGCGGGGTGGTGAACACGGCGCGGGACGGGTTTGGACGGCCCGGCCCGGCGGCCGGCGCGGGCCTGTGCGTCCTGCTCTATTTCGCCGGGTGGGCGGCCTATTACGCCGGAATCGCCAACGCCGCCGTCCTTTTGACCCTATGCCTGGCCCCCTGCGGGGCGTTCCTGCTGTTTGCCTGGGCGCGGAGCAACACCCCCGCCCTGCTGGCGGCGGGAGGCTTCGCCCTGTGCCACCTAAGCTCCACCCTGATAAACTTTGTCCTTTAGGGGCGGCGCGGGCTTCCAAAAAGGTCGTTCGCCTCATGATAAAGTACCCTGGCGATAAAAACCCCGGCGCGGTCATGGAGACCGCGCCGGGGTTTTCTTAGAAAATGCTGACCACCTGGTATCCGGCCTCCGTCACGGCGGCGCGGATGGCCTCGTCGGCCACATCGCCCGTGACCGTGGCGGTCTTGCTCTCCAGGTCCACCGCGGCGGACACGCCGGGGATGGCGTTCAGGGCCTTGTCCACGTGGGCACAGCAGTTCTGGCACATCATGCCCTCAATCACAACTTTCTTTTCCATGGCTTTTTGTTCTCCTTTCACTTCTGCGGCGGGTATTCCGCCGGATTTCACGTCAGCAGGTACGGCCTCCCGCCGGAGGCTGGGCTTGAAAAACCGCAGGCGCAGGGCGTTGGACACCACGCACACCGAGCTGAAGCTCATGGCGGCCCCGGCGAGCATGGGGCTGAGCTGGGGCCCGCCGAAGATGGCGAGCACCCCCGCCGCCACCGGGATGCAGACGGCGTTGTAGAAGAAGGCCCAGAACAGGTTCTGCTTCACGTTGCGGATGGTGGCCCGGGACAGCTCCACCGCCGTCACCGCGTCCGCCAGGTCCGACTTCATCAGCACGATGTCCGCGCTCTCGATGGCCACGTCCGCCCCCGCGCCGATGGCGAGGCCCACATCCGCCCGGGCCAGGGCCGGGGCGTCGTTGATGCCGTCCCCCACCATGGCCACCTTCTCCCCCCGCTCCTGGAGGGCGGCAATCTGCCGCTCCTTGTCGGCGGGCAGCACCTCGCTCACCACCTGGGTCAGCCCCAGCTCCCTGCCGATGGCCTCGGCGGTGCGCTTGTTGTCTCCGGTGAGCATGACCACCTTCAGCCCCAGCTTCTGGAAGCCCTCGATGGCCGCCCGGCTGGAGGGCTTCACCGTGTCCGCCACGGCGATGATGCCGATGGGCCTGACGTCCTCCACGAAGAACAGGGGGGTCTTGCCCTGCCTTGCCAGCTCGCCGGCTATCATGGCGTCCTGGCCCAGCTCCACCCCGGCGTCCGCCAGCATGGCGGCGTTGCCCGCCAGATAGGACGCGCCCTGGATGGTCCCCCGGACGCCCTTGCCGTGGACGGCCTCAAACCCCGTCACCGGGGCCAGGGGGATGCCGCGCCCCGTGGCCTCCTCCACCACCGCCCCGCCCAGGGGGTGCTCGGAGGGCTTTTCCAGGGACGCCGCCACGCACAAAAGCTCCTCCGCCGTGGTTTCGCCCAGGGGGTACACGTCGGTGACCCGGGGCTTCCCCTGGGTGACGGTCCCTGTCTTGTCCAGCACCACCGTGGTAACGGAGCGCAGGTGCTCCAGCCCCTCGGCGGACTTCACCAGAATGCCCTGCTCCGCCCCCTTCCCGGTGCCCACCATGATGGCCACGGGGGTGGCCAGCCCCAGGGCGCAGGGGCAGGAGATCACCAGCACCGCCACCCCGGAGGTCAGCGCGCGCTCAATGGAGCCGGTGGCCAGCATCCACACCCCGGCGGTGACCAGGGCGATGACCATCACCACGGGGACAAACACCCCCGCCACCCTGTCCGCCAGCTTGGCGATGGGAGCCTTGGAGGAGGCCGCCTCGTCCACCAGCCGGATCATCTGGGCCAGGGTGGTGTCCTGGCCCACCCGGGTGGCCCGGAGGGTGAGTACGCCGGACTTGTTGATGGAGGCGGATATGATCGTATCGCCGGGGCCTTTGTCCACCGGGATGGACTCCCCGGTGAGGGCGGACTCGTCCACGCTGGACGCCCCCTCCACCACCACGCCGTCCACCGGAACCGAGCCGCCGGGGCGCACCAGCACCAGATCCCCCGCCCGCACCTGCTCCACGGGCACCTCCACCTCCTGCCCATCCCGGAGGACGGCGGCGGTCTTGGGGGTCAGGTCCATCAGGCGGGCGATGGCCTGCCCCGTCTTGCCCTTGGAGCGGGTCTCCAGGTACTTCCCCAGGGTGATCAGGGTGAGGATCATTCCGGCGGACTCAAAGTACAGGTCCATGGAGTAGTGCTCCACCAGGGCGGCGTCCCCGTGGCCCAGCCCCCAGCCGATGCAGTACAGGGCCGCGATGCCGTAGATCACGGCGGCGGCGGAGCCTACGGCGATCAGCGAGTCCATGTTGGGCGAGAGATGCCAAAGGGTTTTAAAGCCCACCCGGAAATACTTCTGGTTGATTACCAGGATGGGCACTGTCAGCAGAAACAGGGTCAGGGCGAAGATCATGGCGTTGCCCTCCCCGTGGAAAAAGCCGGGGATGGGCCAGCCCATCATGTGGCCCATGGACAGGTAGAACAGGGGGATGAGGAACACGAAGGACCAGATCAGCCGCGCCCTCATGTGCTTGAGATCGTCCTCCATGGCATCCGCGGCGGGCTTGGCCGGGGCCGCCGCCCCCTCCCCCGCCGGGGCGGGCAGGGACGCGCCGTAGCCCGCCTTTTCCACGGCGGTCACAATCTGATCCGGAGTCAGCCCGCCGTCCCAGTCCACCGTCATGGAGCCGCCCAGCAGGTTCACATTGACCTCGCACACCCCGTCCAGCTTGCGCACCGCCTTGTCCACGTGGGCGGAGCAGGCGGAGCAGGTCATGCCGGTGACGTTGAATTTTTGCTTCATGTTTGGTTCACCTTGCTTTCTCTAAGACGGCTGTCCGTCCTATGGGTCCCGCTGGAAGATCAGGGAAATGGTCTCCACATCTCCGACCCCCCGTGTGTCCAGGGGGATGTATCCGCAAAAGTCCCATCCATCCTCCAGCCGCGCCCGAATGGCCTCCTCCGCGCCCTCAAAGGTATATTTCTTCCCTTTCATGGGCCCATAGCCGCTGAGTTCGGATTTGATATGCACAAATTCCACTTTTTTCATGGGATGGCCTCCCCCTTTACAGTATCTTCTCCAACGCCTTCACCAATTCGTCGATCTTCTCCGCCCGCTCGGTGTCGCTCCCGGCGTGCTCCACGCAGTGCTTCAGGTGGGCGGTGAGGATCTCCCGGTTGGCCCGGCGGAGCATGGCGTCGGCGGCGGTGACCTGCTGGGAGATGTCCATGCAGTAGCGGTCCTCCTCCACCATCTTGATGATGCCGTCCATCTGGCCCCGGGCGGTTTTCAGCAGCCGCAGCACCGTCTTCTGATCGGCCATCATGGGCTGTCCCTCCTTTCGCAACACCCCCCTGGGGGGTAGTATTATCCTATCACGGTCCTGGGCTTTTGTCAAGGGGGCCGGCGCAGATTTTCTCTCCTTGCCCTCGCTGGTGCTTTATGGTATAATGCGAAAAAACGCAGAAGGAGGAACTGCCATGCAGTACACGCTTCACAAAGGCCCCCTTACCGCCGCCGTGGACACCCAGGGCGGCGAGCTGGTCTCCTTCCGGGACGGGGCCGGGACGGAGTACATCTGGGGGGGCGACCCCGCCTACTGGGCGGGCCGGAACCCCATCCTGTTCCCCATCGTGGGCAGCTTGAAAAACGGCCGGGTGGACATCGGCGGGCAGAGCTATGAGATGGGCCGCCACGGCTTCGCCCGGGGCAGCCAGTTCACCCTGGCGGAGCAAGGGGAGGACTTCGCCGTGCTGGAGCTGCGGGACAGCCCGGACACCCTGGCCCGCTACCCCTTCCCCTTCCTGCTGCGGGTGCGGCACGCCCTGCTGGAGGACGGCTTCTCCACCTCCTTTGAGGTGTCCAACCCCGGCGGCGCACCTATGCCCTTCTGCATCGGGGCCCACACCGCCTTTCACTGCCCCCTGTACCCCGGTGAGCGGTTCGAGGACTACCAGCTGGTGTTCGATGAGGCGGAGGATTCCGACGCCCTCCCCCTGACGCCGGAGGGCCTGCTCGCCTCCGGCCCCGGCACGCCCATGCTCAGGGGCACGGACACCATCCCCCTGAGCCACGAGCCCTTTGACAGGCTGGACACCCTGATCTTCCAAGGGCTGCGCTCCAAGGGGGTGCGGCTGGTTCACAGGGACACGGGCCGCGGCGTGCGCATGGAGTTCGGGGACTTCCCCATGATCGCCTTCTGGACCATGGCCCACGCCCAGGCCCCCTACCTCTGCCTGGAGCCCTGGTACGGCTGTGCCGCCTGGGACGATGAGAGCGGGCGGTTCCAGGACAAGCCCCACTGCATCACCCTCCAGCCCGGGGAGAAGCGCGTCCTCTCCTTTACCGTAAGACCTTTAAGATCTCCTTTAGCTCTTTAAGATTTTCTGAAAAAACAGCCCGGACTGTGGACAGAGCCTGCCGAATTGTGGTATGCTCTCATCAACGAAAGGAGTGGTTGTCATGTTTACACAGCGCAGCGTCCCCATGTGCGTCATCCTGTCCATTGTCACCTGCGGAATCTATGGCCTGTACTGGTACGTCTGCCTCACCAACGAGGTGGACGCCGTCACCCAGGAGCCGGGGCCCGGCGGCGGAATGTCCCTGCTGCTCAGCATCGTCACCTGCGGCATTTACAACATCTACTGGGGCTGGAAGATGGGCGACAAGCTGGACGCCTCCCGCGCCCGGAACGGCGTGGTGCCCGGTTCCTTCCCCATCCTGTTCCTGCTGCTGAACCTGTTCGGCCTCACCATCGTCACCCTGGCCATCATGCAGAGCGAGGTCAACCACTACACCCCCAACGCCTGATGGAGCGGTCCCGCCGCCTGCGCCGGGTGCTGGCAGGCGGCGGCGTCCTGCTGGCGGCGGGGCTGGGATACGCCCTGTGGGTGGGGTGCACCGGGCTGGCCCTCCCCTGCCCCTTCCGCGCGGCCACGGGCCTGCTGTGCCCCGGCTGCGGGGTGACCCGGCTGTGTCTGGCCCTCCTCCGGGGGGACTGGGGCGGGGCGTGGGCGGCCAACCCCGTGCTGCTGGTCCTCCTTCCCCCGCTGGCCCTTCTGGCCGGGGGGATTGCCGTCCGCTATGTCCGGGAGGGCCGGACCGCCGGACCCCGCTGGGAAAACGTTTTGTGCTGGATCCTCGCCGCCCTGCTGGTGATCTGGGGCGTGGTCCGCAACCTGCCGTAACCGCCATGCGCCCTGGGTGCCGCCCGGGGCGTTTTCCCGTTCTGTCCAGGCGGGCTTTTGGAATTTTTTCCGGCCCTTTGTTGACAGTACGCCTGTCCCCGCCGTATAATAAAGCTATCCTGAGCCTATTGGAGGTGGAGCTATGCCCGGTACTTTGGAATGTCTGCTTCGGCTGGCCCTGGCCGCCCTCTGCGGCGGGATCATCGGCCTGGAGCGGGAGATCCGCCTGAAGGAAGCCGGGGTGCGCACCCACCTGATCGTGGGCTTCGCCTCCTGCATGATGATGATCGTGTCCAAGTACGGCTTCTTTGATATGCTGGAGTTCGCCGCCGCCCACAATTATGACACGATGAAGCTGGACCCCAGCCGGATCGCCGCGGGACTTGTCACCGCCATCAGCTTTCTGGGCGCGGGCACCATCTTCACCCGCAACCGGGGCATCACCGGGCTGACCACCGCCGCGGGGCTGTGGGCCACCGTGGGCATCGGCATGACTACCGGGGCGGGTATGTATTGGCTCAGTATCTTCGGAACCTGCTTCATTGTGGTCATACAGGCCATCCTCCACCGGGATCACGTGCTGGTGGGCCACGTGACCGCCGCCGTCTTTGTCCAGCTCAGCGACGAACTGGACGGGCCGGAGCGTCTCCGGCAGGCCCTGGAGGGGCTGGGACTTACCCCCTCCGGCTGTAAGTTTGAGCGGCGGGACGACGGCGTGTCCGCCACCATCCACTTCGACCGTCTGCCCTGCCCCGCCGGGGAGCTGGGCAGGCTGCTGGCCCCGCTGATGGCGGAGCCTTACATCAAATCCCTGCGCTGGTAGGACGGAAGGGGGGATTCCCGTGGAGCGCAGAAGCGTCCCTGATCCCGACTTCCGGGAGGTGTGCCAGAACCTCTACGACGGCATCCACATCACCGATGGCGAGGGAGTTATCCTCTTTATCAACGACGCCTACACCCGCACCACCGGCATCCGGCCGGAGCAGGTGCTGGGCCGCCGGGTGTCCGAGATCGAGGGCCTGCTCTACCAGGGCTCGGTGACCGGGCAGGTGCTGGAGACCAAGCAGCGGGTGAACGCCGTGGCCACCATCCTGGGGCTGGGCAAGGAGGTGCTGGTCACCGGAACCCCCGTGTTCGACCCCTTCGGCAACGTGAAGCTGGTGGTCACCAACACCCGGGACTTCCCCGAGCTGAAGCGGCTGGAGGGACAGCTCCACGCCCTGACGGAGGAGCAGCGCAAGGCCAACCAGGAGCTGGCCTACCTCCGGCGGCGGCAGGCCGGGGGCAAGGAGCTGATCTACCGCAGCGGGGCCATGGAATCGGTGATGGAGCTGGTGCGCACCGTGGCCCAGACCGATGTGACGGTGCTGATCACCGGGGAGTCGGGCACCGGAAAGGAGCTTATCGCCAACGAGCTGTACCAGAACAGCGTCCGCCGGGACAAGCCCTTCATCAAGGTGAACTGCGCCGCCATCCCCGCCGAGCTGCTGGAGTCGGAGCTGTTCGGCTACGAGGAGGGGGCCTTCACCGGGGCGCGGCGTTCCGGCAAGGCGGGTATGTTTGAGCTGGCGGACACCGGGGTGATCCTGCTGGACGAGATCGGGGATATGCCCCTGGCCCTCCAGACCAAGCTGCTGCGGGTTTTGCAGCAGCGGGAGCTGATCCGGGTGGGCGGGAGCCGGCCGGTGAAGCTGGATCTCCGGGTCATTGCCGCCACCAACAAGGACCTCCGGGAGGAGGCCCGGCAGGGCCGCTTCCGGGAGGACCTGTACTACCGCCTCAACGTGGTGCCCATCGAGCTGAAGCCCCTGCGGGAGCGGCAGGCGGACATCCCCCTGCTGGCCCAGCATTTCTGCCGGGGCTTCTGCAAAAAGTACGGCCGGGACATGGCCATCACCCCGGACGGCGTCGATCTGCTCACCCAGTACCCCTGGCCGGGAAACATCCGGGAGCTGGAAAACCTCATCGAGCGCATTGTGGTCACCAACGCCGGGGGCGGGGCGGTCACCCGGGAGCAGGTGTCCGCCGCCCTCAGCTCCAACGGCAGCTTCCGGGGGGATGCCCCCCCTCCCGGCACCTTGAAGCAGCAGGTGTCCGCCTACGAGCGGGGCCTGGTCCTCCAGGCGGTGGAGCGGGAGGGCTCCATCCGGCGGGCGGCCCGGGCGTTGGGCGTGGACCACTCCACCCTGGTGAAAAAGCTGCGGCAGTACGGGCTGGCGGAGGGGGAATAGGGCGGTGAATTTTTTCACCTTTCCGGTTCTTTTTTTCACCGCTCGCCAATTTTCCGTCCATCTGTTCCCCTGTCCCCCCGCCCACGGGCTTTCCCGGAAACTTCTGTCCGGCGGTGGGCACGGCCCGATGGTTCCATCCAAACGCAGGCGGTGATTTTTTTCACCGCCTGCGTTTTTTGCCGTTTCTCCCGGTCCCCGGCGGGGCGCGCCCCCCCTTGTCCCCCAGGGCTTTCCGCTTTTTTCCCGGCCCTGTCCAAGTTGGCACGGGCCTTGCGTCCTTGGAAGGGGCACAAGGGCGGCCTGCCCAATTCTCGAAAGGATGAGGTGTATTCCATGACCAAAACCATCATCACCGTGGCCACCACCGGCGCGTGGCCCAAAAAGGAGAACAACCCCAACGTCCCCATGACCCCCGCCGAGATCGCGGAGGACGTCTACGCCTGCTGGAAGGCGGGCGCGGCTGTGGCCCACCTGCATATGCGGGACGACAACGGCAACGGCACCATGAGCGCGGACAAGTTCCGGGAGACGGTGGAGCTGCTGCGCAAGAACCACCCCGACTGCGACATCATTCTCAACCTCACCACCTCCGGCGATCTGAACGCCACCGACGAGACCCGCCAGCTCCACCTGGAGGAGCTTCGCCCGGAGATGGGCTCCTATGACTGCGGCTCCATGAACTGGCTCCACTCCAGCCTGTTCCTCAACCACCCCAAGTTCCTGGAGGAGCTGGGCAGGCATATGCAGGAGTGGGGCGTGAAGCCCGAGATCGAGGCCTTTGACCCCGGCATGATCGCCAACGCCGCCTACTACTTGAAGAAGGGCGTGCTGAAGGCCCCCCTGCACTTCCAATTCTGCATGGGCTGCGCCAACGGCATCCCCGGCAGCATGAAAAATCTGGTGTTCATGAAGGAGACCATGGAGCAGCTTTGCCCCGGCTCCACCTGGAGCTGCTTCGGCGTGGGCCACTCCGCCATGGAGATGCTGTACGGAGCCATCGCCATGGGCGGCCACGTCCGGGTGGGCATGGAGGACAACGTGATGTACGCCAAGGGCCAGCTGGTGGACTCCAACGTCCAGTTTGTGGAGCGGGCCGTCCGGGTGAGCCGGGAGTTCGGCCGGGAGGTAGCCACCCCCGATGAGGCCCGGGAGATCCTGGGTCTGAAGAAATGAGCTGGGGCGTCTACTGGATGTTCTACCGCTGTCCCGCCTGCGGCAGGAAGTTCAAGTCCGGGGCGGACACCATCACCGCCCCCTCCTTCGGCGTCTGCCCCGCCTGCCGGACCGAAGGGGAGCTGATCGGTGAGAGCGGCGGCTTCAACCCGCCGGACGCCAACGACTACGAGGATACCGCTGACTGAAAGGAGCGCGCACCATGGACATCAAAAATATTCTGATCTGCGGCGGCGGCATGATGGGCAAGAACATCGCCTTCGTGTTCGCTTCCAACCCGGACTACCAGATCGGCGTGTACGACCTGTACCCCACCGATGTGTACGCCGGCATCCGCACCAACACCAGGCAGCTGGTGGAACACGGCATCCTCACCGAGGCCGACGTGGAGGACCGGCTCAGCCGGATCGCCTTTACCACCGACATGGACAGTGAGATCGTGTCCAACGCCGACCTGGTGATCGAGGCGGTGTTTGAGGACATGAAGATCAAACGGGAGACCTTCGCCAAGCTGGAGGCCCGCTGCCGCCCGGACACCATCTTCTGCACCAACTCCTCCGTCATGAGCCCCTCCGAGATCTCCGCCGAGCTGAAGCACCGGGAGCGGTTCGTGGGCACCCACTTCTGGAATCCCGGCCACCTGATCCCCCTGGTGGAGGTGGTCAAGTCCGACGCCTCCAGCGATGAGACCGCCCAGACCGTCATGGACGTGCTGGCCAGCGTGGGTAAGGAGCCGGTGCTGTGCAAGAAGGACGTGCCCGGCTTCATCGCCAACCGGATGCAGCACGCCCTCTGGCGGGAGGCCATCTCCATCGTGGAGCACGGCATCGCCGACGCCGCCACCGTGGACAAGGCCGTGAAGTACGCCTTTGGCCTGCGCCTGCCCCAGCTCGGCCCCATGGAGAACGCCGACATGGTGGGCACCGACCTGACCTACAACATCCACGATTACATCCTCAAGGATCTGGAGGACTCCCATGAGCCGTCCCCCCTGCTGAAGCAGCTGCGGGACCAGGGGAAGATCGGCTTCAAGACCGGAGAGGGCTTCCAGAAGTGGACGCCGGAGCAGGCTGCCGCTTCCAACGCCGCCCTCAACGAGTACCTGATCCGGATGCTGTACGGCAAGTAACTCCCCCAGTCCAACCCAGGGCGCGGACGCGCCCCGCCCGTTCCTCTATTTCTCTTTTCGCGGGCGGCATCAGCACATTTAAAAGAGTAAGGAGAGAAATCAACGTGAAAAATGTCAACCAACTTCCTGACGGCAACAAAAACTCCATCTTCCGCTTCGGCCTGTGGGGCTGGGTCACCATTCTGTACTGCCTGCTGATGTTCTTCCTGTACGTGGGTATGTGCAATGACGGGGCCAACATCACCGCCCCCGCCATCACCGCGGTGCTGGGCGCGGGGGACGGCGAGATCATGAACCTGAACTCCATCGCCGGACTGGTGGGCGTGGTGTTCTTCATCATCGTGGGCCAGATCAACCAGCGCATCGGCCCCCGCCTGACCTCCGGCATCTGCTGCATCGTGGCGGGCGTGGCCTACATCCTGGCCTTCAACTCCCCCAGCACCCTGCTGTACTGCGCCGCCATGTGCTTTGTCTACGGCGGCATCATGTCCGCGGGCTACGTGGCGGGGGGCACCCTGGTGGCCTCCTGGTTCCCCAAGAAGAAGGGCGCGGTCATGGGCTACACCACCATGGGCCATAACTTCGCTTCTGCCTTCTATGTCCAGCTCCTGTCCATCCTCATCGGCCCCTCCGTCCTCAAGACCATCGGCGGCGCGGTGATCCCCATCGGCATCGCCGCCATCGTGCTGGGCGTGCTGGGCATGATCCTCATCCGCAACACCCCCCAGGAGCGGGGCCTGAACCCCGACAACGTGTCCGACAAGGTGTACCAGGAGGAGTACGACACCAGCTCCGGCGACGACAGCGGCTGGACCGTGGGCAAGCTGCTGGCCACCAAGGAGCTGTGGCTGGCCGCCGTCACCACCGGCTTCTTCCAGATCTGCTCCGTGGGCGTCATGACCCAGCTGGTCCTGCGCAACGTGGAGATCGGCTTTGAGCAGCAGACCGCCCTGAACATCATGACCGTGCTGGCCCTGGGCGGCGTGGTCGGCTCCTGGCTGGTGGGCGTCATCGACGAGAAGATCGGCACCAAGAAGACCATGATCGGCTTCGGCGTGTGGTACTGCATCGCCCTGCTGCTGAACTTCGCCACCGGAATGACCATCACCCCGCTGGTCTACGTCTCCCTGTTCATGATCGCCATGGGCATCGGCGGCTCCGCCAACTTCACCACCTCCCTGCCCACCTCCATCTTCGGGCGGCAGGGCTTCGACAAGGTGAACGCCGTGATCTTCCCCATCCAGGGCGCGATCACCGCCCTGTGCTTCGCGGTGAACGGCATCGTCCAGCTCATCACCGGCGGTCAGATCCGTATGGCCTACATCGTGTTCGCTGGGGTGGCCCTGGTCAACGTGGTGCTGGTGCTGCTCATCGACGAGCACAAGTATAACCGGGACTGGAAGGCCGCCCACAAGGCCGCCAAGTAATCCCAACAGCCCGTAACCAGCCCGAAAACCGCCGGACGGCCCAAAGCCGTCCGGCGGTTCAGCGTGTCGAAAAAGTCTTTTCGCCCCGCTGAGTGCGACTTTTTTGAACAAAGAACGTTCAAAAAAGTCGTTGATTGGACGTGAAAGACACCCCTCCTGGGTTTCTTTCACACTATCTTCCTTCCCGTCATCGGAACAGAAGCGGCCTTTTTGACAGTCGCAACCGCCGGACGGCCCAAAGCCGTCCGGCGGTTCTTTTCTTTTTCTTAACAAATAGGCACTTGCGCTGAGGGGGCAGATACTATATAATAGTGAGAACCTGTGTTCACAGCCGAAGCCCTGCCCCGGCGGCGTCTGAGGCTGTGGGCGCAGATTCCAAAGAGCTTATCCAAAAGGGGGCGGACCCATGCCCGTCATTTCCGTAATCGTACCTGTCTACAAGGCGGAAGCCTTGCTCAAAACCTGCATCGACTCCATCCTGGGCCAGACCTTCCGGGATCTGGAGCTGATCCTGGTGGACGACGGCTCCCCCGACGGCAGCGGGGTCCTCTGCGACCAGGCCGCCGCGGAGGACAGCCGGGTGAGGGTGATCCACAAGGAGAACGGCGGGGTGAGCCGCGCCCGCAACGACGGCATCGCCGCCGCCCAGGGGGAGTATCTGGCCTTCTGCGACGCGGACGACTATATTCTGCCCAACACCCTGGAGGCCCTGTACGCCGCGCTGACCCGGGCCGGGGCGGACACCGCCGGGTGCGGGCACCGCCTGCTCTGGCCCGACGGACGGACGGAGGACTACGCCGGGGCCCTCCCCGCCGGGGTCTACGGCCCGGAGGAGCTGCGGGAGGGCATTGTCAAGCCCCTGCTGGGCCAGCGGCTGGACTTCGGCCGGGGCGTCCTCAACGGCTTCATTGTGCGCTACCTGTTCCGCCGGGAGGTGGTGCTGGACAACGCCATCGCCTTCGAGGGGGCCTACCTGGAGGACGAGCTGTTCCTGATGGAATACTGCCTCCACGCCCAACGGCTGGCTATGGTGGACGAGCCCTTTTACGTCTACCTCCAGAATCCCGCCTCCGTCACCCGCCGCTACCTGCCCCGCTACCGGGAGGAGTTCGGCCGCTTCCTGGAGCGCAAACGGGCCTTGGTCAAGCGGCACGGGCTGGACGGCCTGTGCCCGGGCTGGGAGGAAAACACCTGCTGGGCGGGCCTGCTCATCGCGGTGGGCAATGAATTTGCCCCAGGCAATCCCAAGCCCATGGGGGAGCGGTCCGCCTACGTCAAGGCCCTGTGCGCCCAGCCGGAGATGGCCCGGGCCATGGCGAGCCTGAGGCCCAAGGGTCTGGCGGGCAATAAACAGCTGGTGGCCGATCTCCTGCTGGGGCGGCACTACACCCTGCTGGCCCTGCTCTACCGAATCAAAAACCGAGGGAAGTGAGCCAATGCACCTGATCCAAGGCAGCGTCGTCTGCCAGTTCCTTGTCCTGCTGTGGGGCGCGCTGTACGGGCTGTATGACAGCAGCCTGCTGGCCCGGGCCGTCCGGGCGTCCGCCGCCTGGTGGAAGCGGTGGTGGTCCGGCAGCGTCCTGGCCTGGTTCTTCTTCGCGCGGGACGGCGTCCTCACCCGCGCCTGGCGGGACAGCCGCCTGTGCCGGGGGCTGAACCTGCTGGTCAACCTGCCCGCCGCCCTGCTCCACTGGCTCTACCAGAGCCTCCGCCCGGTGTGGGACGACAGCTTCGCCGCCCAGCTGGTGTTCGGCCTGGGGGAGCAGGTCCCCGCGGCCACAGGCTGGGTGATGCTGGCCATCATGATCATCCCCTACGGCCAGTGGAGCAACACCTATTCCCTCATCGGCTTCGTCCTCCTGTTCCTGCTGTCCATCGCCGGGGGAATGCGGCGGCGGAGCCTGCGGCTGGACACAGGCCCTGTGGGAGCCTGGTTCCTGCTCTATTTCGCCGCCGTCTGCCTGTCTTGGCCGCTGTCTATGTTCCCCGCCCTGTCCGCCCGCTACCTGCCCTACCACATCACCTGCGCCCTGTGCGTGCTGACGGTGGTCTCCACCGTGGAGGAGGAAAAGCAGCTGGTCCGTCTGGCGGGCTTCGGCTGCCTGGGCATGGGGGCGGCCTCCGTGGAGGGCATCCTCCAGCGGCTGGGCGGCCTGGAAATGGACCGCTCCTACGTGGATCTGTCCCTGAACGCCGATCTCCCCAGCCGGATCTTCTCCGCCTATGAAAACCCCAACGCCTTTGCCGAGGTGCTGGTGTTCCTGATCCCGGTGGCTGTCGGGCTTCTGCTGGGGGCCCGCTCCCTCTGGTGGAAGCTGGTGGGGCTGGGCACCGCCGGACTGGGCGGGCTGGCCCTGATCATGACCTATTCCCGGGGAAGCTGGGTGGGGCTGGCGGTGGCGGGGGTGGTGTTCGTGTTCCTGTGGAACCGGAAGCTCCTGCCCATGTTCATCGCCCTGGCTCTGCTGTGTATCCCCTTCCTCCCGGATCACGTCCTCAACCGCCTGCTGACCATCTTCAACAGCGGCGACACCTCCACCAGCAGCCGCGTCCCCCTGTGGGAGGCCGCCATCGGCGTGCTTCAGCGTTCCCCCGTCACCGGGGCGGGGCTGGGCGGGGACGCGGGCCGTGCCGCCGTCCGGGAGCTGGGCACCTTCCATGGCTCCCGGGGGGCCTTCACCCACTCCCATAACGTATACCTCCAGCTCTGGCTGGAGCACGGTCTGCTGGGGGTCGCCGCCTTCCTGGCGGGCTGCTGTAACGCGGTGAAGCGGGGGGCCAAGGCCTCCGCCCTGTCCGCCTGCCCGCCCCAGGCCCGGCTGGTCATCATCGGCGCGGCCGCCGCGGTATGCGGCAGCCTGGTAAGCGGCATGGCCGACTACCTGTTTACCTACCCCCGGGTTATGCTGATCTTCTGGTTCACCGTCTCCCTGCTGCTGGCGGGGGTGCGTATGTCCGGGCAGAGCCGGACCCCCTCCGGGGCCCGCCCGTGAAAAACTACTGAAAAGGAAGGATTATCCCCATGAAAGTGATTGATGAGAAGGGCCGCCTGTTCGGCAAGCTGAACGTGATCGACCTGCTGGCCCTGCTGCTGGCAGCGGCGGTGGCGGTGTTCCTGGTGATGAAGCTGGCTAAGAAGGCCGCCCCCGGCCCCAACGCCGGCAACGGCGAGCCTGTCACCGTGACCTATACCGTGGCCGTGTCCAGCGTCAGGCCCGAATCCTATGAGGTGGTGCGGCGTTTCGTGGACAAGGCCGCGGGCGAGAAGGACCGGCTCATGACCGGCACCCAGCTGCTGGACGGCTATGTGGTTGACTGCGTGGCGGTCCCCCACATCAACTATATCACCACCGACGACAACGAGATCAAGGTGGTCCCGTCCTCCGGGGAGGACACCCGGCTGGACCTCACCTTCACCATTGAAGCCGTGGTGACCAACACCATCACCAACGCCGTGGGCAGCCAGGAGGTCCGGGTGGGCAACAGCCAGTACGTCAAGACCGCCCACTTTGACTTCTACGGGAGCATCGTAAACGCCACCTGGAGCTACGAGTAAAACCGCAAAAAGCCTCCCCGTCCGGGCATTCCGGCGGGGAGGCTTTCCGATTCTATTCAGCGGCCCTCAGTCCGCCCGGCCCGCCAGCTTCTCCGAGTATTCCGCCCGGAAGGCGGCGAACTGCCCTCCGTCCAGGGCGTCCCGGATACGGGCCATCAGGCTGTTGTAGAAGTACAGGTTGTGCATCACCGCCAGCCGCATGGCCAGCATCTCCCCCGCCACAAACAGGTGGCGCAGGTAGGCCCGGGAAAAATTGCGGCACACCGGGCAGTCACACCGGGGATCGATGGGCCGCTGGTCCAGCTTGAACCGCTCGTTCTTCAGGTTCAGCGACCCCTCCCAGGTGAACAGCTTGCCGTGGCGGGCGTTCCGGGCGGGCATGACGCAGTCGAAGAAGTCCACCCCCCGGGCCACCGCCTCGATGATGTTGGAGGGGGTGCCCACCCCCATGAGGTAGCGGGGCTTGTCCTCCGGCATATGGGGCTCCACCGCCTCGATGATGGAGTACATCACCTCGGTGGGCTCCCCCACCGCCAGCCCGCCGATGGCGTAGCCGCCGCAGTCGATTTTTGCCGTCTCCTTCATGTGCCACACCCGCAGGTCCTCGTAGGTGGCCCCCTGGTTGATGCCGAACAGCACCTGTCCCGGGTTCACGCAGTCCGGCAGGGCCAGCAGGCGGTCGTGCTCCGCCCTGCACCGCTCCAGCCACCGCAGGGTACGCTCGCAGGACGCCTTGGCGTACTCGTAGGGGGCAGGATTTTCCACGCACTCGTCAAAGGCCATGGCCACGTCGCTGCCCAGGTTGGCCTGGATCTGCATGGACTCCTCCGGCCCCATGAAGATCCGCCGCCCGTCGATGTGGGAGGAAAAGGTGACTCCCTCCTCCGTAATCTTCCGCAGTCCCGCCAGGGAGAACACCTGGAAGCCGCCGGAGTCGGTGAGCATCGGCCCGTCCCAGTGCATAAAACGGTGAAGCCCCCCCAGCTCCTTCACCACCCCGTCGCCGGGGCGCAGGTGCAGGTGGTAGGTGTTGGACAGCTCGATCTGACAGCCCAGCTCCTTCAGGTCCAGGGCGGACACCGCCCCCTTGATGGCCCCCTGGGTGCCCACATTCATAAACACCGGGGTCTGGGCCGTGCCGTGGGGGCAGGTGAACTCCCCCCGGCGGGCCTTGCCCTCGGTTTTCGTCACTCGAAACATAATTTTCTCCTTATCCATTCTTGAACCATTTCGGCTCCTCCCCCCGTTCCGGGGGAAGCCGGTTCCTTTTCGCGCCCGCTGCGGCCCCCTACGAGATAAACATGGCGTCCCCCATGCTTCCGGGAAGCAGGATGACGAAATCGTAACTCTACGCCTACAAAACGGTAGGCTGTCTGCATTATACATGAGAAGATGGCGGATTGCAAGACCTGTGAACGCATGGTGAGCCCAGGAAACGACCTGGACCGCTGCGGGGGTATTGGTGGTAGGACAAAAGGAAGGGCCCGCCAGAGAGCCGGAAAATGCTCCCTATGCGGGCCCTGTTTTACTTGTCGCCATATCTGATCTCCGGCAACCATTGATACCGTTCCTCGAATGGGAAGAAATCTCCGGTCTCGCCGCAGATGCGCTTCATGGCCTCATCCATCTTGACCCTGGCATAGTCGGCCTCATCGTTCTTGGTCAGGGCGTCGAAGAACTGGTCATAGCACTTGCCCCAGGCATCCAGGACCTTCTTCAGCCGGACGTAGCCGAACACATCCTTGCCCATGACATCCGGGTCGTTCAGCGTCAAGATGAGGGTGTCGGTCATGTACTGGACGAACGTCTGACGGGTGGCCTCCTGGAGCAGCCGCTCCTTTTCCTTCTTGCGGGCCAGGAAATCATTCTTCTTACCCATGGAGCACCTCACACCAGATACCGGGACATGAAATGGTCGAAACTCTCATAGTCGGACCACTCAGTCGTTCCGTCTCCGGCCTCAGACACTACATCCCAGAGACGGGCCAAGTCTTCATCGTACTCGGCGGTATCGACATCCAGATTATGGTGGAGGCAGTAGGCCATCCACAGGGAACGGAGCTGGTCCCTGGCAAGCTCTTCGATGAGGTAGCTCTCAACGATGAAGTCCAACATGAACTTGAACTCAGCGTTTCTTTCCACGCTTCTTTCCTCCCTTCTTCAGATAGGGACACCCAGGACCCATGAAGTCCTCGGTCGGTTCCCAGTCGGACAGAACGATCTCGCCGGTCTCCTCGCACCAGCTATCGCCTTCTCCGATGTACTGGCAGTACGGGCAGACATCAGGATTACAGTACATTATACTGCCGCTCCTTTCTGGCACAGCTCCACATCGCTGGGGACTTGGACCACCTCCGGGCTTTTCTGCCCGGTGTGCTTTGCCCACCAATCATTTCGGAGGGCGTTACACCAACGGATGCCAGCGCCGTTTCCTCCTCGCCCAGCGTTATACCGCTTCCCGCACAGGGCGCACTCGACAAACCGCCATCCGCCTTTTGTGTACGTCTTCATGTGTCTGGTATCCATCAATCTTCACCTCCCGTAAGGAAGAAGCCCACGTTATCCTCGAAGCTGTCCAGGGCCGAAGACAGATACCGGCGGTAGACGGGTCCGTTCTGCCGGAACCAGACGTGCGTGTCCAGACAGTTGAAGAAGCCCTCGATGTCCTGGTCCGGGTCGAGGTGATAAAGTGCTTCTGCCTCCTCTGCCTCCTCATCGTTCAGCTCCCGGCTGTTTTCGATGCCCTCCAGCTCGCTGAGGCGGTCATACACAGCCCGACGGAGATGGATAATTCCAACATCCACCACGGCCCTAAGCAAACCGTTGAAGTTGAAGCCTTCACCGTCAGGCCAATCGAGCCGTCCCAGGACCTCATCCCAGTCGTATCCCACACGGTCCAGCAGCTCCAGGTCCAGGGTGCCGCAGGACAGCATCTCGCACAGGAGACTTTGCGTTCCGGTCATACCTATACCTCCTTTTCCGCAGCGTCCAGCGCCGCAGCGATTACCTGATCCATGTCGTAGTACCGGTAGCTCCCCAGCCGGCCGCCGAAGATGACGTTCTCCTCCTGACGGGCCAGGGCCTCGTACTTGGCATACAGGGCGTTGTTGGCCTCGTCGTTCACCGGATAGTAGGGCTCCGCCCCAGGCACCCACGTCTCAGGGTACTCCCTGGTGATGACGGTGGTGGGCTGCCAGCCGGACTCGAAGTGCTTGTGCTCGATGATGCGGGTGAACGGAACGACAGCGTTGGTGTAGTTGACCACGGCGTTCCCCTGGTAGTTGTCGGTCTGAAACTCCTCGGTCTCGAACCGAAGGCTCCGATACTCCAGGCGGCCAAACCGGTGTCCGTAGAAGGCATCAATCGGGCCGGTGAAGACGATACGGTTGGCCGTCCTATCTGCGTCAACGTGGAAGAAGTCTATGCCCAGGGCGATGCGTGACCCCTTGAGAAGCGCCTCAAAAAGACCGTTGTAGCCACCGATTGGGACGCCCTGGTATCGGGAGTTGAAGTAGTTGTTATCGAAGGTGAAGCGCAGAGGAAGACGGCGGATAATCGACGGGGGGAGCTCCCGGCAGGGGCGGCCCCACTGTTTCTCCGTGTACCCCTTGACCAGACGCTCGTAGACATCCGGCCCGACCATGGACAACGCCTGTTCCTCCAGGTTGCGGGGCTCCCCGATGCCGAGCTTCTCCACCTGGAGCCGTATCTTTTCCTTGGCGTCCGTGGGGCTGATGTGCCCCCAGAGCTGGCAGAACGTGTTCATGCTGAACGGCAGGTTATAGGCTTTCCCCTGATAGACGGCGATGGGAGAGTTGACGAAGCCGTTGAACTCGACGAACTGGTTGACGTACCCCCACACTCGTTCGTCGTCGGTGTGGAAGATGTGCGGGCCGTACTCGTGGACGATGATGCCGCTCTGCTTCCGACAGTAGCAGTTGCCGCCGATGTGGGGCCTCTTGTCGATGACCAGACAGCTCTTCCCTCGCTGCGTCATCTCGTGGGCGAAGACCGAACCGAACAGGCCGGCCCCGACAATCAGGTAATCGTACTTATCCATATCCATGCTCCTTCTTAAACTTGGGCCAGATGTCCTCTTCGCAGTCTCCGGGGATGTCCTGAAGCGGGCAGCCTTTACAGGCCGGAAACTTACCGCAGAAATCATCGAAATCTTCCGACTTCATAGCTTCCTGCCTGTCGCACTTGCCGTCCATGGAGCAGGTGTCACAGTCGTAGGTTCCGTTCTCGCAGTTGGTGTCTTCCTCGATGTAGCCTTCATCAACCAGATGCCCATGGAACCCCTCATCGAGAAGCCGGAGCCCATGCCAGTCGGTCAGGACCCGCAGGACCTCTTCTCCGCCCAGCTCGGAGAGGACATCCCACATCTCAGTCTGTTGCTCGGTCATCGTTCTTACCTCCCATCTTGTAGGTCTTCGATTTCTTCTTCCCGGTCCCCTTGCGGTACTCGGCGATCCAGACCACCTTGCCGCTTTTGTAGTGGCGGTAATGACCACGCACAGTAAAGATACCTTTGGGGCTTGCGTGTGAGCTCATAGGAGCTGCCAGAAGCGTCCCGTTGTCCCGGCGGAGTATGTAGGTAGTCCGCTTTACAGGCTTTCTTGGAGAACGCTTTGTGGCCTTTTGGGAGCGTGTGACCTTTTCCTTTCCAGCGGGCTCTACTTCTTCGTCATACTCCACCCTACCGTAGGTCATCAGGGCCATCAAAGAACAGTAGACGGTCAGCACAGATTGGAAGCTCTCCTCCGTCACCTCCATCTTTCCACGCTTCAGAACCAGCGTTTTGTCTTTGGAGACCGTGAACTCCGCCTTTCCAAGGTTCACAAATCCGTTGCTGAGGTGGAGCCGGAGTGTGTCCCCATCCCGGATACCCTTGATGCGGAAGGCGTTGTGCTTGAACACGATTTCGATTGCCTTCTTCGGCGCAGGAAGAGAGCGGACCAACTCTTTGTGCTCGTCCCTCCAGTCGAGCAAGGCAGTTATGTCCTCTCGGGACAGCTCGATCTTATCCATCGTCATACCTCCCGACGAAGATGCCGGCGTATACCCTGCTGCCAATCAGGTAGTGATGGTAGTGGTGGCCGGGCTCAACTTCCTCTTCCCGGAGACCCGCCGGTCGAAGGACCAGCGGGTGCTCTCCGACATCAACGACGTACTCGCCATCCGGGACCAAACCAAGCATCCAGGCTTCCGGCTTCCGGGCCATTCTTTCGGTGCGGCCCATGAGACATATAGCCGTAGCCTCGTCCGGCAGGACCAGGGAGAAGAGGCTGAGCTGTTCGTACACGGCCGGCATCACTCGTAGCTCCAGCGGCCGACCTTGTTGCCGTTCACGTCCATGACGGAACCGTCGGTGTGTCTGGCTTCCAGCTTGCAGATGACATCCCACAGGATGCGGAGAACCTCGGTAGCGTTGGGGTCCAAGGACTCCCCATCCTCATCCCGGAACGCTGCCCCACCGGTCTCGATTTCCAGCTTGAACATCAGATCACCTCTCTTCCACGGTCCACTCCTCGTAGGTGGCACCCAGACCACGGCATTTTCTGTTCTCAGCCGTACAGCGGTCTTCTGCCAGCTCCGGGGTTTTGCATACGGCGATGATGTGGTGGTCGTCACGGCCACCGCCGGTTACGATATACACTTTCATATCAGCTCGCCTCCTTCTCGGTGGCCGGGTCGTGCCAATGGAGGTCCCTGGCCCGGTACAACGGAACCCAGTGTTCGTCGTAGAAACTGTACCCGGCGCCGTCGATGCCGAAGAAGTATCCGAACTCCTCGGACTCGTAGATGCGGAAGCCACAGCGGGACATGATTGCGATGCCGTCCATATCGGAAAGCCAGTAGTCATCGGCGCTATCGCCGAAGGACCACATCGTACCCCACATGGGGAGGCTGTCATCCCGGACGGCCTCGAAATCTCCCTCTTCCAGCGAGACCTTGAAGCCGTCGTACAGCTCGATGCAGTAGAGCTCGGACTCCTCGTCGTAGCTGATGACCTCGCCCTCATTCTCCTCGCCGTCGTAGCTGTCGGGGAGGCTGGAGCTGGGGACATACACCCGGCACCCGTAGGACGGGGTAGTGACCTCGTGCCAGTCCTCGCAGTCCAGCTTCATCAGCTTGTCGATCATGCTCTGCGGGATGGCGTTGAACTCCCGCACCCACTCTTCGGCGGCCTCCCGGACCGTCATGCCTTCCCTACGCATTTAAGTCATCCCCCTTCAAAATCTTTCCGTCGATTTCATCGGCGTCATATTCCCAGGCCATTCTGCAAGCCATCTCGATAGCCTCGTCCTCGTTCTCGGCCTCCACCTCCAAGGTGTGAACCGACGTGACCTCGACCAGGAACTTCTTCAGCTCCGCCGGCTTCAACTCGTACCTTTTGGCCGCCTCGTCATCCAGGGGCTCCCGGTACTCCAGATACCCCCAGGCAGGGCCGATACCGGGGACCTCCTCCCTGGTGTCGAAGTTTTCGATGCTCTCCGGTCGGCCAGGGAAGGTCCCCGGCCCGACCGGACGCTGGGTTGAGTAGTAGCGGTACATCAAACCACCTCCTTCCGCTCAACCAACAAGTCGTACAGCTTAGCTTTCAGTTCCATGATGGTCATATCCCGGTCGTGGATTTCGGCTTTCATGGACTCGATTTTATCGCTCTGCTCAATTCTCTTGGCTCTTTCAGCGAGGAGGGACTTGTGCTCTGCGTCAGTGCTGACCCTCTGCTCTTCCAGAGCCTTCTTGGTGTTTGAGTGCTCGGCCATCTCAGCCCTCAGCTTTGCCCGGAGCTCTTCCACCTGCTCATGTTCCGGGTTGGTGTGGGTGTTCCAGAACCGGGTCACTTCCTCCCAGTGCCAGATGCTTGAGAGGATGGAATAGAAGGTGCTCTGCGTGGCCCTCCGGCCGCTGCTGCGGGACCCCTTCGGGTCCGGCTCGCCCTTCTCGTTGTCCCGGCCGATGTCGTTTGCGAGGCGGGCCAGCTCCTCAATCGAGGTGTGGCCGAAGATGTCTTGGGCCCGGCAGATGTCCTCTTGGGCCAGACTCAGACCGTGGAGCTGAACCTCGCTGACCAGCTCGGCGGCGGTCCCGATGTTGTCGTACTTGCTGCTCATGCTATGTGCCTCCATCCTACGTTCTCGTAAGTTTTTTGGTGTTCCATGACTAAAGTGTACCACCGTGATACTTCGAGCGTCAATCGGAAAATTACGATTTTGCAAATATTTTTTGTAATTCTACGTCATCGTAGGAACCGGGCGCAATTATACAGCCTCCGGGGCGCCGGAGACAAAATCCACGGTTCCATCCGAATACTTGTCGAACAGGTGCCGGGCCTCGTCTTCCTGGCAGGAGGTAATCGTGGCATCCTCTTTCTGCCAGAACGAATAGTGGACGATGAAGAACCGACCTTCCGGGTCCCGATACAGCTCCATGTAGCGGCCATCCTCCACGTCGGTGTGGCAGAGAGCGTCGGCCTTGGCGGTGTCGAAGGTGATGCCGCTGACCATACGCTTCACCCTGGGACCGGTTCCCCTGCGCCGGACGGAGACCGTCTGGCCGGAACCCTGGCAATCCACCAGCTTGATTTCGTAGCCGAGCTCGTGGATGAGGTCGATGAGCTCCTGGGCCTTCATGCTGTTGGTGGTCAACTTCCTGCTGAGGTACTTGTGGTCTTGGCCCACACGCTCAGCGAGCTCTTTCTGGAGGACCCCACGGAGCTGGAGGGCGTCCTCTACGATGTCAGATGCTTTCATCTTCGTTACCTCCCTTTACGATTTCCAGCTTCTCTCCCATGAGCCACCGCTTACACTGGTCCACGCTGTCGAACTCCTCGGTCCAGGCATGGCCGGTGCTGTTGTCGATGCCGATGACCTTGTTTCCGTCCCGCAGATAGAACAGGCCACGGGGCTCATACTTGGTGGAGAAGGCCACGATGCGGGCGGAGCCCATGAGAGCGGAAAAGTCCTCCTTCGTGATTTCCTTCACGCTACGCATTGACGACCCTCTCCATGGCCCGGTCCGTCATGTCGGTGTAGAGCCCCTTGAAGATGTCGGCCTCCGAACGTGCCTTGATGAGCTCCGACTTCAGACTGGCGATCTCCGTTTCGTACCGCTCCTTCTCGGACCTGTACTCCGCCTCCCAGTTCTGGGGCGTGTCGGGGGGGGGCAACCGGCTGAGGAGAGGGGATGGGGATAGGCTCGGGGGCAGCCTGGGAAGCCGTAGAAGCCGCCTGAGAGACGCCCATGTTCAGGTCCAGGGAAATGAGTAGGGCCATGTCGATGCGGGCCATTTCATCCTCGGTAGCCGACGAGATGTAGCTGATGAACCGCTCCTTGTGAACGCTCGTGACCTGCTCGCAGATTGCGACCGACTCGCTGGTCGTTTGCCGGATGGTGACGTGCGTGGGCAGATCGTTCCTGGGGTTGTAGGTCAAGTAGACCACCTCCAGGATGTCGGAGGTCTTGTTGAACCGGTCGTTGGAAACGATGAGGGCCGGTCGGCCTTCGGGCTGGTTTGAGCCGGACGCTGCCCTGCTCCCGGACTTCTCCACATAGAAGATGTCTCCACGTTTGAACTCCTGCATCATTCTTTCATTCCTTTCTACATTTCTGATGGCGATGCCAGCGGTGGGGTCGTAGTAGCCTTCGCTGTTCCTCATATCATTTGTCGCCGCCTTTCGACGGGATGGGGATGAACCGGCAGCCTTCGGGATTGGCGGCAACGTACCGGAGGGCGGCCAGGGCCAGAACCGCATCAGACATGAACTCCTCGGCATCCTGCTGGCCCATACCTTCGTGGTTGGTTACAAGCAAATGCTGGGCGACCATCTGGAAAACCTTCTCCAGGTCTTCCGCAGCTTCAAGCCACCGCTCAGGCGGAATCGACTGACCCAGCTTTACATCTACGATATTATCCATTCGTACTCCTTTCCCCTTAAAAACACCCGGATGGAGCGCCTGGGACGGTTCCGGGTGATAGGTTGATTGATTTCAGGTGACGTGGTGGCCTGGAAAACGGTGTTTGATGGTATCAATCGTCCTCCAGGTACTTTTTAGCGAGATCGGGCCGGTTTCGCTCGGTGTAGTAGTCGAACAGGAACTCCCTTTGCGCTTTGGTCATAGGTCTGGTATCGCTGGAAGTTGGTCTTGCAAGACCCAGACCGGGGTTGTCCAGAAGGACCCACCCATGTTCAAGCAGGACATCTCCTCCAAGGCCACGGTCAAATGCTTCCCCAGAAAATCCGAGCTCTAATGCCTTCTTCCACGCCCATCCCTGATGCTCCCCAAACGGAACTTCGTGGAATTTGCCGGACGGCTCCAGCCATCCATAGTCATCCGTGGTGGTCTCCGGCCCCGTCATTCTCTCCAAGAAGCTGTCAAGCTGGGAGGTCAAGCCCGGTATCAGCGGAACAGGCTCGACATCATCAAAAATTGGCCTTCTGTGGTCATAATCAAGCGAGAACCACGCACTATTGGCCTCACGCTTCTGCGTATAGGACAGGCCCTCCGCCACAAGGCTGAATTTCACCTGTAAGTCATGAAGCTCAGACTCGGCAGTTTCCAGCTTCTTAGCCAGTTTACCGATATGGTCTGCGATACTGAACCGACAATCCGGTTCATCCAAGTCGTAGAGCCCATAGCTGTCCCCAGGGTACGTTCCTCGAATTTCGGCCTTTCCGTCCAGGACCCGGAGAGCTAAGGCCATCCGCTCGTACTCGTTTAGCTGGTCACTCTGGAGTCCAGCGCAGAGAAGGTCCAGGGCCTTAGCCATGTCGTTTCTGACGTAAAAATGCTCTCTGGCAACATCGGTGATAATCTTTCCTTCGATGGAGAATGTCAAAGACTTGTGTTCGGCCATCACTCATCCTCCTCATCTTCTTTCGGGTTCCAGTGGTACTCGCAGTCCGGGTTCTCGCACCGGCCATTCCACATACCCTGCCCGCAGAGAGGGCAGGTTTCGTATTCGTAGCCGCTATATCCGACGCCCATGTAGCCCATATCATCTCTCCTCCCTGTCGAAGAAGCAGTTTTCCAGGTTGACCTCCGACGGGTGATTGCATATCATGTCCAGGATTTCCAGGTCAAAGTGATACCGCTCTAAATCTTCCGGGGCCATGGTTTCCCTGGCGAATTCCAGCAGTTCAGACCAGTCGTGATACTCGCCGCAGTCGCAATCCTCTTCGATGTCCGAGACGATGTAGTCCCGGACATAGACCTCCAGCCGGTCGATGAGAGCGACGGAACTATCGAAACGGTCGCTTTCGATGTCCCCCAGGTTAGCCCCCTGTCGGTCCACCAATCCCCACCCGTCCGGGTACTTGATGAGCCGGAACTCGATGAGGTCGAGGAGCTCGTCAAAAAGTTCCTCCCATCTGTTTCTCTTGTTCATCCATCTCCCTCCCTTCTGATGTAGTTCATGCAACCATCGCTCTCGGTGATGATAGGGACCCGGTGGAAGACTTGCGGATACCGGCACTCTCCGGCGCTATTGTAGGCGCAGTCGGATGTTCCGCAGTCATCGCACAGAGATTTGTAGTATCTCTCCATTGTGACGTCATACTGCTGGATGGTTCCGTATAGCAGGTAGACAACGCCTTTACTATGCCGCTCATCGAACCAGTGCCAGATTTCCTCCCGACTGATTCCCACGCCCCAGCCCATGAACGGGGCCTCGATGCACTCGGTCTCAGGGTTCATGGGGATGTCGGCGAACTGCGCCCACAGCTCCTCCAGCACCTCATCCCGATCCCGCAGGGTGTCAATTTCGTCCAGGCCATCGTGGATGGTGCAGTAATCGGGGTATTCGAGGCGGCTCTCGGAATGGAGCTGGTCGATGACCTCAATAGCCTGTTTCTTACACTCACTCATCCGAACACCACCTCCCCGAAGATGGCAAGTTGGATGATGCAGTCGGCGTCGTTGGCATCCATGTCGCCGGTGTCGATGCGGTTGTCCTCAACATTGACGTGGCAGCCGTCCTCGAAGTACAGCTTAACCCCGTTCAGGAACTTCTCCAGGGTCAGCTCCCACTTGTCGGAGCTCTCGGCGTCGTGGAGGATGAGGGAGCCGCCACGGGCGATCTGCTCGTGCCCCCAGTCTCCGCACCGCTTCTCCTCAACGACCTCAGCCTCCCGGCACCAGTAGTTGATGCCGCCCTCCAAGGCGGAGACCATGATATCATCGATGTCCTGCTGGGTCAGGTTGACCTCAATCTCCGGTCGGACGGTGAACATTTTTTCACTCATATCAGCACACTTCCTCTCTGTTGATGATGCCGGATGTCCATGCTCCGGCGTAGGTCCCAATGCTGGGGAGACGATCCAGGAGACACCTCTTCATACCGTCCAGGTACTTCAGGTAGTGGCGGCCCTGGAGCCCGCTGAGGTGATCGTCGTAGGGGTCTTCTTTCTGGAGCAGCTCCACAGCCAGCGACCACTCATTGTCCTCGACGGCGATGTAGAACAGCTTGCTTTCCAGGATGACCCGGCGGGACCGTCCACCAAATCCAGGCTCGGTAAGCCATTTATCGAGCATCGGCCGCTCAAAGCTGGGGAACATCCTGACGAAGCTACTGATGAAGCACTCCAGGATGTCGTCCTCTTCCTCGGCGGTTCCCCACTCGTCGTAGAGCCACTCAATTCCGGTCAGCTCATCATAGCTGAGGTCGCCCATGAGCTGGGTTTCGGGATACTCGACTCCCGGTTCGTCCCGGCGGTACACATGGAAATGGTCGTTGTCAATGTAGTACAGGCCCTCATAGCGGCCAGAGACAGATACGTTGCCACGTCCCATACTCACACTCCTCCTCACTTCATTTTGTGGACAGCGTACACCTGCTGGTTCTTCAGGGGCGCCACCCTATCCTCAAACTCCTCATCGCTCATCGGCATCAGGTAGAACCGAAGCTCCTCCAGCTCCCCGTCATCGGTGTAGAGCTTTCTGCCGTATACCACATGGTCGGCACCAGTCTCAGCCAGCAGCTTCCGGGCCTCCACCTCGAACCGCTGAAGGTTCTCTTGCATCTTCTTACGGGGCATTTTGCCGGACTCGACCGGCCCCACTTTCGGCCAGAAAGACCAGCGGACCAGAGACGGATCACTCATCGCTCTGCTCCTCCTTTTTGGGCCACAGCACGGAGTCGAACCCGCACAGACAGCCGAGCCAATAGGACGGGCCCGGAAAAGCACGGTGGTCGGATTCGTACTCGATATGCTTCTTGACCTCTTCCAGCTTGGCGGAAAACTCGTCGTAGCTGGCTTTCTGGGCGAGTTTATAGCAATCCTTGCGTCCTTGAGTGAAAACGTCGAAATTAAAGGCGTAACCCATAATCGACCGCAGAGAAGACACGTCCATGGTAACTTTGATACTCATGATTTCATTCCTTTCAGTATTCGTCCTCCCAATCGTGGAGGCTATCCAAAAACCGGTTGATAAACGGGATATGCGGGAATACGAAGTCGGCGACAAGGCATCCAATGCCCAAGATGAGCAGATACCCGGCCAGGATAGCAAGGGCCACCACCGCTTCTTCTGCCATATCCGGTGTCATGTACCTCATCTCCTTCCTGTGGCTTCCCACGACTGCGGGCTGTCCAGCTTGCTCCCGGTGTTCCAGGAGCTCCGCAGTTTCGACCGGGTGTCTACCGGTTCTCGTCAGGTGGGTTCAGCAGAGGCCCAGGTACTCCCTGATGGCTGTGGTGATTTCCTCGCCGGTGGGGATGTAGTCTCCGTTGTCGTACAGGTCATACAGGAACGAATCGTCGTGCTCCTCAAGGGAGAGGTGGAAGCAGTTGGCCTCAGCGATAAGCATTACCCGCTCCCTTGCATTGGACCAGAACTTGTCGGCCTGTTCCAAATCGGTCATTTCCTCGGTAATGCCCTTCATCTCATAAATACCGTTCATTTCTCTTACCCCCTGTAAACTTCTTCAAATCCGTTGATGGTAATGGTGTTCTGCGTTCCGCCCAGGTAGATGACGACGTGAACATCGTCTCCGTCCTCCTCGAAGGCCACGTCAATGCACTCGGCATTGGCATCCACCACATCGAAGCCCATTTCGGCAAGCTCCTCGGTGATGTCGCTCAGTCTTCCGTACCAGCTATCCAGCCGCTCCAGCTTTTCCATCATGTCAATTACCTCCCGGCTCATCAGCCTGTCATATTCCTACCACTTCGTAGGATTTGTTTTGTTTGATGATGATAGTGTACCACCGGGATACTTCGAGCGTCAATCGAAAAATTACGATTTTGAAAAAATATTTTTCAAATCTTCGTTCTCGTAGGATTTGGGCGCAAAGATGGGGGGTAAGCTCAGGCCGCCCAAGGGTGGCGACGGCCTGTGCTTTGGAAGAAATCGGCGTCCCACTCCCTGGCGGCGAAGAAGCGCCGAACCCGGTCTTCTCCATACTCCCCATACTCACCACACCGGGAGCACCATCCTGTGGGAAGGTGAGCGCAGACCTGCCAGCGTTCCCGCTTCTCAAAGCGGTTCATGGCCTTCGCCGTTGCGATGACGGTGTTCACATCGGCGCCGACGAGCCGGCAAGCGGTGCTGAGAGCCGAGCCGGCACAGGAGCTCTCCTTGTCCTTGACCCAGTAGCTAACCCTGTCATCGGCGGAGCCCAGAACGAGGCTACCATACTGGTTCTTGTGCTGGGCGATGAAGTCACGGTAGCTACGCTCCGCCTCCAAATACTCCTGGGCCATCTCGACCAGGACCACCGGATTGTAGGTGAACTGCTTGTTCATCACGATTCTCCTTTCTCGCTCACCGCTCGAAGCGGTACAGGTCAATCAAATCCTGCTGGTATGCGGTACGGAGCTGACGTTCCTCCAGCTCTTCTACCATGGCCTCGTAATCCTCGGCTACGAGACGCTCGCACTCACAGCCCTCTTCCAGCAGCTTGCCGCAATACGGGCAGTACATCCTCGTCATGTTGCTTCCTCCTTTGCCCTGCCATCATCAGGCCGGGTGGGGCAGTTCCCGGCGACGGGCCGTAGCCCGTTTCGGCTTACTTATCATTCTTCAGGATGTATTCCAGTAGGGCAATCTGGTCACGGAGGCTCTTGACCTCCTCGAACTCCCGGCCGATGGTGTCGATGTCGCTCTCCAACCAGCCGTGGGCAATCTCTGCGGCGGAGCATTTGCTGGCCCTCTCAACGAGACCCAACCGGCTCTGCTCCAGCTCATCCTCTTTCCAGCTCAGGGTCTTCTTCAGGTTCTCAATCCGGCTCTCGATTTGCTCTTTCATTACTGTTGTCTCCTTTCTGTTCCGTGGGCTCAGATGTCATCCCGGCCGTCGATCTCGAAGGTGGTGGTCACGGCGTCCTTCTCCAGCAGGTACATGACGTTCGTGATGGTCTGGTCCTTGCTGTGCTTCTGGATGTCCTCGGCGATGAAGTACAGGTTCTCGGTGTTCGGGTAGAGGCGTTCCACCCAGTTGAGCATATGCTCGTAGTCCTCGTTGTCCCCACAGGTGTAGAGGTCGTGCTTGATGCAGGTCTGGCGGACGCTCATACCGGACCAGCGGCGGTTGACGGCGATGTTCGGGGTTTTCATATTCATTTCCTCCCGGCATTAGATTTTCTACGGTTCCGTAGGTTTTTGGTTGTTTCATGATTAAAGTGTACCACAGGGGCAAATCCTTTGTCCAGCGTTATTTTTACGATTTCGTAAAAAATTTTTCATTATCTACGTCAACGTAATTATATAGGTAACAGGTGCCCGTAGAGGCCGTTTTAAGGCCACCTGGGACACGTTTGCCTTTGGTAGGGTAGTTTGTTGGCCGGGACCCATAGGACGGTTTTTCACGGCTGTATTTCAATAATAGAGGGCTTTTGGCCTTTTGGTTGGTGTAGAGGCGGCAAAACGAAAAAAATCCCCCTCCCCGGCGATTGCTGACCGGAGAGGGGGATGTCTTGTTCCAGGCGGACCGATGGGCGTCCGTGATGGACGGAAATACCGCCCTTTTTTGTCCGTTCTGGGGGGACTGCCTTAAAACTCATTTAGAAGCCTTTTGAGCTACGGTTACTTTCAGGGGTATAAGTATATGGGTAGGCGGCTTAACGTCGATTTCCCAGTTTTTCCCGTTGGAAAAGCATACGATTTCTGCAAAATTTAACTGGTTTACTTCAAAAAAGTTGGATGTTAGCAAATACTACAAAACAGGATGCAGTTTAGCTTCCGGGATGCAGCGATTATCCCAGAAACGAAAAAAGCGCCCCCCAGCCCGAAGGCCAAGGGGCGCAGGTGTCATTTATTCTGCCGGATGGTGTTGAACTGCTCCATAGTCTGCTTCAGCTTATCGAACCCATACATAGCGGCGAAGCAGACGAAGAAGCCCAGGACGATGGCGCCGACCACCATGTACCATGTGACCGGGATGCCGACGATCTGGCACATGGCGAAAAAGGCAACCAGCGTCACGGCCATGGCGACGAGGAACGCCAGGACGTTGGTGGGCAGCTTCTTCCAGGTCAGGCCCTTCAGAACATCGACGATGATGTTCGTGACGATCACGAGGGCCAGCACCACGGGCAGGATGATGGAGATGACGACGGGGATGTTCTGGATGATGCTTTCCATTGCGAGTACCTCCTAAAATCATTTGACTGCCCCGCCCAGAGCGCATAGCAGCTCGCCCAGGCTGGGGTAGCCTTTGTAGTTGGACTTCCAGTAGTCCGGCGTGTCGATGACGCCGGCGGACACCAGGGAGGCAATACCGTCCTCCGGGGTGGCGGTGCGGGTGCCGGTCTTGCTGATCTTCGCCGCCGACTTCGTGAACAGGATGTCCAGGTGCTTGACCTTGTTGCCGGAGACGGTCTGCTTCCAGTAGTCCGGGGAGTTGATGACGCCCAGCTTCGCCAGCTTGTCGATGGCGGTCAAGGCCGGGTGCTGGATGTCCTTCTCATCCACCCAGCCGTAGACCGTAGAGCCGCCGCCCTTGACGGCGATGAGCTGGTACGGGTGCTTGCCGTTGTAGAGCTGCGTGACCTTGGCCTGTCCGGGCTTGCAGGTGGCGGGCTTGCTGGCGTTGGCGCTGTAATAATGCGTGGTCCCGGTGAACTCAACGATGTCGCCGACCTTCAGGCCGAGAGACGGGGCGGAACCAGTAGCCGGGGTGCCGCTGGAGGCGACCGGGGGCTTTACGGCGGTGCCGTACCCGTTGAACTTCCGGGCGTCCACCCACCAGTAGTAGGCACACTGGCTGCGGAAGGTCTGGATGTCCCCGTTCAGGCGGGCATCCTTGGTGCTGGCCGGGTCGTTGATGCGGACCTTTCCGTCCTGCCACCACAGGACGACAAAGTGGCCGCCGGTGGTCCAGAGCCCCTTCAGCATCAGAGCGATGAAGTAGTATCCCTGCTTCAGCATCTCCTCGACCTTCTTGTGGTTGGCGTGGTCCGGCTTGCCGTAGGTCTTCGTCCAGTTAAGCATATCGCAGTCGATGCCGAACTCGGCGAACTGGGGCTTGAAGTAGCCGTAGTAGGTTCCGTTGCCCAGAGCCTTGTAGCCGTGGGCCATGGACCAGTTACAGGCGTCCTCCGGGGTGAACTTCTTGCCCGTGATGGTCTCAATCAGCATGGCGGCGGCGGTGGGCCCGCAGCCGGAGCCGCCGATGGTAGCGTTCTCGCCCTTGACCCGGTAGGGCTTATTCTTCCAGCGGGCGTCTGTCTGGAGATAGGAGACGGGTTTCTTGTTCATAGTCATCCTCCTTCGTCGATTTCTTCCTCTTCGGAGATGGGTGGGATCCCTCCTGCCGCATTTGTGCCGAACACCGGCCCTTCATTGTGCTCGAAGATGTTCTCCAACACCTTCAGGACGCCGACGCCCAGGATGGTATGGATGGCCGGCTCGGACAGCTCGGCCATTGTGTAGACCTGTTCCAGCCGGATGGTGGAGTAGATGGCGATGCCATAGCTGGTAAAGACCCATACCAGGGCCGACACCTGCGTGGTGACGAAGAGCATCCTGGTCACTGAGCGGAGGATGCTGGGGCGCTGGCAGCCCGCCCGCAGCTCCCTCAGACGCTTCCGTAGGTGGCGGTAGGTGGCCTCGCAGTAGATGACGCCCAGGGCGATGCCGACCACCAGGGCGCCGGCGGCAATCAGGATCATCTTCATGGCGACTGCTCCTGCCTCGCTGCGCTGCTTTCCTGAAGGAAGTCATGCAGCTTCAACCGCTCCATGTAGACCTCCTGGATATTCTTAATCGCCAGGACCGCCCGGTTGTTCGGGTACTCCGGGTGTTCTCGGCAATACAGCTCATAGGCATCTATCTCAGCCAACACCTCGGTGAACTCCTCCTTGGTGTGGTCGATGTCCCGAAGCAGCTCATTGTTGAAGTGCAGGATACGGGCCCGGTGCCCATCAGCACATCGCCGGTCATCCATGGTGATATGGGCATCCAGTTTCTTGATGACCTCGGCATTGATGGCCCGGCCGATGGCTCTTGCCATCCAGGACCAGGGGTTCACTTTGACGGGGGCGATCTGTACCAGGGTCATCATGACCAGAAGCAGACCGCCCCCGCCAGCCAAAAGCTCTTGGACGTTCACAACTACATTTCCTCCTGTTTTGATAGCGATTTTGGGTTTCTCAGTAACGCAGAAGGCCGCCCCCGATAACGGGAGCGGCCTCTTTGCGCCGGTCCTTAGACCTTGACCTCCAGGGCCTCCAGGATGCCCTCCACCTCCTCACGGAGCTTGGCGGGCACCTGCTCAAGGGTCTTCTTGCCCTTGACAATCAGGGTAGCGTACACAACGGCCATGGTCTGCACCTCCTTTCTGAGCAAGATTTTCAGCAGCCACTCCCGGAGCCTACTCATTGGCGGACTCCTTCAGCAGCGCCTCGACAGCGGCCCGGAGCCGGGCCGGAACGTCTTCGATGGTCTTCATGCCCTTGCGGATCAGGTCAGCGTACACCTTTGCCATTACGCCTCACCACCTTCCAGCAGCTCGTACACATCGCAGAGGGCCATCTGCGTGTCGGTGAGCTGACCCTCCAGGCTTTCGACCTTGGCCCGGAGCTGCTCGTTCTCCTCCTGGAGCTGCTTCCGGGTCTTCTCCTTCTGCTTCTCCTTCACGGAGTCCTGGCGCAGTACCTTCAGTCCCATTACTGGAAACCCCCTTGCACAGAATTGATGTAGCCGCCCTCCCCGCTGGGCCCACGCTCGGCGGTCAGCCGGAAATTGAAGGCGAAACCATTGGCGGCGGTCTTGTTCTCAAAGACGTAGTTGGCGCCGGTCTTCACGGCGGTGGTGCAGTCCTCCCACACCGGGGTCTCGTCGTTGGCGTTGTTCGTGACCTCGACCTTGTACTCGGCGTCCGCCGGGATGAGGCCGATGACGGACAGAACGCAAATGCTGATCTGGTCGTCGGCCGACATGGGCGTCTCCAAGGTGATGGAGGCCCCGGTGACTTTCTTGGCGAAGACCAAGGTGTGGACGGTGCTGGCCTTACCGTCGCTGGCCGTGATGGTCAGGGTGTGATTGCCGTTCAGCAGCTTCATGAAATACTCGCCGGTGACGTTGAAGCTGTTGTTACCGTCCAGCGTGGCCGTGTAGGTCCGCTTGGTCACGCCGTCGATGGCCTCGGTCACAGCGACCTCATCGCTGTCCACATCGGAGACGGAGTAGGACACCATGAACCCGGCATCCTTCTCCCCCAGGTCGCTCCCACTGGGGGAGGCGCAGACGATGACCGGGGCGGTGTTGTTGTTCACCGTCCGCTCCTGCGACGTGACGTAGCCGCTGTATGCGTTGTCACTGTCATAGGCCCGGACCCGGTAGGATACCCTCGCCCAGCCCTTCGTGATGGTGTCGGTGTAGCTCAGGGTGTTGCCGGAGTAGACCTGCGCCCAGTCTCCGCCGTCCACCTGCCGCTCCAGGCTGTACCCAGACAAATTACCGTCCTGGTCGGTCGCCGCTCCCCATGTGATGGTGAGCGGCGAGCCTCCCAGGACGGTATTCGGGACCGTGATGCCGTTCGGGGCGGTCGGGGCGGTGTTGTTCTTCACCGTCACTTGGGCGCTGGTCTTGTACCCAGACGACAGCCCATCGCTGTCATAAGCTTTCACCCGGTACGTCACGCTCCCCGTGCCAAACGGCACGGTGTTGGTCGTGCTCCGGCTGTTGCCCTGGTAAATCTGCGACCACGACTTTCCGCCGTCGGTGCTGCGCTCCAGGATATACCCCTCCAGGTTGCTCTCCTTGTCGGTGCTGGCCCCCCAGGAAATCGTGATCGTGCTGCCGCCCTGGATAGTGCTGGGTACGTCGATGCTGGCGGGCGTAGTCGGGGCCGTGTTCGTATTCACGGAGCCGTCATCAGAGACCAAGAGTGTAGAGGGAAGTATCAAAGCGGGGCGGATGCCATAGGAGTACGAGCAGCCGCTCGTGTTGCTGGAGCTGCCACTGGAGTACACGAGCCAAGCGCTGCTGGAGTTGCTGGTGAACGGGGAGCGGAGCCACCAGTAGGCGGCCGAGCCGTTGAGATAGGCGAGGCGCTTGTTGTTGGCCGAGGTGCCGGTGCCGTACTCGAAGTAGGCCAGCCTTGCGCCGTCATGGGGCATATAGCTCCAATCGGTCTGGCCGCCGACCTCGATGTTGGACAACAGGAAAATCTTCGCACTCAGGCCGTTCGCCCCGCTGTTGACGGTCATACTGGTGCCGGAACCGGGGCGATAGGGGATTTTCACCTGCTTAATCTGATTGCGGATTTGCTCGTCAATCAGATTCAGAAATGTGCTGTTCAGATAGCTACGGATGGTACTGTTGGCGTAGTCGTTGACGTTGGAACTGTGCCACTGGCGGCTCTCGTACAGGTCTTTCATCAACAACCATGTGCCGTTGCAGGACTCGTCGTAGATGGACGATGGCTTCCCCTGCTGGACAACGATGAAGTCCCGCAGGGTGCCATTGACTTTAATCTTGACGATACTGCCAACGGCTTTGCTGCTGAGGGCAACTGATGCCATGTCTTTTCCTCCTTCAAAATTTATTGCCACGGCGGTATGTCGGCCGGCCTCGGGACAGGCGAAAAGGCGCCGGATTGCTCCTGCGCCCTGTGCTGCTTCTTGTAGATGTTCTGCATCTGTTTTACTCGCCGCTTCGCTCTGACTTCCCTCGTCGAGTTGATTTTCCGGTGGACGGGAACCTTCTCGCCGATGATTTCCTCGACCTGCTTGGCATACTTCGTCCGTAAGGCGTGAGTGTCACCGTGGGCCGCATGAGCGTCCCATGAACCGAACTTTTCGAGTATCTTCTCTTTGGTGATGTTCCCGGCGGGATACTCGACCCGCCATATCTTGATGTTCTTCTTGATCCTGTCGATACCGTCCTTGCGGAGCTTCTGGACAACACCGCCGGTCTCGGTCAGGTAGCTATGGAATCCCAGGAAGTCGATGCCGTTCCTCAGAGGGAAGATGCCGGTCTTCTCGTTCAGCTCCAGACCGTAGCTGCCCATAAACACCCGGAAGTCTGCCAACAGGTTCTTCAGGAACTCTTTCGACGGGTGGATGGCGAGGAAGTCATCCATGTACCGGCCATACTTCTTGACGCCGTACTTCTCCTTGACGATGTGGTCAAACTCATCCAGGAACAGCAGGGCGAGGAGCTGGCTGGTCTGGTAGCCCAGGGGCAGTCCCGCCGTGGTGTCGATGTAGATGCACAGCAGCTCATAAATCTGCGGGTCTACTCCCCGGCGGTCAAGCAGGACCTTCAGCTTCACCTTCAGCTTGTCATGGTCGATGGAGGCGAAGAAGTGGTGGACATCGCATTTCAGCACCCAGCCTTCGGCTGTGCCGTACTGCCGGTAGTAGTCCACCATGAACTGCTTCAGCCGCATCAGACCGTCATGGGTTCCTTTTCCCTTCTGGCTGGCGTAGTTGTCACGGATAAAGCTCTTCGTCACGGCTTCGTACAGGATGTTATCGGTCACGGCATGGAGCACAACCTTGTCCACGAACGCCGGGGCCTGGACGAGCCGCTTCTTCGGCTCGTAGACGTAGAAAGTCTCGAATTTTCCTGGGATATAGGTCTTCGACGCAAGTATACGGGACAGCTTCTCGGTACAGGCCAGGGCGTTCGCCTCATACTGGGCGGTGCTGACCTTTTTGCGCTTCCCGCTTCTGGCCTCCAGGTAGGCGGCATACAACACGTCAAAAGCGCACATTTCCTGATAGGTCATTCAACCATTCCTTTGCTTCCGCCGGCCGGGGTGTAGGGGAAGCTCCCGACCGGCCCTCATGCCTAACGCCGGCCCTCCTTCCCCCAGGCAGCCAACGGCACCCCCGGCGGGGGTGGCTGGCCTCGGCGTGATGTGTTCGTCGTCGCCCCGTGGCGCAGAGCGGCGACAGGATATGACTCCCTTTGATGATGGCGTACTGCTTTCGCCCCCTTGCGGGGGTTACACGTCTCACATTCCATCAGAGCGGGGCGGATGCCATAGGAGTTCGAGCAGTTGTTCGTGTTGTTGGAGTTGCCATTGGAGTTCACGTTCCAAGCGTTGTTGGAGTTGTTGGTGTTCGGGGAGCGGAGCCACCAGTTGGCGGCCGAAAACGAGTCATACCCTTGATACAAGGCGGGCGCCACCGCCGGGTATCCCTACTGTGTGGGGCGGGTCTGCCTCTCGGCGTTGTACTGGCGGATCGCAGCCTTCACGACCTCGACCTGCCGCTTGTCTGCCTGGGCCTGAGCCTCCTCCCTCAGCTTCCGGGCCCTTCCTCCGTCGTTCTTTCTCCAGGAGGCGGCCATATACTTCACGTCCGTGACCTTCTTCGTCCAGACGCCGGACTTCTTCACGCTGATGATGTGCTCCTCGACGCAAATCTGGATGTACTCCAGGAGCAGGGTGCAGCCGTCCAGAACGTCGTCTATCTTCTTGAGCCGTGCGTCATACTCGGTCTGGAAATGCTTATTGTTCGCAGAATGGACATCCCGAACGATGTTCTTGGCAATCTGCCGCATATCCTCGCCGTAGAGCCGGAACTTGCTCTTGGTGAAGCCCTCGTTGCTCTTTTCGTCTAATTGGTGTGTGACCACGGAGCACACCGACCTGACCTCCCGGATGTCATCGAGCTCGGCGATACGCTTGATAATCGCCCGAACGTCACGCTGGCTGACATCATCGGACACGATCCTTGTCGCCTGATTGGTGTATCGCAGGAGCTCCCTCGCCCTGTTGCCAAGCAGGTATTCCTTTTCAGCCATTTCCGCATCCTCCTTTCGGGCAGCGCCCGGTCATGACGGCGGCCAAATCTTCGGGCCTGCCGTAAAAGATGCAGCAATCGGTCTTGATGGTCAGCCTCCCATAATTTTGACTGTGGGTGATGCCGGTAATGACAAGATCGGTCGTGCGTCCATGGTCACACAAATCGCAGGGTGGCTCCACCGATGTGAACAGGTTCCCGATGATGCAGGACAGCTCATTCGGTGGCCGGGAAAATGTTACTTCCTCCATCAGAACTCAAGCCTTTTCTGGTTGGTGTTCCAGACACCAGTAACCACCAGCCCGGTCAGGCTGTCGAAGGTGACGGTGAACGGGTTGCCGGACACATCGGTGTTATACATCAGCTCCAGCAGGGACAGCCGGGAGTCCATGGCAGCATTGAGGTTCTGGAGGAACGGGTGGGCCTCCATGTCCCCGTTGTGGAGGTCGATGAGCTTCTGGGCCTCCACGAGGAACTGGGGCAGCATGACCACGACGCAGTATTCCTTCACGTCCTCCGCCGTCATGAACGCCTCCGGGGAGTAGTCGATGATGACCGTGGCCCCCTCGCCGACGGTGATGCTGATGGGGAACCGGCGGGTGTCGATGCCGTTCTTGGAGTAGGCGCTGACCCACTGAGGGTAATCCCCCAGGGTGCCGTAGTACAGCAGCACCTCTTCCCCCTCCAGGTCACGGGCAAACACACCGAACTCCCTGATCCAGAAACCGTGGTCCAGGCCGCCGTTCAGGTCGGACCGGTACTCCACCGTCATGTGGACGGTATCGCCGTCGTACATGGGCTCGTTGGAGGTGGCGGCGGCCACCGGCTCAACAAGGTCCTGGAGCTCGCCGGGAAACAGCCCATCCGGGCAGATACCGGACCCTACCATGGTCCGGGTGAGGGTGAGGGGCATCTTCTCGGCCAGGATTTTGGCAATCAGGGCCCGCCCCCGCTTGGTGGTGGTGCAGCCGTAGTTCTCGTTCTCAACGGGGTTCATCGGGTCAATAACCATGGGGTTCATGCAAATTCCTCCTTCAATTCTGGTAGTCTTGTCTCCATGATGGTGCCGTGCGAAGCAGCAGAAAAGCGGCCCACCGTGGCCGCCTGGATTTCGGTATCAAAGTCTTTCAGCGTGGGGAGCCGGGTCTCCATGATGGTGCCGACCATGGCGGCGGAAGCGTGGCCCACCACGGCGGCGATCCCCAGGTCCGGTTCGATGACCGGGAGCTTCGTGATACTCAGGCCCCGCCCGATGACCGGGACGACGGAGATGACGGCGGCCGGGAGCTCCGGCTCCAGCTCCGGGAGCTTCGTGATAGCCATTCCCCGGCCCATGACCGGGGTGACGTGCAGCTCCGACTCCATGGGCGGAGACTCCGTGGTGGCCGTGATGTGGATGCCCACGCCGGCGGCCTTGATGATGGGGGCGCTCAGCAGGTTCTCCGCATGGTCTTCCGGGCTGAGGATGCCAGCGTCCAGGAACATGACCGCCGGGTACTCCGGGTCCTCGTGGTAGTACAGGGGCTTCTCCCAGAACATACGGAAGGCCCGGATGAGGTCTGGGTAGGTGCAGGTGTTCGTGTTCTTCAGGACCTTGTAGAACAGGTACTTCCGGTAGGTTTCATCGTTGATGGGCTCGCCGGGGTTGACGAAGCTGGAGAGCTCCCCGGCCTCCGCCCGGCTGAGGACCACGATGTCCCCCACGCCGTCAAGCTGAGAGCCGACGGCGGTGCTGATGGAACGCTGCGTCCGCAGGTCCTCATAGAAGTCCGCTACGTCCTGGAGTTGTTCAGCGATGACCTCCATGACGGCCTCGATGTTCGGCTGGCCCTTGAACTGCTCCACGAGGTCAGCTTTCAGGCTGGCGAAGTAGTCAACCACTGATGACCACCTCGATCCTCTCCTCCGACAGGATGGCCCGTTCCCTGGGCGTTACGGTGATGCTGCGCTGGTCCAGCGTGGCCGGCTTGCTCTCCCCCACCGCCATGGTGATGTCTGCGTAGTCCATGCCGGTGACGGTGGAGTACAGGGCACCCAGGAAGAGCTTCTGCGGGACGACATCGGAGCCGGTGTCCAGCGTGTCCATCCTGTCCAGGATGGCGGCCTTGATGAGGTCGGCATAGTTGGACGGCAGCGTGGAGCTCCGGCTCATGGTGACGCCCACCCTCATCCAGACCTTCAGGTAGGTCGGGCGGTTGAAGCGGACGGTAATCTCTTCGCCGTACTCGCCGGGGACCGAGACTTCCACAGAGCCGAAGGTGTTGATGCCGCCGGCCTTCGTGTTGAGTATCTGGCGGGCGATTTCGTTGGCGTCTCCGCCGTCCACCACGACCTCGACGGAGTGGGGCCACCGGCCCATGTCATCGACCTCGTTGGAGTCGTTCTCATATGGGGCCACCGAGGTGACGCCCTGGCAGTTGTCCAGGATGGCGCTGCGGATACTCTCCAGCATCCGAGAGGACATGGAGAAAATCTTATCTGCATACGACTGACGGAACTCGGTATCGGTTTCCGTGAGCTGGCCGGCGATGTAGGAGCCCACGTTCACCACACTTTGGAGCCCCGGCACGGCCTTGACAATCTTCGTGATAACTCCATTCGGGAGTAGGATGTCTCCCGCCTCTTCAGTGGCGAAGGTGATGACGCTGCCCACGGTATCGGTGGTCAGGTTCTCGGACAGAAGCAGGACGTTGGAAGAAGCCTCATCCACCGCCTCGATGTAAAGCAGGGACGCCTCTTCATCGACGGATACCAGGAAGGCGTCGTCGTTGATGGCGACCGAGAGAGCTTTTAGAACGTCCGTGGTGGTCGGAGTTCCTGTGGGGGTGATAGAGTATGGGTTCCCGTTAAGGGCCACCGTGAAGACGCCGGAGAGCTGCGTGGATGTGACCTTGACGGCCGCTTTGTTGAAGGAGCTGCGGGTTATCTCCTTCTGTTCGCTGATGACGAGCTGCGTGGCCGGGTTGGTATCGGAGGCAATCAGCGTCCCGGACGGGATGACGGTGCCGTCGATGCCGGTACAGAGGACGTGGTAGTAGGACGGCGCCGGGGAGCCCCGTGTGGAGCCCCCGTACTGGGCCGCATTGTCCAGGCTGATACCTTCCGCCGTGGCCGGGTACTGGGAGTAGTAGATGTCGCTGCCGTACTCCCAGAGCTCGGCGATCTTATCGGCCACATTGGTCAGAAGGTGGTTCAGGAGGGATTGGGGGTTCTGGCGGGTGTTTATCCCCAGCTTCTCCGTCAAGGAGCTGTGCATCTCCTCCAGGATGACATCCAGCCGCTTGATGTTGGGGCCTTTGGGGGTCAGGCCATAGTCAGGCACAGATTTTCACCTCTTTCTGGAAAATTTCATCCTCGACGGTGAAGACGACGATGATTTCCGCCTCCCTGGTGCGTGGGTCCGGGATGATGTCAGCCTTCGTGACGCTGGTCACTCCCTCCACGCCCAGCACGAGGTCCCGCAGCAGGAAGCGGATTTTCGTCAGGTTCGGGTTCTTGATGAACACCTCCTCGAAGTACGGGAAGCCCAGGGTTGGCCCCAGCCGCCACTCGGCCAGGAACCATTTGAGGCGGATGAGGACAGCCTGAGCGACGCTCTCGGTCGGAACGATGTCCCCCACGGGGGTGATTTCCAGGTCCCCGTCTGGCGTGATTTTGAAGTCCACCATACGGATCACCCCCCGATAAACACGTCGCCGCTCCCATCCTGGACAGAGCCTCCGATGGAAACGGCATCGCCGATGCGGGCCGCCGGGCGGCCGTTGATGAAGACTGAGGAGCTGCCGGCGGCAATCACGTCCTGGTGGCCGGGGTGGGAGACGCAGCCATGGGAGGCGTAATGGTCTCCGACCCGGCCAGCGCCACGGCCGTTGATTTTGACATCGGAGCTGTACTCCACCAGGGGGACCGGCGGGCAAGCGTCGTGACCGGTGCAGCAGTCCCCTTGCCGTGTAGCGTTCATGGTCATTACCTCCTTCCGCTAATTTAGGTTGACGGTTCCGCCCTTGGTGGTCAGGCTGCCGTTGATAGTTACATCCCCGTCGATGACCACGCCGCTGGGTTTTATCGTGACCGTGGTGCTCTCAGCCTTGATGACCACGGCGTTCTCATCACAAGCCTTCTGGACGCCGGGCCCAGGCTTGACGAAGAGGCCCACCAGGGCGATGCTGTTGGTCAGGTCGTACCGCAGATTGGTGGCGGTCTCCCGGCCATACATCCAGAAGTCAAGCGACTGCTCGGCGGCGAAGAGGATGCACCCATCCCCCGGCTTTACCGGGTAGGCGATGGATGCCTTCTGGCCCGCCCCCTGCGGGAAGTAGACGGGGACCCCGGCGATATTCGGGTAGTCCATCTTGCTCCCGTCCGGTTTGGTGTACTTCATCTTCGGGGACACCGTGGCGAGGCAGGTTGCCGGGTCGAAGTCCACGATGGAGCCAGGGATGGCCGTGTGGATACAGTTGACGGCGCCCTCCGCCATCTGCTGGAGCCGTTCAACGAGCTCTTGCATCATATCAGCCGCTCACCTCCAGAAGCCGGGCCGTACAGGTCCAGGAGCCCTCCACGTTATCCCCCTCGATTTCCAGCGAGTAGACCCGGAAGAAGCCCGTGACCATCTTGCTCTCCAGCTTGACATAATCGTCGATGTTGATAGCTGCGTTCATCAGGTACTCCACGTCCCACCCGTGCTGGGCCTTCGAGGTGTCCTTGTCATCGGATACCTGTATCTGCTTCGGGATGCCCAGGAGCCCGGTGTCCGGGCTCAGGACGTAGACCTCCTTCGACATGACATCCCCAGGCTTTTTGACCTGGAGGACGCCATTCTGTATCGACCACTGAAGGCTGCTGCAATCACAAGCCTTGGTCAGGACATCCTTGGCCGGGCCAACGAAGCTGAAGCCGTTGGGCAGGTCCACGAACTCGGCGTTGTAGGAGAACGTGACGGCCACGCCCATCTGGTCGGCTGCGTCCTGGATGAGGGTCTTCGTATTAACGGTGCCGGAGTAGGAGACGGAGACGTAGGTGTCCCGGACCTCGATGCGGTTGTCCACCAACTCAAGCTGGGTGCAGCGATCCGCCCCGTCCAGCGACGTGCTGGTGTAGGTGACGACCCCGGTGAAGATGAGGGGAATGACGGAGCCGTACCCCGCCTTCAGGGATACCACGCAATCGTCCTTGCTGAGCTCTGCGAGGTGCTGGGGGTTCAGGTTCCAGATGGAGACCTTGCCGGTGTTCTGGCTCTTGAGGTCCGCTTTCTGGAAGGAAAAGGAGACATGGAGGGGTGTTGGCCCTTCCCCTATCTCGAAGCCTACCTGTCCGGCCTGACCAGCGATTAAGCGGTACTGGCGGTCGAAGTTTTGCAAGGCTGTCGCCTCCTTTGCTCGGCTTTCTTTTATATATTTTCTTTCTATATATAGGGTTATGGTTAGGTTTGGTTTGGTTACGAGCGGATTTCCACCGGATGTCCTGCGGACGGTCGTGCGGACGAGACGTGGGACAAAAATCAAAAGGGTACGAAAAACGGAGAAAAAGGGAGGATGAGCGAGATTTTCAGGTTTTGGCCTGTCTCGCTCACCCTCTATGGCTGAGATGCCCTTTTCCCCTACCACCACGCTTTTTCAGGATGATGGATGGATTTGTGGCGGATGCCATGTTGGACGACGTTTGGACCGTCCGCAGGATGTCCCACGGAAAATCCACGGAAGAAATTACTGGACCGGGGCGAAGATGAAGCTGGCCCGACCTTCCCTGAAATCCGACCGGCCAACCTTGTCCAGCTCGGTCATGACACCGAAGACGCCCATGGGCAGCTCGGCCACGCCGTAGTAGAACACATTGAGGGGGAACCGGGGGACGACCTTCACGCCCATGACGATGGGCTCGCCCAGGGCATCGGACAGGCCGAAGCTCCAGTAGCCGCCGGTGTCATTGTAGGTGAAGCGGATGAGGTACTGCTTCCCGTTCAGGACGATGCGGGACATGCTATCGTTCATATCGGGGACCTCGATGACGATGTACTCCATATTTCACCCCCATTCTCTGCAACATGGGCATAAGAAAAGCGGAGGACAAAAGCCCTCCGCTCTGCGGTTTAATTACCGGCAGTCGGCCGAAATTCGATGTGAAGTACCGTACCCATTCCGGCGGCCAGTCTTTGGAGTGTCCTCAGTGACGGATTGCCACCACCAGTCTCTAACTTGCTGATGTCGGACTGGGCGATACCCGTTTTCTCGGACAACTGCTTCTGAGTCATACCCGTCCTCTTACGGGCGTCAATCATGGCTTGGACGATTGCGAACTCTGGTTCCAGGGCCTCGTATTCGGCCCGGAACTCAGGGTCTTTGAGCTGCTCTTCCAGGAGCTCGTTGAAATCAGTCATCGTTATTCCCCTTTCGCTTCAAATAGTCAGAACGGCAACGCTTGGCCCGGTCAAGCTCCTCTGGCGGGGTTTTGGGAGTCTTCTTAACAAAGCCGTTGGTGAGGATGATTTTGCGGCCAACGAAGAAGAAATACAGCACCCTTGTGATGTCTGAGCCGGATTTGGCTCGGAGCTCAAATATTCCGTCATCCAGCAGCTTGGAATATGGTTCACGGAGCTCTGTACCGTTGATAGAGAGCATTTTGAGCTCTTTCATGACCTTAGCTCGCATTTTTTTATCGAGTCCAAGGATGAAATCTTTAACGGGTTCTGTACCATCCTCCCGTTCGTAGAAAATGACCTTGAAGTATTCCACCGTTTAACCTTCTCTCTTTATAGGATTTATCCTATCTTTAGTATATCGGTTTTACCCTATAAAGTCAAGCGAAATAGCATATTTTTTAGGGGATGATGCTCACTTCATGAGGCCCATGCCGGCGGCGGCGGAGTACAGGATGGACCCTGACTTCTGGCTGCCGCCGGACGAGCCCCCGCCGGAATTGGAGCCTGATCCAGAGCCGGAGCCCGAGCCGCCCCCGCTGGACCCCTTGGATGTGCTGGCGGTCCCGGCGGAGGCGGCGGAGGCGCCGCTCTTTCCATAGCTGTCCGGGATGGTGGCCGTTTTCGTGGCCGTGACCCGGACCTTCTTGAACTTGATGGGGATTTCCATGGCCTCCATCATGGCGTTGGTCTTCGGGATGATGAGGCTGAGGATAGCCATGTCGGTGTAGGTCTCGGAGCTGGTGGTGACGGTGATGAGCTTCTTCTGGAAGTACAGGGACTTGAGCCGCTTCACCACCTCCGCCACCCGGTCTTCCGAATTGCCAAACCGCTTGGCCCAGGTCACGGGCCTGTTGCTGACCAGCAGGGTCATGTCCAGGGCTTCCGGGGAAAGGATGATGGTGTCGCTGACGGCAAAGCCGGTCTCTACCGAATACTCCGGGACGGTGGCGTCATACGCCTCGGTCGAGCTCATGAGGGCGTCGAACTCTATCCCGTCCACACTCACGGGCTGCATAGCTCTTACCATACCCTGTCACCCCCTTGCGAATTGCAGGGCCCGAGCCATCTCGCTGGTGGAGTCGTCGGCGGCCTTGTCCATAGCCTCCGAGCTCTTCTCCTGGCCCGCCCGGTCCCCGTTGAACTGGTTGTCGATGTTGACGTTCTGCGTAATGCTGACGGTTTTGCTGTCGTTGCCGCCGCCGACCTTGGACACGGTTTCGGGCTGCACCACGTTGGCCTGGGTCATAAACGAGAGGTCCCCGCTGAAGCCCTGGAGGAAGCTCTTGAGCTTTTCCTTCCCCGCTGCGATACCCTGGACAAAATTGCCCAGGTCAGATACCGGCGCAATCTTCGGATTGAAGGTCATGCCGTCGTCCTTCATGGAGCCCAGCATTTCGTTCGCTTTGGTCTTGGCCGCCTTGATGCCGCCCAGCAGGTTGCCCACCATGCCGGTGACGGAGCCGCTGTTGTCTTCGAGGTTCATGCCGTCGGACATACCTGCGGCGATCTCCTCGACTGCGTTGCGGACCCGTTCCTTCCCCGCTGCGATGCCCTGGGTCATCAGGTCAATCATATCGGGCATATAGGTGTGGAAGTCACTCAGGGGGCCGTCCTCCGGCTCGGAGAAGCCGAGGAACGATTTAATCTTGTCGGCCACACCCTTGACGGCCTCTCCGACCTTGCCCACCGCCCCGGTGATGCCGTTGACGATGTTGTCCACGATGTCGGAGCCCCATTTCAGGGCTTGCTCGGGAAGGGCTGTAATCCAGTCGATGGCGGCCTGGAAGCCGTTCACGATGGCGTCTTTGATGCCAGTGACCTTTTCCACGATGACATCCCAAACGCCCTGGAAGATACCGGCGAAGAAGTCGATGACCGCTCCCCAGATGGTGGTGATGGTGTCCCATGCGCCGCCGAGGATGGTCACGAGCATTTCCCACGCCGCTGCAGCCATGTCCTTGATGGCGTTCCAGGCCCCTTCCCAGTTACCGGTGAAGACGTTCGCCAGGAAGTCGATGACGGCCGATAGGAAGTCGAGGAACGGCTGGATGAGCGAGATGAGGGTATTCCATAGGATGCTGAACACGGCGATGATGGTAGAGCCCCAGGTGTCCCAGAAGGCTTTCAGGGCCCCGAAAATGGTCTGGGCCGCAGATACCAGGGCGTTCCACAGGGTCTCGCAGAGCTGCTTGATGCCTTCCCACAGCTTGGAGAAGGTTTCCATGACCTGGGCCCCATTCTCCTTCCACCAGCCGGACAGCGCACCGAAAATCTGCTTGGCCGCTCCGACGATGGCCTTCCAGATGCCCAGAAGTGTCTCCTTAACCGCCTCGCCGTTCTCGGCCCACCAGTCGGACAGGGCTCCGAATATAGCCTGGGCCGCCCCCTGGAGGGTCCCCCATATCGACAGCAGGAAGTCCTTGATGGTGCTCCATGCCTTCTGGATAGTGGCTCTGGCCTCGTCAGCGTCGATACCGGCCTTTTCAAAGAGAGCGCCTATCACGCTGTTGTCCCCATTCATGAAGGCGATGAAGTCCTGCACGATGAGGGCCAGCATGAGCACGACGGCTGCGATGGCGAATACCTTCAGGTTGACGTTGCTGAGCCCTTTCCCGATCAGCTTGAGGCCGTTGGAGATTTTCTGGAAGTTGACGATGGCGAGCGTGGCCCCGATGGTCACGCCCAGGACGCCGATGATTTTCTCGGCCCCACCTATCTTGGCGGCGAAGTCATTTAGCTTCTGCACCCCGTCCCGCAATACCGTGAGGCCCTTCGCTCCGAAGCTGATGACCTTTTGGAATGTGGGCATGAAGAACTGACCCACGAGTGTCTTGATTTCCTTCAGCTTGGATTGGAACTGAACGACGGTGCTCTTGTAGGAGCCGAGGCTGCGTTCACAGTCTCCGATGGCGTCTGGGCTCTGAGCGAGGATGGCATTGTAGTTGACCTGCATCTTCGTGAGCTGATCCAGCTTCTCATAGGTGCCGGACAGCCCCATGGCTTGCATAGCTCTGGCCCTCGTGTCATCGTTCAGGACAGCGCCCAGGGCCTTGGCCGCCTCGGACTCGCCCATAACAGCCTTGGTCATGTTGTTCACGGCGGCCGTCTCGTCCAGGTTGGCGAAGGAGGCGAGGTCCAGGGCCAGCGTGGTCATCTGCTTGGACAGCTCAGCGCCCTCCTGCCGGGTCATGCCGAAGCCGACCAACAAATTCTGCTGGTCGGCCAGATAGGTCTTGATGTCATTCTTGTTCCGACCGATGGCGTCGGAGTAGGACTGAGCCCACGCTTCCACCTCGTCGGTCATCCCCTGGAAGACGACATCGAACTTGTTCTGCATCTCCTCCACCTCAGATGCCACGGACACGCAATCTTTGACGAAGGATGCTGCACCAGCTACGGAGAAGGCCACGCCAATGGCGCCCAGGGCCTTGGTAGCCATGTTTTTCAGGTTCTTGACGCTGTTCTCAGCTTCGTTCTGGGACTGCTCATCAACGTCGAAGCCCAGCAGGATCATTATGTCACGGATAGTCACAGCGCATGGCTCACCTCCTCCTGTCTCGTTCTGCCTGAGCGTCGTCCGCCCTGCAACGCTCCACATCCAGCTCCATGCAGTACAGGGCATAGAGCTTCAGGGCCTCGTCCAGGGTGTAGACGTTCTTCAGCTCCCACATCGTTGCCAGTTTCGCTTTGATGAGGGAGTACATTCGGAGCTCTAACTCTCCGAACTGGGAGGCGTCGAAGTCTCCGTACTGGCTGAACTCGCCGCCATCAGGTCCTTGAACTTGGCGATGGCAGAGCCAAACTGGGCGGCGAGCTTCTTGAAAAAACCGTTGTAGTTGACCTTGATGACCTCCACTGCTAGGATGAACATATCCTGAACCTCGCCACAGAACAGCTCGTTAGCCTTGTCCATGGTCAGCTTCGGGGTAGCCCCGGTCTCCGGGTCGTCATAGGCGATGTTGCCGTAGTCAACCAAGAGCTGCCGGAGCAGGGTCTCCACCACGGTGCCGGAGAGACCAGAAACGGCCCCGGCCAAAGCCGGAGCCGCCTCTTCCAGATTGAGGTCGAAAATGCTCTTCTCGTCGCCGGTGCCACCGACCAGGGACAGGAGACCGCCAGCGACGGGGGTGATGGTCTTGGTGAGCTGGCCGAAGATGTTGGCGGATTTGAAGGCGGGGAACGGACGGATGTAGAACGTGGTGTCGCCGACCAGTACCGGAGTAGCGTCCTGCTGCTTCATTGTCTATCCCTCCCCTTATTCGTCGAGATCATCGGAGCCGCTGTCGAACTCCCACTCGTTGTTGTTGGTGTCCTTGCCACGGGTGCGAGTGGCGTCCTTGGTGATCCAGGCTTCCTCAGAGCTATACAGCAGACCGCCCTTCAGGTCCTTGATAAGGAGAGGAGCCTTGCCCTCCCCGGTCTCCAGGTCCCGCTTGTAGGCAGCCTGAAAAACGCTGTTGCTGTCGGAAGTCTGAAGCAGGACGCACTTGACCTTGTGGGTGCGGTCGGTGGGAAGGGCTCGGGCCACTTCCCCGTCGCACCCCACCTTCTTGGTAATGCCGTCGCCGTTCGCCTCGATGGTGATATGAGAGTCATCCGCAAAGCCGGTGACGATGTGGCTGCCAAAGGACATGGTGACGAGGCGAGGGTCATAAGTCTTAGTCATAGCTGGTTCTTACCTCCTTACAGGTTGTAGGTCAGGGTGCCCTTGATTTCCGTGAAGTGGATGGCACCGGCCAGCCGGGCCGTGAAGTTGCAGTCCGTCAGCTTGCGGGACGCCTTCTGCGAGGCGGTCAGGTTGGCGGACAGGGGGACGTGGGTGGTGAAGCCGGGGATGAGGTTCCCGTCCTCGTCGTACTCGTCGGGGGCGATGCCCTCGTAGTAGACGCCGGACTTCAGGGAGGCGATCATCTGGTTCTGGATGAGCCCGATACCCTTGTCCGTGTAGGGGATTTTCGGGTTCGTGATAAACAGATTCGCCACCCGGACCTGCATATCGTTCTCCAGCCAGTCCCGGAAGCGGATGGTGTCGATCCACTCGCCGGCCAGGGTCTTGCCCTGGTAGCTGATGTTCTTGGAGGCGGTCGGGATGAAGTAGCTGATATTGCCGGCCTCCAGAGCGGCAATCTTCGTACTGGTGAGCGAGGACGGGGCGACCCCGTTGATGGTCTTGTGGGCCCAGGTCTCCTTGCCGGCGTGGTAATTCAGGCATTTGGCGGTCCAGCCGACGGCAATGCACTGGTTGGCCGGGGAGACATCGGCGTCAGCCTGATCGTCGCTCTCCTTGCAGTACATACCGAAGCTGCGCTGGTAAATGGTCTGGGAAGCGGTGGCCGGCTTATACGAGGCAAAGCCGCACATCTTCTTCTGGGCCTCTGTCCACTCGATGACGGTGTTGAGCTGCTCCTCCGAGAGCCCGACAGGGCAGATGACATACCAGCCGTTCATACCCAGGAGCCCATCCAGGGTGGAAGCGAGGTCGCCATCCTCCGCCAGGGTCCCGATGAACACCTTGGACGGGGACGGGCTCTGGGAGAAGGCGATACGGGCGGCCACGCCCACGATGTCGGCGTCCTTGCCAACGGCGACGTAGCCGGTGCCCGTGACCTCCTCCAGGCTGTTGTAGACCCCCACGGCGGGGGCCTTATGGTCCGCCTTGGCCGGGGCGGGACCGAAGATGAGAAGATTGTCGAAGCTGTTGCTGTCGATGATGGGCGATGCAATATCAATAGAAACAGTGACAATCCGGTCGAGATTGTTTCCCATTTTCTGCTATTCCTCCTTTGGGGTAATTTCGGCACTGGTGAAGTAACCGATGGTTTCCTTTGCCAGCTCCTCGGAGCCGCCCCCGCTGGCTGAAGGGGTGAAGACCGGCTCAACATAGACACCCTCCGCCTCATCCGGGTCTGTATCGGGGATGATTGGGTCGGGCAGAGGTTCCGGGTCGTCTCCGCCAGGGGTCGGGGGCGGCGTTGGACGCTTGATGCTGGACGGGTCCAGGATGGCGGTGTAGCCGACGGCCTTCTGCGTGAAATTCATGACCATCTCCATGGTTGCCCGGAACTGGTAGCTGGCATCGTTGATAAGCTCTGAGGTGTCATGTGCTTCCCCGGACAGGGTGAGCGATACATCACGCTGATGACACCAGTTGACGGTGAAGTCCGAGGCCACGAAGTTGGCGAACTCGACCAGATCACTCAGAGCGGTGTTCTCAGCGGGGGTGATGAAGCCCGGACGCTGCTGAACCGGAGCCCCCTTCGTGTAAAGGTCGATTTGCAGGGACATCCTGGTTGGGTAATAGCTGACCGTGATGCCGTCGATGACCTTCTGAGGGGGATTTAATGGCCGCTGAACCGAAACGGTCGTGAGAGTGACGAGAGGGGGCTGGGATTTGACCGTATTCGGTTGCTTAGAGTGTTTTACACTGGCACCAGAAAAGAAAACGCCCAGCAGCTCATAAACGAGACTGCGGGCTTTCTTGACATCCATCACTCGTCCTCCTTCGGGGGGCCGCCGGGGGGCTCCATGTTGAACGGGAGCTCGCCTTCTGGGACTATGACGAACTCGGAACGACAGTGGGCCAGCATCGTATGGTCCCAAGGGAGAGCCGACACGCATTTGTACCACGCCCCACGGTAAAACAGCCAGTCGCCAGGGGTTCCCTGGTACTGGTCTGCGGCGGTGAGCTGAAGGTCCCCGAACGCCTTGACCCGCTTGGTACTGCGATCACCCTCTGGCAGGGCCATGAGCTCTTTGGTGGAGAGAGGCTGGACGTTGAGCGGCGTGACCACATCTTCAAACGGAGCCGTTGTGTAGCCGCCGGAGACATCTTCTTGGGGCCCGAACCGGCGGACGGTGTACTTGCGGCGGAAAATCTTAATGCCCATGGTCATTCTCCTCCCTTCGGCTTGATATGGTAATTTACCGACTGGCGGAGCCGGCCGGTGTCGATCAGGGGCTTATCCGAGCCTTTCTTCCTGATGGTTGACGGAGCGTTGGGAACGAAGTCACCTTCCTTGATGGTCTTTTGGACGATGCCCTTCATGTGGACGCCGATTTTCTTCAGGGCTTCCTCGGCGGTGCCACCACGGGCTATGGCCCTGGCCTGTTGAGCGCAATGCGCTCTGATTTTGTCCTCATTTTCATCAACGCTCTGGCGAAGGAACGGCCGGGCCGGTATGGGGTGAGCCCCTTCCGTACCCAACTCGTTCCACATGGCGATGCTGCACATATCGACGCCCTTGTCGTCGGTGGCCTCGCCAGCCTGATAGCCGACCTTGACGACCATGCGCTTCATCTTTTCCAGCTCTGCATAGAGCCGGCGGCCTTCCGGGGTGAGACGGTCATGGGCGCTGCTCATTTATGCGACTCCCCGGAACACCGGATAGGGATGATGACCATTCGTCTGATAGACAGGTATTGCATCCCGTAGGATGTGAGAGTCAGCTCCGAGTCCGCCTGAGTGGTAGCTGCGGAACTGTTGAACGAGACGGAAGTTTCACCCTCCGAGTAACTGCTTACCCGGAGGGTGTCACTGATGCCGAGCTGGAGCCCGCCGTCACCGGAGGCTTCTTCTTCCCCACATCCGGCAATCTTCATGCGATGGGCGGCCAGGAGCGACACGGCCTGTTCATACAGGGGCCCGAACTGCTTGCGGCCGACCATGGGTGCTGTGAGGTCAAGCCACTGGAGTACAGTGTTGTCCTCCACCGCTTTGAACTCAGGAGCTACGATACGGAAAACATCGAGAACGGGGGCCACAGCCTTGAACTTGGCCGGGGTCCTGGGCTTAGCCATAGCGGACCCCCTTACTCGGCGGTAGCGGTCCGAATCTTCTCCAGAAGGGTATCCTTGGTGTCATCCTCCAGGATGTCCAGGCCCAGCTTCAGACACTCTTCCGTGAGCTCCTGCTTGTTCATCCGAGATAGGGGCTTCTTGCCCTCGCCGGCGGGGGGCTCTCCCCCGTCATTATCGTTGCCGGGGGCCTTGCCGCCAGCCTCCTCGCCGACGGGCTCCTTAGCGGGCTCCGTAGCGGGGACCTTGGCGATATTCCCGACGACGGCCAGGGCCTTACGGGAAATGAGAGCCGCCACCGCCGGAGCGGTGGACAGGCTATCATCAACGGACTTGGTCTCTTCGGGCAGGATCATCACGCTGCCGACGTGGATGACCTTCTGGCTGTTATTCTTGAGCAACATTTCAGTTTCCTCCTTCTCAGATACCCACGATAATCATGGCGGACATGGGGTAGTAGATGACGGCACCGGCGACACGGGCCTCGCACATAATCTCGACCTCCAGATTCTTGTACTGGGCGGGGTGCTGGAGGAAGGGCATAGGGATTTCGGCGGACATCTTATCGGCGTCATACTTGTAGAGGATGCCGACGCCCTGGCCGGGGGTAGCGGAACCAGCGGTTTTGGCGTAGGGGTTGGTGTCCACGCTGGTGGAGTTGAGCTCGTGGCAGGAAGTAATTTTGATGCCGGGAAGGTTGTCCTGGAGGTACTTCAGGACGGAGCTCTCGGTGCTCTCGATGCGCCGCAGGGACAGGGCGATGTAGACATCGGAGGGGATGCCCAGCCGGTCAGCCTTCTCGACGCCCTGGGTGGAGAGCTCCATCTGGGTCAGCCAGGACTTGACATCCTCGACGATCTCGTCGGGGTCCTTCTCCAGCCAAGAAGTCTTGTTGGTCTTGGCACCAGGGGTCAGGGTGTAGACAGGGATGTCGTTGTCGTCGGACAGGATGCCCACCAGCTTGTTGGCCTTGTCTCCGACCCAGATGAGGGTGTTGGTCAGTCGGTCGATGTGGTAGCGGGCAGAGTCCGCACGACGGCTGTCCAGGGACTTTCCGGCCATACGGGAGGCCCTCATCTCCTGGACGTTGTAGCCGTAGCTATCGCCAATGCCCTTGACGTAGCCGGTCTTCTGCTCGCCCTTCACGTCCACACGGGGCAGGTCGGTGGCGTAGTTGCTGATGATTTTCGCCATGCCGGTCCGCTCGTAGCCGTAGTAGGTGAAGCTCTCCGCCCCTTCGGGGACATCGTGGGTGACGGGGAACATCTGAAGAGCGGTGAACTCGGGATACCGCTTGTCGTAAGCCTTGGATTTGATGTAGTCCAGCTCACGGGCGAAGAAGACACTGGCATCTTCCTCGCTGTCGAAGCGCATGGTGGGAGAACTCGCCAGGGTGGACGGGATGTTGGAAGCCCGCAGAGCCCGCTCGTCGGCGATGTCGTAGGTTTTGGACGGCATCTCTGCGTCGTATCTCATCTTGCTCATAATGTCATTTCCTCCTATCAGAAATTACTCCCCGGTGGCGGGAGCAGCGTTGAGCTGGTTATACAGCTCGATGACGGCGATACCGTTCTGGGCCGTGGTGATGAACCGGGCGTTGACGGCCAGCCCGCCAGTGGTGCCGAAGCAGCCAGCGTCACTTCCGCTGAGGATGAGGTGGGCCTGATCGCCATAAGAAGGCTCGGCGTCTGCTGCCAGCCGAACCCAGACCCGACCAGAACGCATAACACTCTGCTGGGAGCTGTTGCGAATGACAATATGCCCCTCCATGTCCATCTCGTTGTTGCCGCCGTTCATGACGACGCCCACGAACTTGTCGATGGTGCTGGCTTCAGCGGGCACAGTAACGTCGGAGCCGGGGTTGGTGCCGTGGACAACGCCCATACCGCACTTGACCTTGCCGTCCGCAGCGTCAATGCGGAAGGAATCGACCACATGGGCGGTCAGGTCATAAAGACCGCCGGCGACCCCTGCGGGGGTCCTGTTGTTGTACTCAGTCCAAATGCTCATTACTCGTTACCTCCATCCATGTCCTCGATCATCTGGTTGCGCCGGGCGGTGGCACCGGCGGGCTCGGGGGCCTTCCTCGGAGCAGAGTCCGTGTTGAACATCTGCCGGCGCTGGTACTCGGTGCCCTTGTGGGCCTCCACCTCATCACGGGCGATGGCGAAGGCAGCGTCGATGTAGACCTCGCTCTGGCCATCCAGCCGCAGGGTGGGCTTCACGGCCTTGATGATGGCCCGCTTGAGCTGGGGGATGGTCATGGCATCGGTGCCATCCAGGTTCAGCCGGTCACCCAGGCGGAGAAGGCTGATGCGCTCCTGAACAATGGCATCCACGGAGTCAGCGTTCATAGGCTTGGACTTGCCTTCTCCGTCAGCCTTGGGGTCCTCACCGTCCTTCTTAACAGCGGGGGCAGAATCAAAGTCGCTCTTGGCCTTCATCTGCTCAATGACCTTCAGGAGCGAGTCGATGTCGGCATCCTGCTGAGCGATAACTTTCTTGGCACTGTCGGTATCCTGGGGGGCGCCGTCAGACTTACGGCTGTCCCGACGGTCCTTGACCATCTTAACCGGGTCGCCGCCATCGGCGTTCTTGCCGGGGTCATCGCAGTCATCATTGGGAGTGCCGTCGGTCTTGCCGCAGCCGCCGTCGGTATTCTTGGCGGGGGGATCACCGCCGCCATCCTTCTTGGAGTCAACGGGAGCGGGGTCTCCGCCATCAGCCCGCCGGGCCTTGAACTGCTTAACGGCCTCGTCCATTTCCTCCGGGGTCAGATCGTACTTGGGGTCCATAGTGGTTCCTCCTTCTGAATTTTCGTCCTGGCTGTCGATATTCAGCCGGGCTTGCTCACCAGCCCTGGCCTTCTCAACCAGGGCCAGATGATTGATGCGGATGTTCGTCTGGATAGCGTCATAGTGCTGGCCGTTCCAGGTTCCGGGGGTCTCGTCCAGGTCAAGCTCGTAGCCGAGGGAGAGCTCCCGGAGACCTGTCTGCTTGATGATGTCCGTGTCGTGGATGATGATTTCCACCCGAACGTCATCGCCGTCTTGGATGCCCTCAGACAGCATGGTGCCGATGTGTTCCCGGTCCACGTTGTTCTTGTCCACAGCACCAGCCCGGTGGGTGAGGATAACCGGCTTCCCACGGTAACTGGCAAGGCTTTCCGGGTCGAAGACATTCTCAGGGAGACGGAGCTCCCGACGGGTGCTGCCGTCGGCGTTCTTGTACTCGAAGATGCCCACTGAGGTAACGACCGGCTTATCCATCAGGTAGCCTTCTTCGGTCCAGTAGGTATCACTGAGCGGGATGCTGTCCAGGCGCTCGACACGCTTGAGAACAGGGGGGTCCATCTTTACTGCAAATCCTCCTTTCGGTGTGATGTGGTCTGTCGGGTCACGACAAAAACTTCTTCACGCTATTTACCCCCTTTCCCTGAAAACGGAAGGTCGATGGTGTCTATGTCAAAAACAGGTAGGCCCACGCACCGGCATTGGTAATCCTGACCGGGGTGACAGCGCCTACCTGTCTTGGCATCTACGATTGGCGGGTCGCTCCACTTGCAGCGTTTCCCGTTCAAATGCTTGTGGCTGTACCGGACACGACCGTCGCCGGAGTCCGACCACTCGTACTCCTCTACCCCGGCGTCCTCCTGCTGCTTTTTGCTGAGTTCGCCGTTGAGCTTGGCAATCTGGTCACGGGCGATGAGCCGGGCGTGACTTTTGCTGTCTCCATAGACTTTCTGAATCTTCTGGATGATGGACTTTGTGCTTTCGCCGTTCCTGAAGCCGTCCAGGACGATGTTCTGCATATGCCCCAAGCTCTTCTTCGGGATGGTGCTGATGAGGTTGACATTCTGGTCCACCCACCGGCCCAGGGCCTCACGGTAAAACTCCCCCAGGTAGTAATCATCCAGGATGTCAATGCCCAGCGTGGCGTGTACTGCTCGCTTCCACTCTTGGATGCTGAGTTTCCGGGTCAGGTGAGCCATACGCTCCACCTTCTGACGAAGACCGAAGCGGCGGGTGTTGTCATCCAGCTCTACGCCCATGTCCGTAAAGGCCCGCTGGACGATACTGACCAGATCGCCGATGTCATCGTGACGGGTGGCCTCCTCCCTACTGGCCGCTGCCCGTATCTCAGGCAGGTGCTTTTTGAGGGTGTCGTTCAAGAGCTTTGTGTAGGCATTTGTGAGCCGCTGGTACTCTCGCTCAACGCTATGGGGGTATATGGGGATGGTTTTGCAGATGAGCCGCTGATGTCCTCGGAATCGTGCCTTGACCGATTCCCTGGTAGCTTGTTTGTGAGCGATGTCATTCATGGGCTCACCTCCAATCTGCATGGTGTTGTGATGGGTGATTGCTGGAACCACCCTGGTAACGCATAGAAGGTGCCAGGATTCTTCCCGACACCTTCAGATGAGTAATTTGATGGACAAAACGAAACGGCTCTTGTGGGCAACGTGAGAAGCCTTTTAACCGATGGACGACAGTAGGAGCTTCATAGACTCAGCGAACGGCGGGAAGGCCACGCCAGCCTCAATCAGGTTCATGACCTTCGAGGGGTCCATGAACTGAGCGAACTGCATCTCCTGGTCATCCGCCTTCGGAGCCCCGTCGTAATCGGTGCAGAGGAACACGTCCGATGGCAGATACGGTTTCGGAACATCGGTGACGCTGCCAAGCGGGATGAGCTCCTTCGGGATGATGCCGAACTCCTCCTGCGTTTCCCTGAGCGCAGCCTGTTCCGGTGTCTCTCCCTGCTCGATGTGACCGCCGGGCCCGCAGAACGTGCCCTCTCCCCGGCGGAGCCCGGCGAGGACTTTACCATCACGAACAACAAGGACGCCCACGCCCCTACCAGTAGTAGATGGAGCGCCAGAGGCGTCCTGGTTGCCTTTTGGAGGCGGGGGAACAGGCGGTAAGCCCTCACCGGTGGTAGATTGTTGGGAGGGAATCGGATTTTCAATAGGATCGCCCTGTGACTCCAGGAGAAGCTCCTCTTCGGGTATGTCGTCGAGGATGTCCTCAACAACGAAGTCCTCACTCTTTGCCAGAGCTGCCCTGATTTCGGATGGGTCAATAGCCTGGAGGCCGGAATAAATCTGAGCTGTCTGGGCCTTGACATAGGCGGTGTCTGCCTTGGTCTTTTCCACCGTGGCCTTCTCTGTATCGCTCATGCTCCAGAGCGGATTGAACTTCAGGTCATAGTCTGGCTCCTCCGCCACATCTCCGCTGGCCTTTCCCGCCGTGAAGATAACATCCAGCAGCGTCAGCAGATTCGGCTTGATGACGAGCCGCTGGAGCCGAGCGATAAAGCTGTACCAATTCTCCATGTCACTCTCGCCAGTGGAGTTTTCCCCGGCGGGGGACCGACCAAAGAGGATGGTCTGCGGGATGTTCGTCAATGCGGACAGCATATTGCAGGTGGCGTCGATGATTTCCTTGAAACCGGTGAGCTGGAAGGTCTGGAAGCCGTAGTCCTCTCCGTCGGCGTCAATGGCGAGGGTGTTCAATAGACTGCGGGCAAGGTCGATGATTTCCAGTCGCTTCAGGGCTTGCTTCTCACCGAACTCTGAGCCCATGAGCTGAGCCAGACCCTTCATCTTGTAGATGGCCTGGACACTTTTGTCCAGCATCTTAGGACCATTGCTGTGGGCTGTGATGGTATCCTGAAGGGCCCGCCGGATGCGGATATACTCAGGGGTGCCCCAGTAACGGTAATTCTCGTCGTACACGCTTTCGGGGACTACCCCGTTTCGGAAGACCATGCACCGGCTTTCGTGGACACGGAAAGAGCCATAGATGCTGGAAACATCGTAGAACTGGGGCTTCATAAAACCTCCGCCCCGGCGATGCCCTTTATAATTCCTGATGTCGCTGGTGTACAGGCTATTGTAATCCGGCCAGACTACGGGGCGCTCGAAGACGTGTAGCTCGTCGATACTTCGGATGTTCTTCCAGTTGAGCGGTTCCTCCAGGCCCCGCCCGTCATCAATCAGCATGACTATGATGGAGCCACCATAGAGACGGGCCCACTTCATAGCGGTGGCAGCGTGCTCCTCCCAGCCCAGATCATCCAGAGAACGGGAGACGAATCGTTCGATGTCCTGGTCGTTCAGCCCCAAATCAAAGCCCTGCTTCAGAGCTTCTTCTGCCGGAGCGTCGATGATTCTGGTGAACAGGCCGTTGTCGGTATAGAGTGTGGTCAGCTCCATGTCCGGGGTCATGAGCTCCCGCTGGAAGTGGTATGCCTCAGACGGGTCTTTGCTGGTGCCCCACTTGTTCATCAGGTTGATATATCCATCCTGGCGCATCTCATTACTCATGTGATTAGCCCTCCAATATCAAATACGTTTTCAATCTCCGTGAAGGCGGAGCTGGTGGCGTCCGCCATATCCTTGAACTTACTGGCAGGGAAGCTCTCAAGCTGAGAAAAATATTCCTCGTTCCAGTCACCGATGACGACATCGAAATTGCCAGCTTGCCACTGTGCGGCAACGGGCTCAGCTCTCGCTTCTTTACTGCCGCTCTCGGCGATGGCGCAGACATCATACCCGGCCATGAATTTGATATAGCTCTGGGCTTGGTCTTTACCTGCTTGGCCTGGGTCTTTCGGGAGACGGATGCGGACCCGCTTGTATCGTGCGATGTCCATAGCCGCTGTCATCTTAACTGTCTGCCGAACGTCAGAAGCAGAGAGACGGCGGTTAATGACATCGGCCACAACGTACCGTCCATTGGTCCTCTTCCCCATGAGGACCCCGGCGGTGTAGGCGGGCTCGCCACCCTCGTCCTCCGACGTGGCGGCCAAATCCCAGGCTCGTACCCACTTCACCACATCCAAGGGTACGTTCGGGAGCATTTTGCCCACCTGCGTCCTCTTGAAGTAGAGGCCGGCGGCGGGCTTGATTTTCCAGTTGCCATGCAGGAGCCGTTCCTGCTCGACATGAGCCAGGGCTTTTAGGTTGGCAAGGTATCCGGGGTCCTGCTTCAGAAGAATCTTGTTGTCATAGACTGAGCTGGCGATAAACGTGACACTCTTCGGTTCCTGTTGTTCTTCCTCGGTGGTGAGGTTGAACCGCTCTATGAGCTCATCCTTACTGTCCGCCCAGATGATCGTGTTGTTCCGGCGCATCATCCATCTGATTTTGCCGCTGCGTTCTGGGATGGGGTATCCGGTCTTCTGGTCAATCCACCACTCGATGAACTTGGCGACCCAGCTATCAGCATCCGGGTTGCAGGTGGCTCGGACAAACGGTTTCACACCGCAGACTGAACGGTTTCGGGACAGCATATAGAAGAAAACATACTCCGAGAAATGGGTGAGCTCATCAAAGCCTATCTCGCAAATCTGGGAGCCCTGCCAGCTATGGACCTCTTCGTCCCGACCGACATGAGCAAACGACACCTGAGACAGCGGGCGGCCGTCCTTATCATTGAACCGCCACTGACTTCTGGCGTTGCGCTGCACAGCCCCCTTGATGCCGTAGTACATACGGGTGGCCTCATCCCACAAACCACCTTCTGCGAATATCTGGTTGAAGTCCCGGCGGAAGATGACACAGCCGAATCCCTTGACATTCTTGTACCTGAGCGGAGACAACAGCAGACCGTATGACTTTCCCCCGCCAGCAGCCCCGCCATAGATAACGATGTCAGCCGAGGATGACAGGAACTTTTCCTGCGGCCCAGGCTGAGGTCTAAGGATTCTTGTCGCCATCATCATCACGTCCGTTCTCTGGCATATAAATCAGGACATCATCGCCTACACCATCTTCCTGGTCTACACCAGAGGCTCCCCCACCATTTTCCATAGCTGCAATGCGGGCCCGGCTCTCTCGGTCCTTGAGCTTTTGGTCCGGGTGGAAGCCGCCGTAGTCCATCAGGGCTTTGTAGGCTGAGACATCCCCGCTGGCTGCCCTCATCATCATGGCAACGGTCAGGCCGGTCATGTTGGTGCGATCTTCTTCATCAAATCCGAGGCCCTCCAGCTTCTCATCGAGCTTGCCCGTAGCGGCCATGTCCAGGACGTACCGGATGGCCTGTCGAGCATCCCGTTTCTTCCGTCTGGCCGCCCCACTTTTCTTGCCTCCAGCGGCCCCCCTCTTTTTTGCTTCATCCGTGGTTCGGACGGGTTGTAGGTTCTGAGGATTACCCTTCGGGTTAGCCACATCACCACCTCTCTTCTGCGGACATGAAAAGGCCCCTCATGGATACCCATGAGAGGCCGTAGAAACGTCGATATTCACATGGATGTAGGATTATCCATACAGCTCAGTGAGGACCGTGATGCCCTCCTGAATCGCCGTGGGGATGTCGGTTCCTATGGAGGTGTAGAAATCCGGGTGGACCATACACTCGTAGGCTTTTGTCATAGCGTTGTGCTGAGCCTTCGTGATGCCCAGGCGGAAGCCCTTAACGATGGACAGGGCCTTCTTCATATCCCCATCAGCTACCAGCCTTTTTACAATGTCGGTCTTCTTGATTGGCTCTGCCATGTCATACACCCCCTCAGTAGTACCGATTCTTTCCGGCGGCGAACGGTTTGTACTTGGCCTCGTCCCTGGGGCTGAAGTGCCCGGTACGTCGCTCCTCCTCCACGAACTGCCCCCAGTCCCCGTCATCAAACAAGCTGGTCTGGTGAGGGGTGAGGGCGTCCTGCTCATCCCGAATCATATCAATCTTGGTCTTGCCCATCATCTTTCCGGTACGGGTGTGGCAGTCGTAGACCCAGCCGGGGATTTCCAGGGTGGCGTGGAGCTCATTGAAGTCGAACTCCTTGATTTCTTCGGGGCTCAGGTTCCGGTCAGGGCACATGAAGTTGCAGGTAACGTAGTCGGCGTCCCTGTTCTTCCGGGCCATGCAGAGGAGCGTGACGGCCTTTGCGATGAAGAGCCAGTTGTCACCCTTCTTGCCGTTCACGAACTCATCCGCCTGTTGCAGGGCGATGATTTCCTTGGTGATGATGCCGTAGCAATCCTCGGCAGAGACGGTGAGCAGCCGCTTCCACAGGTAGGTGCGGAACCTTGGGTGCATCTCCGCTGCGGCGTAGGCTGCGTGGTACACATCCGCCCGCCGGATCGCCTTCTGCAACATCGAAGAAATGTCATACAGATTGTATCCGTGAGTCGTGGTCAATTCCATATCTTCGGCCTCCATTTCCGTGCGTTTCATGCGGAATTATATGATTTTCCGTAACTTTATTGTCCCACACAGGTCTGCCGAACGTCAATCGGTTTTTGACCTTTTAACAATTTGTTCACCGGCTCACAGGTACTTATCGTATATCGTGGACTGGAACTTGCACACCGCCGGCGGGCTGTCGGGGTCGTAGACGCACATCTGTGGGGTGTCCTGGATGAACCTGGGCGACAGCACGTTGGAGTAGGAGCCGATGTTGTCGAAGAGGACTTGATCGCCGATGCTCAGGGGGCCGGTGTACGAATCGACCAGACGGTCGAACTCCAGGCAGGTGCATCCATACATGGAGGCGTCCGTTACACGGCCGCCCCCATGTGTGATGACGTGATATGGGAACTGCTTCCCGGAATCCCCGATGACGGTGATGTCCAGCTTCTTGGCATCCAGAGTACACACGGTCTTGCCGCAGATGGTCTTGATGTCCACCACGGTGGTGAGGAGCGACTGGGCATTGGAGATGATGGGGGTGCCACACTCCACAATGACCGTAGGCATATCCTGCTGGCTGAAGAAATGCGACATTTCATCATACAGGCAGTCGGCATAGTCCTGGAACGTGGGGATGTCCCCGTCGAACTGGGCGGCCAGCTTAGGGTTCATGGGGCCGTACATATTCCCGCCGAAGTCGATGTACCGGACGCCGAGCTCCTTTGCGATAGCAGACATCCGGTGAGCCTTTTCCCACCAGAAGCGGATTCCCCGGCTCTTCGTGATGTGACAGTGGACGCCGATAACCTTGATGTTCGGGAGTTGGACAATCTCCTTTACGGCCTCCGGCGTAACCTCGATACCGAACCGGGAGAATGAGGAATCGGTGAGCTGGAGGTTGACCCGGATGCCGACCTCCACCGTCACGCCACGTTCACAGGCGAGTCGGGCCATATCCCGGAGCTCGGTCATATTCTCCACGTTGACCATAGCCCCCTCCGTTGCCAGAGCAAACTTAGAGTAGGGGTCCTGGATAACCCCGTTGTAGATGATTCTGCTTTTCGGGACATTTCGGAGGGCGAAGCGCAGCTCCATCGGAGATACCACCTCGGCGTAGGCCCCTTTGCGGTGAACGATGTCGAGGACACCGCCGGCGGGGTTGGTCTTATACGAATAGCCGAAGATGAACTTATCAAACCGGCTACGGAAGGCGGCATACAGCTGGTCGATGTTCTCCTCCAGGATGGGCTTGTTGACGATATAGAGCGGCGTGAGAAGCTGCTTACCGCTTAACGCCGATTCTTGCAACATTTTTTCGATAGTCGTACTCATAATACACTCCCCATTTATTGTGCATGGCAATCGTCATGTCAGTGTGAGCTTTGCGGGCACTGTTGGAGCCAGCGTTGGTGTCCATCAGGGCCGTGGTACAGTAATACTTCGGCAGCAGGATAACCCGGTTCATGAGGAGCTCCTGCATAGCCATGTCGATGTCGCTGGTGGCCGGGTCCTCCTCGTTCAGCTTTGCCTTGAAGCCGGCCTTGTTCACCCAGCGGATATGGCCCGGCATACCCTTGAAGCCGAACTCCCGGTCGTAGATGTAGGATGCGTAGTTGGGGTTGTCGAAGGCGAGCCCCAACCCCAGGTCGGAGAGGAGCTGCCCAATGCGCTCACACTCCATGGTTGCCGTCTCCACGTCCGGGTTTCCGTTGCCATCCACGATGGGATACCGCTTATCGTTCCGGTAGCACATGACCTTCACGTCGTCGTCCACGATGCAGATGACATCCTCCGGCGTGTTCTCGATGATCCAGTAGAAGGTGGTCATGAAATCGTGGACAGCACCCGCCGGGATGATGAGTAGGTCCTCTACCCCGGCGGCCCGGTACTTCTCGACCTGTTCCTCCCTGACGACATAGGTGCAGTATTCAAACAGGTTCTTGGTCATGATGGCATCCCACCGGCTCATGGACATACAGTAGATGCCGAAATTCTCCGGCTTCTCAGCGGTAGTAGTGGGCGTCATAGTATTTCACCATCTTCAGTCCGTAGTCGAAGGAGACGTTCGTGTCGATAGGTTCGCCGAGGAGCTGCTTACAGCGCAGGTAGACCAGATCGGTGCCGGCCTTGGCGATGAAGGGGATGGTGGCGCTGATGCGGGGGTTGCACTCCAGCAGGACCGGACGACCAGTGCGCCGGATGATAAAATCGAAACAGGCGTTGCCGTCCAGCTCCAGCTTCTCGGTGAGCTTGTAGGCGAGGGTGTAGGCCCAATCGTTCCTGACGATCTCCCCCTGGGTGACAGCTCCGTACTCCATGGCGTACCCGATGAAGCCGCACAGGGTCTTCACCTTCCCGTGGTCCGCCAGGACGCATACGCTGTAATCGTCTCCATCCACATATTCCTGGAGGATGATGTCGGCGTCCACCTTGTCGGCGATCTCGCAGAGCTGGTCGATGCTGATGTAGCGGTTCACACCCATCTTGTTGAAGGACCCGATGTCCAGGTACTTCTTCTCGTCCAGGATGGCGAAACCGGTTCCTCCACACTTATCGGCCAGCTTGCAGCAGAGAGGCGTACCGGTGTAGTAGCCGATACTCCGGGCGAAGCTACGGACTTCGGCAGACGACCGGACCACCGTCTGCTTGGGCATATACTCCGGGAACATACGGGCCAGCTCCACCTTGTCGTTCGCCACCATGAGGGTACGTTCCGAAGCCACGGACACCTTCGTGCCGGTGGACTCCAGCTTCTCCCGGTTGGCCGCCAGGATGGGCAGCTCCGCCGTGATGTACGGAAGGATGACATCGACCTTCTTCCTGGTGCAGAGGTCCAGGAGCCAGTCGATGTAGTCCGGGTCCGTGATGGACGGGGCGATGATGGCCTCATCCACATCGGACCGCAGGATGTTGGCAGGGCTGTTGTTGATACCGATGACTTCGACCTCCCTGCCGTCCACGTTGTTCTTGAGGGACTGGACTAAGCTCTTGCTGTGCCGGCCGCAGCCGGTGATGACCACTTTCATACTTATACATCCTCACTTTCCTGCATTTCGTCCTTTGGAACGATTTGGGCCTTGATGTCATCGAACCAGACGGCCCTTGCCTGGATTTTGCGCTTCTGCGAGACAATCATCTTCCGCTTCTCCAGGCCAAGGGCCCGCTGGAGGTTCTTGTAGTCGATTTCGTTCCGGCAGACGATGAGAACGTAGTCGTACTTCTCATAGCGAATCAGCTCCATGTCCTTGACGGTCATCTCTTCCGGGTTCTTCTTGGCCTCCTTCGGGTCGATGCCCAGGTCCAGGGTCAGGTCGGCTGTCCAGTCGGCCAGGAGGTCCAGGTCCCACTCTCCGGCGTGGGTGTTGTCCTTGATGTTGATGGCCCGCAGCTCCGCTTCGGTGTAGCCGATGAGCCGCTTGCAGTCCAGCTCCACGTCCGGGCCATACTTCCGCAGGACGACCTTGAGCCGCTGGTTACCGGCGATGATGTTGTCCTGCTCGTCGATGAGGTAGATGCCGAAGTCCCCGAACATCTCGAAGCTCTGCTCCAGCTCATCCATCTTGTTGCGGATGATTTTCCGGGGGTTCCCGAACCCGGTCTTGATGTCCCCGGCCCTCATCGTACAGCGTTCGATGCGCTTCTCCATTGTGCTTCCTCCTATAAAACGTGAGAGAGCCGGCCTTGCGGCCGGCCCCCTGGGGGTAGGTTTTACGCTGATGTCATCCCCTGCTTCAGAGCCAGCAGATCAACGATGATGCGGTCTATCAGCTCCGGGGAGATATTCACGCCGGTGTTCGGCTTCGCTTCCGGTGCCTTGGGCTTACCCTGCGCCGGGCGGGTGGATGCGGGGGCGGTATCGTTCTGGACAGATGTAGACAGCTTCCGCAGGGTGTCGGCGTAGCCAATGAACCATTTCCTGAAGCCGTCGTCCACAGCCCGTTCCTGGACAAACTGGACGGCATCATCTATCGCCAGGAACCACATGGGCGATGTCTTGCCCACCATGCGGCCGTCCCGGTGCCTGACATCAATCTTGACCTTGGGGACGTTGGTGCGCTGGGCCATCTTCGTCCCGGAGGTGTACCCGCAGCACCCGGCCAGATCGGACAGGCCAACGTAGCTCACCCCGTTCTCGACCGCCGCCCGGAAGGAAAACTTACCGCCGTAGGACACGAGGTACTGGGAGTGCCCCAGCTCCCGGATGGACACTTCACGCATTTTCCATACCTCCGTTCGCCTGGGCCATCAAGGTGTCTTCCAGCATACCCAAGATACCAACGGCACCGACGATCTTGTCCTTATCGAGCGGACCGACAGTGGCATCCGCCAGGGTATCGGTCACAATGAGGATGACCTGCAAAATTTGGGATACGCTCATTGTCGAAGCTCCTTTCTTACGTTTTTGCGGATTGACAAGGGGCCCGCTGATGTTATAATCAAACTGATGCGAAGCTCGATTATCGGGCCCCTCCGGTCATCGCTGTTCCAGCAGCGGTGGCCGGTTTCTTTTACCTCCCTGAATCCATTGTCCCACAAGGGTTCCGCCAACGTCAATCGGGTTTTGCCGCATTAACAGATTGTTTACGAAAGGAGACTTGCCATGGGAGCTAATCTGTACTTCATGTCCGGGGAAAGGGCGATAGAAATGAGCGAACACCGATATGATTCTGAAGACATCCTGCAAAAAATCATCGCCGATAATCCGAACCTGATGCTGAGGGACGGGGCACCGGACGGGGCTCGGATGATGCTGGTTGCGAGGGAGTTCGACGTAGCCGAGGGCGATGACAGCAGTAACGCTTACTTCCTGGACCATCTACTCGTTGACCAGAGCGGGGTGCCGGTGCTGGTGGAGGTGAAGCGAAGTACCGACACCAGAGCCCGCCGTGAGGTGGTTGCCCAGATGCTTGACTATGCCTCCAGGGTGTCCACCTGGGACGCTGACGAGTTGAGGGAGCTATTCCGGCAGAACAATGACGAGCCCGGAACCTTGGAAGCCTACGACAACGATGAGTTCTGGATGCAGGTGGCAAACTGCCTGAAGGCCGAGAGGGTGAAGATGGTTTTTGCCGCAGACCGTATCCCGTCCAGCCTAAAAACGCTAATCGAGTTCATGGACCGGAACATGGAGGGCATCGAGGTCTACGGTGTGGAGCTACGGCAGTACAAAACCGAGGAAGCTACGATGCTGACCTCCAATGTAGTCGGAGAGACCCCTATCACGAAGGCCAAGCGGACGCCCGCCCGGAATGTGGAGTGGAACGCCGCCAACTTCTCTGCCTTCCTGCTTGCCGAGGGTAGGCAGGATGCCATACCAGTGGCCGATGCCCTAAAGTCCTATGCTACCAGCATCGGTCTGGTATGCGATCACCGGAGAGGAACCAAATTCCCCACATTCTTCGCCAAGGCCGGTGATGTCAGGCTATTTACAGTGAGTTTCTGGCGGAAGTCGGACCGCCCACTTTGCACCTTTGATGTTTGCGTACCAGATGTAGCAAACTACCTGGGCGGAGAGTGGACCGAGGCGGTCGTTCGGGAGATACTGACTGATATGCCGGGACGGGCCCAGCACTACGCCCAGAAGCTAATCTGGGACTCACCACAGTACCTCTATATTGACCTGCGGGCCCTTACCGAGGATGAGGATATGTCAGCTTTCAAGAACGCTATCCGAAAGCTGGCAGAGGCCGCCGCTGAGAGGTTGCGAGAGGGTATTGTATATAATATACAACAAGAAGTTACCCCCCCCCCCCCCGAATTTAGCACTTTTGACGAATTGCACAATAAGGGGGGTAAACGGAGACCGCAAGGGCGATTCTGCTCTTGCGGTCTCTTTCGGATTACACCTTACCATATTGGGATTTTGCGTGTCAATGGTACGATTTTTGCAAGTCACTCAAAGTACCCAAAAATCAGGGCACTCAACTGACGAAGCGCAGCCTTATGGTCCCGGTAGATGGTGCTGATGTCCACACTCTCTTCATCTGCGAGCTCCTGGAAGGTTTTCTGCTCCTTTTCCTCAGCGAGGTATGAGTAGTGGATGATTCTGTACCGTCGGGCGTCCTCCGGCTTTGGGGAGTGATCGCAGCGGTACTTGAAGTAGTCCAGCATCCGGTTGATGTGGTGGACCAGGATGCGGGTGCGGGCTGCACTTTCCCGGACGCTGGTTACAGCCAGTTCCCTATCCCCGGTTCCGCAGTCCATGAGCTCCAGCAGGTCATCCAGGTCGAAATCATCGTCTACCTGGGCAGCGTCATATACGGCACTCTCGCTATGTATGACAAAACTGCGGTACTTCTCCATCAACAGTTTCGTGTTGTGGAGGCGTTTATCCCTGGCGGTCTGCTTGGCACGTTCGGCGGCCTTTTGATACTGCTCTATGGCGACCTGAGAAGCCATACCGATGATTTCCCTGCGCTGCTCAGTGGTGAGTGTGGTACTGATTGGTTTTTTCTTCATGCCCTTGCCTCCTCTTGACTTCTCAAGGAATTATGCTACAATGAAGTTGCAGATCATGTAGCGGCTTCGGCTCCTTCGGGAGGCGGGGCTGCTCTTTTTATGCCCTCAACCCGATGCTGACCCGGAGAGCGTCATCAATCTGGCACTCAGCGTCCGTGTTCACAATGGTTCCCAGGTGGTTCAGCAAGCAGCTCTTCTCGATGGTGATGATGTGCTCGCACAGGGCCGTGCTGGGACGCTTGACCCCATGGCGGGGATACAGGTGGACATGGGTAGGCAGTTTCTTCTTGTGGCTGCTGGTTACGATGACGGCAATCACGCTGCCACTGTTCACGTTGCCCCGGTCGTTCTGGATGATGACCACCGGGCGGACCCCGCTCTGACGAGTAAGCGGGTCTCTGGCGAGGTCCGCCATGAAGATGTCACCCCTGCGGGGCTGCACATTCTTGGGCATGGTCTCTTTCCTCCTGAAGCATATCCTCAGCCGACCGGCTGGCATCTGCCGCCTCTTTCAGGACCGCCATGACCTCATCCAAACGGACGGTCACGCTGAAGGACGTTTCTGGGACCGACACCGACACTGTACCCTCAGAGTAGCTAGCCATGATTTTACAGGGGTGGAGCCGGGGTTTACCCTTGACACTGACGGCCACGCTGTTCTTGATGCGGTATCTGGCGACGGAACACTTGGCCCGGAGCTCCACGCCGTCCGAGACGCCGGACAGCCGGGCGGGGACACGGATTACTTCGCTCATCCCTGCCCCTCCAATCTCTTCTGCAAGCGGAGCAGCTTCGTTGTTTTGTGTCGCCCAACATCGCCGCCGATGTCCAGCATTACCTTCAACTGGCCGAGCATGATTTCCACGTCGGCCACCTCGTCGGCGATGGCGTCCCGGTTGTCCTTGCCACGCCAGAACTTGCAGATTTCCTTCTGAAGTTCCGACATCTCCTCCAGCACCATCTTCATCTGGGCATCCTCACCCCATGTAGCGATGGCCCTTTGAAACACGCTCAACTCGTTCATCACTTTTACACCTACTACTTTACTGATATTTTCAATGCTCTGATATTCTGGAGGTTTCAACTCATAGCCTGACAAAAACATCTGAAATAACTGTTCTACGGTGTATCCAGATACTTTCTGTATGCTCAAGTTCAATTCATCCAGTCTCATAAGTCTGGCAGAAATATGTCTGTACTGGTCTTCATACATATCTCCGTAACCTTTCTTCATGCCTCCTCATCTCCTTCGTCCAGGTAGGTAGCCTGGAGGTCGGCGATGTGGGTCAGCACCGCTAGGGGGAACTTCTCGAAGGCATTTCCGACGGAGAAGCCGCCAGCCTTAAACTCGTTGTCGGAGAAGCCCATGTGCCAGCGGATCGCCATGGCCTCCTCCCTGCTGAGCTTCATGAAACTGGAGATGATGTAGACCGATTTCTCGCCGTGGCCGTAGGGGAGCCGGTCATTCACGATGTAGAAGGGGTACTGCTCCCACTTGCCCTGTTCGTTCTTACGGTTCCGCATTTCTACGCCGTAGAAGTTCGCCTTGCAGATGTCATGCAAGAGGCCGACAATGGCGATGGTCTCATCGGACAGGTCCATATCCGGGTGGAAGTTCCACTCGCTTTCCTTCAGGGCGCTCAGACGCTCGTAGACATGGACGCTGTGCTCCACCAGCCCACCGGGGCGGGACAGGTGGAAGCGGGTGCTGGCCGGGGCCGTGAAGAAGTCGGTGGACTCCAGCCACTTCAGGAACTCCTCGGCACCGGGACGGGTGATATTCTCACGGTAGATTTCCAGGAACTTTTCTTTCATTCCTCATTTTCTCCTTCTAAAATCTTTTTGACGGCACGAAGCTGATGAAGAGTGTATCGGTCGATGTTACCCCATCCAGCCGCCGTCCGCACCCACGTTTTCAGCTCCTCACGCTCAATGTAGTCGTCCACCGCCTTGCGGGACGGGAAAAGGAGCCTGGGCGTACCACAATCCCTATGCTCAATGAGGTATGACCTGCTCGCAGAAGTTTCCTCAAACTGCTCTCCCCAATTCCCGGCGATGGTAACGTATTTGCGGCCGACTTTTTCGACCCGCACTTCCGAAACGCTATATTTATCTATCATGGTGCTGTAACCGTCGCCCATGGCGTAGGCGGTCTGGCCGACCGTAAAATCCTTAATCGTCATGCCCTGCATCCTCCTTCCCACGGGAACTCCCTGACCATACCAGCCTCTCCCATGATGGGGATAAGGCTATCCTTCATAAATACCGGAATGTCATTCTCCCGGCAATACTCCTGAATTTCCTGAACCCATGCCTTATCCGGGATCACCTTTCCCTTCCGGTTCCCGGTCTCAGCACCGATAATGACCCATCCAAGAGACCTAGTTTGGTCGCTGTACGAATTACCAAACGGCTCAAGCAACGGCTCAATGCTGGCGAATGTGTTGAATGTATATGACCATGTAAAATAATCCGTAGACGGGGAGGTGACAGTAGAGCCGTACCAGAAATTGCCCTGGAGCGGAAGGAGCGCCATCTCATCCAGCTCCAGATACCGCTTGGGGTTCTTCGTCAGGAACAGATAGCGATGCTGAGGAGCGGCGAGACAGGCATCCAGGACATCGACAATCCATTTCGTCGGGACCCACGAACCGAAGAGGTCCGCCATGGAACAGACGAAAATGGTCTTGCCCTTGGTCTTACTGGCCGGGTCTCCCAGCCGGTAGCGGTGAAACGTGGGGGCAAAGCCGTAGGGGTACGGGGGCCACGGCGGTCTGTCCTCCAAAACATGGAGGCCACCGGGAAGAGGCGACGTATCGAATACCTTGCCGTCGAAGCGATGGGCGACTTTTTTGGCGTAGCAGTATTCGCACCCGTGGAGGCAGCCGGTAACGGGGTTCCAGGTCATGTCGCACCACTCGATCTTGGTGTCGTTCATTCCTCTTTACCCTCCTCGCCCGGCTCTTCATACGGGTAGTCCTCCGGGTCCTCCTCGACGGGCTCCACAGGCTCCTCGTCAGCGGTCCACGCCGGGGAATGGAGCTCAAACAGGGTCTCGTCGCACTCCTCGCAGATGATGGAGATGGTGTTCGGGTTGCCTTCCACCTTGCCAGATGCCTTACAAACCAGCCTGTGACCGACGTGGGAGCTCAGGATTTCGCCGGAACAGTACAGGGTGGTATGATGGTTGGCCGAGGTGAGGATGACCTTGTTGGCCTCCGTACGCACCGTGTAGTTGCCCATGGCCTCCAGCACCTTCATGGGGGTGCCATCGAAATTTAGGAGCCAGTAGAAGGTGTCCCACCGCTCCTTGAGCTCCTCGCTCTCCTGGCCTCCGTCCTCGGGCTCCTCCTGCGGGGCCGGGAGAGCGGAGGCACCGGCCGGGAGCGCCGGGGTATCATCGACGACAGTGTACTCGGCATCCACGACGGAGCCGGTGCTTCCGCCGGGCTGGTCGAACAAGGTGGTCTGGCCGTTGTCGATGGGCCGCATGACGTACTGGCCGAGCTCCTGGTCCCAGACCAGCTCCATGGTCCCGCCCAGTGAGCCGCTCTTCTTGTCCTTGACCTGCATGACGGTACTGATTTCGTGCTTGAACGTGGGCTTCACGATGTCCCGCATGGCATCGTAGCCGTTGGCCTGGAAGTCACGGGCCTGATCCTTCTCCAGCGTCACAGCCACCTTGACGGTGATGGTAGCGTCCTCCACCTTCAGGTCCTCCATCTTGGTGAGGGTCTGGCGGAGCATGGCGTCGTAGTCGGACTTCAGGGCGTTGAAGGTGTCCCCGTTCAGGGACAGCGGGTAGATGTTCTGAGCTGTCATAATCTGTTCCTCCTATGTGTTGTTCTTGATGTACTCGTTGCGGCAATCCTCGCAGCAGAAGTCGTGCCACTCTCCGAAGACCTGGGCCGATTTCCAGCCCATGCCGAAGAGCTTCTTCTGGAACGATTTGAAGTCTGGGTGGCCGTTGTCGAAGGGGTACTCCTCCTTCTTACCACACCGGTCACACTTGCAGACGATGGTGCCCTCCCCGTGGATGACACCCCAGGCCACATCTTTCATGGCGTCGCACCTCCACATTCCATGATTGTGACGACCACACGGGGCCGGTCACTGTAAAACTTCCGAACCTGAGCGTCCACAATCTGGGAGTCATCCCGGTAGGCGATCTTGTTCAGGGCGTCGCAGATGACCTTGCCGATGTTGTCGAAGTCGGGCTTCTTCGTGGGGCGGATTTTGTGGTCAAGCATGGCCTGACGCTTCTTCTTGCTGACGGACCTCGGAATGGAGTAGTAGGCGATTACCCTGACATCCAGCATGGCGTCATCCGGGAACCGGAGCTCGTGGGTCTGGCGGCGGTACTCGGTCTTGACCAAATTCTCATACAGGACCGTCTCTTCCGGCGTCCTGGGCTTTGCGTGGCCGCAGACGGTGGAGAACCTGGGACGCCCCTTCCCCTGTGGCTCTCCGAGGATGCAGAAGTTAGCCCTCATCCGTCCCGGCTCCCTTCTTCGGGGTGTCGGCGTCCGGGTTCCGATCGTACTCCAGGAAGTAATCGTAGCTCTTGCCGGTGCCCCGGCGCTGGGAGCCCTGCCGGACCGTGTACTTGTTCTTGACCAGGATGGAGGCAACGGCCAGCCGGTCGGCCTCCAGTCCGATGTAAATTCTATCCATCGTTTCCCTCCAAAAATTTCTTCATTTCCGTGAGACTGCGGGCTGCATCATCCTTGCGCCAGGAACCGCCGGCAAATTCCATGGGGAGCATCTTCGAGAGCCGGTCATAAATCCTTGCGTACCGGGTGCTGTTGGGCTCCCGTATCTCCTGGATGGTCATGTTCGTGGTGATGATGAGGGGCAGCTTGGCCCGATACCTGCTGTCGATGATGTTGTAGACGTGCTCCTGTGCGAAGTCCGTATCCCGCTCAGCCCCCAGGTCGTCGATGATAAGCAACTTCGCCCGGTTCAGGTTGGCAATCAGGCGCTCGTTGTCGTTACCGAAGGTCTGCATGGAGCTCAGCAGCTTGATGAAGGATGTCATCACCACCGGGACCCCACGGGACAGAAGGTGATTGGCGATACAGGCCGCCGCAAAGGTCTTCCCGGTCCCCACATCTCCATAGAAGATGAGCCCCTGGTTCTTCTCCACCATCTTGTCGAAGTGCTCCGCATACCGGCGGCACAGCTTCAGGTTGTAGGCGTTGGCCTGATCCACCCGGAAGTTCTGGAAGGTAGCTTCCTCGAACCGGGGGCTCATCAGGCTCTCCTTCCTGAGACGTTGGACGACCTCCATCTCCTTGCGCTTGAGCTCCGCCGCTTCCTCAGCTTCGACGGCCTTACGGCGGCACTCGCACATGACGGGGAACCGCTCCGTTCTGCCCCGGCCCAGACCTTCCGGGAGCTTGACCTCACACTGTTTTCTGGTGTGGCATTTCCCGCAGCACAGGAACCCCTCTTCGTCAAAGTAGTCACCCTCCACCTTGGCGTTCTCCCTGGCCGCCGCTTCGATGACGGGGGACAGCAGACCAAAATTAAGCCTCTCCACGTCTGAAATTCCTCCATTCTTCCGGGACCGGGGAGCCATCATGACCAGATGCCGAGGTTTCTGACGGTTTCGGCCTGATGAGGGTCGGGGACTCCTCCTTGATGCGCTTGACCACCCAGTTCAGGATAGCCAGATAGTCGCTCTTGTACGGCTTACCGGTGGCCCCCTTGTAGTTGTTCAGGATTTCGACCATACGCTTGGCCGCCTCCTGCCCATACTCGCTGACGAGCTTGCCGTACTCCTCCTCCGTCATGCTGACGAAATCGCCGTATTTCTTCTTCTCCGGTTTCGGCTTCGTCGCCTTCTTGGACTTATCCCTGGGCTCTTCCGCCCGTTCCTCCTCAGAGGACGGGGGAGGAACGGGCGGAGGCGGGGCAGGTGGGGACGGCGGGGGGAGCCCAGCCGCTTCCTTCTCTGCTTCCCTGGCCCGACGCTTTCTGGCCGTATCCTTCTCCCTCTTGTCGATGAAGCGGTAGTACATCTCCTGCCATTCATCCCAGTCGTGCAGATACAGGTGGCCGTCGAGCTCATCTATCCAGCCGGACTCGACCATGCTGTCAACCACCTTGGACGGCTTCACTCCGTCCGAGAGACCGGAACCGGCGGAAATGACATCAGCTATGTCCCGCCTGTCTGCCTCCAGGATCATTCCGTTCCTTTCGGCGTTATCAACCCCCCAGGCCCATACGGAGAAGAGCGTACCGGCGGCCTCGTTTCTGGAGAGCCCGGATGACCGCATGAACTTTCGGAGCTTCGGGTGCGTCAGGAGCTCCCGGTACATACTTATCCACACCATTCGTATCACCTGCCTTTACGGGGGGCGGAGGACCCGCCCCCCCCCTGAGTTGTTCACTGGTCCTGGCCGGAGCCGGGGCCTTCCTCGCCACCGGGGGCGTCCTCCGAGAGGTTCTCGATGGTCTCCTTGAGCCGGTCCATGACCTGGTTGTAGACGCTGGTCGTCATACCCTTGGTGCTGTTCATACCGAACTCGCTGATGATGCTCCTGACCACATCGTTGACAACATCGGCGTCGAAGTGGTTGCGGGCCAACTCGAACAGGGCCTCACGCTGCTTGACAGAGATAACGGGGTCTTCCGGGGGAGGTTCCGGCGCAGGGGCGTCCCCGTCCTCCACCACGGTGTACTCCGCCGGGATTGCCCCGGACGCCAGCATCTCGTCCTCAGAGTACAGGCCCTCGTAGTCATTCGGGAAGGCATCCCGCAAACACTGGCTGACGGCGACCTTCTCAATCATGGTGGCGGGCTTAACCTTCCAGTTGGCTTGTCCGCTGCTATACTCCTCCAAGGCCACCTCCCGGTAGAACTCCTCATCGACATCGGCCCCAGCCCTCCGGCGGAACACCCGGCACCAGCCGCCGATGAGGGTCTCGTTCAGAACCTTATACAGGCAGCAGCCTTCCTTCTGGATGACCTTGCCGTCCCGGACGATGACGATGCCGCTCTTCTTGCCCCGGTACTCCGGGTTGCGGTCCGCCCGGCGGAGGTAGGCGTGTTTGCCCACGACAATCTGGGCGGGCTTGGTGTTGTCATACTTGATGAGGTACACCTCGCCGTTCTCCAGGGGGTCCAAGCGCTTGGCCTGACAGGTGCGGAGGAACAGGGCCACCTCCTGCGGCGTGATGTTGCCGTTGCCCCTGGCGCAATACTTGATAACGGTATCCGCATCCAATTCGACCTGGATGCCGGAGATGGACTGATACTCCACCTTCCTGAGCTCATTGGACATTTTCACGACCTCCTAACGCTCATTCTCACGGTTTCCTTGTAGGTGACGCCGGGGATTTTGATGGTGCCCTTGCTGGCCCGGACGAGGCGCATGATGGCCCCGGAGTCCACAGGCCGGATAACGGTTCCAGCGACATCCACAGGGACCTTGGCCTCGTCGATGCTGACGAGCTCCCAATCCCTGCTGGAGCTGACACCCCTGACCTTCTTAGCCGGGGACGTGGGAACGGCGACGGTGGCGCTGTCGATGATTTCCGCCTCTTCCATGGCGGCGGCGGCTTCCTCCACCCTGCCCTGGTTCTCCAGCTCGATTGCCTCGGCCATACGACGGTCGGCCTCCTCCTTGGCCGCTCGCCGGGCCCGTTCCTCCGCCTCCCTGCGCTTACGCTCCTGTTCGGCGAGGTATCCGCCCGCAGCCTTCTTGATGACGGCCTCAGCCCTGGTCAGGGGCTCCAGCATCATCTTCTCCCGGTCGCAGACCTCCTTGTGGGCCTTGTGAGCGGCGTCCTTGATGGGCTTGAAGAAATCCTTGACCTTGCCGGCCTGATCCTTCAGCACCTTCAGGAACTCAGCGGCGTCCTGGTACTCCTCATCGTTCGTGACCACCAGGGCATCCGCCCGCACCTCCAGGTCGATGGTCTGCGTCTTCAGGGCGTTCTCGTCGATGGCCGTCGGGTTCTCGATGACGGACATCACGGTCTCGTTGACGTTTTCTGCCATATTCACTCCTCCTACTTATTGCTGTACTTTGCGATGAAACCGGACACATTCAGCAGAGAGGTAAACACCCTCCAGCACTCCGCCCTCGGGGGAAAATCGGTGTGCCTCCGGTAGGTGCCATCCTTCTTGAGCTGGATGATGACCCGGTTCTGGTACTTGACCCCGTGGCTCTCCTGGGCCCGGTCATATGCTTCGAGCTGCACACCGCAGAGCATGGACGAGAACGATGCCGTGGTCTTGAAGTCGGCCAGGGTGTCCACGCCTTTCTCGGAGCAGCTCATGTCTACCGTCCCGGCATACAGCAGGGATCGGTTGTACGTCCTGGTCTCGGTAGCGTAGGGCTTCACTTCAAAATCCTTGGCCCAGGCCCGGAACGCCTCGAAGTACCCTTCCAGCTCCGGCTCGATGTCGATGACGCCGTACTTGGAATAGAGGTCGATGGCGCTGTGGACCGCAGAGCCCCGGTCGGCGGCTTGACCCAGGACCTTGGCGTCGATACCGCCGTAGTACGCTTGCGAGAGCGGTTTCATCAGTGTTGTCACGCTGGGGATGATGAGACCATCCAGCCGGTAGGTGTGGCTGTCCTCCTCAAAGGTCAACTCCGGGAGCTGCGGGATATTCAGTCCCATTGGTCCACCTCCGCAACGCTCTTCATGGCCCCGAACTGGTCCAGAAGGATGTCCACGGCCTTATCCTCGAAGCAGTCATCGTGGTAATACTCTCCGTCCAGCTTGTAGTAGTCGTCGCCGGACACGATGCTCTCGCCGCACACCTTACAGGTGTAGATCGCCGGCGGGTCCGGGGCGTTAGGACACCGGCTGAGACACGGGACATGGCCGCAGATTGAGCACATCGTTCATCGCTCCTCTCCAGTTGATTTTCTCACGCATAACGTGGTCCCTGAGCTCGTTCTCAAAGAGCAGGGGCAGGTAGTCCATGTCCTTCCCGATGTAGCTCAGCTTGTTGATGCTGTACTTCAGAACATCATAGACCACAGCGGGGTCGAACTTCCGGCCGGTCCTGAGCTCTGCGGTTTCGATGGCCTTCACCAGCTCCGCCTTCAGTTTCTCATCCATCGTTCATCACCTCCAATCCTTCCAGGATTTCTACCACTGACCGGCTGTAAGCCGTACTGTAAACGCCTTCCGCCCAGAGCTTCTTGGCTCCAGACGGGCCGCAGTTGTAGCTCATCAGGATTTGGTGGACATCCTCGTACCCATTGAACTGGGCCAGCATATAAACGCTGGCGAGGATGTTCTGCTGGGGGTCGAACCAGTCAGTGATGCCCAGCACCCCTTCCAGCCACTCGTGGTTCCCGCCGTTAATCTGCATGATGCCGTAGTCGTTGGTGGCGCTGACGGCATCCGACCGGAACTCGGACTCCTTCTTCATGATGGCGATGACCAGGGGGTAGCTCACTCCGTATTCCTCACATACATCCTGCGTGTAATGCTGGAGCTCTTCGGAGAGCTGGATGTCGTAGAGCACATACCGGCTCTCGACCACCGGCTCTTCACTGGCCGGTTCCGTCGGTGGAGGGGTCTGGACAGGCTGATGGGTGGATACCGGCGGCGATTACGGCGGAAGCTCGGCGCCCACGGTGTCGAACCAGACGGCCCTTGCGTACATGACGATGACGAGGACGCCCGCCGCATATGTAACTGCCGATACGATTGCGGCTACCCATGCCGAGCGCCTACGGCGTCGTCTTACCGTCCTGCGGTTTCCGGCCGCTCTTCCTACGTTTTCGTAGGTTCTGGTCATGACAAACACCCCTTCCCTGACGGAGTGGTTACGAAGATGGAGATGTCCAGCTTCGGCATATTCCTCATGGCCTCCATGAGCTCCGCCGGACTGGTGATGCCGTACTCCTTCTCCAGGATGTTTTGCAGCATCTTTATCTTCATGGCCTTCTCCTTACTGTCCATCTTGGCCCTCCCCGTGGGGACGGAGACACTTCTCATACACCAGCTCCAGGGCCTTGATGCGGTTGGCGGCCTGTCGGAGCGTACTCAGGATGGACTCCATGCTCTCTCGCTCATCCTCGTCTATCCGGCCATCTTCTACGATGTCCACCAGCTCATCCGTAATCTTCGGAAGGTTGCGGATCGCTGACAGGAGTTGAAGTGTTGCCGCCTCGATTTCCTTTACCTCCAGGGGCTCCACCGTCTGGCACCCAATGGGGCACATCCGGGCGCAGTAGTGATTGCACAGCTCGGGGGCGTTGTAGCAGTCTGCCAGGATGAGGATTTCTTCCGGGTACGGGGTAATGGTCCCAAGCTCTATGTAAGCGATCCTCGTTCTGTCCAGGCCGGTGACTTCTGCGGCCCCTTCCCTGGAGCTGAGCTTGTCATTCCACTTTGCCGCCTCCATTCGTGCTTTGTAGAACACGTTGTCTGCGGCTTTCGTCGCCATTTTAGGCATATATCATTTCACCTCTTCCTGGTATAATTACGATAATGAAGTTTCATGTGAAACATCCTACGAAAACGTAGGAGCGGGGCAAAAAAATATCACCCAAGCCCCGCAGCCTCTTCAGGCTGGGAGCTCTCTTCCTCGCCAAATGCCTGTTCATACGTCATGCCGGTGACTTTCAGGATTTTGTCGATGGTGGGCTTGTTCGGTTTGTGGACGCCGTTCATCCAGCGGGATACCGATGCCTGGGGAGCTCCTATGAGCTCGGCCAGCTTTGCGTAGGTGCAGCGGTTCTCATAGAGCCACTGGGCGATACCAGGATACACACACCGGTTCCTCATACCTTCCAGACTCCAGGTCTTGCCCTCGATGGGCGGTACGATCTGCCGTATCCATTCCAGCGATACCTCGAAGTGGTCCGCAATCGACTGGAGGGTGGCTCCTTCCAGCCTCATGCGGTATGCCTCAACCTTCTGGTCAATAGTCATTCATGACCCTCCTCTTCTCTGTCGTTCCTGCGGTGCAGGTTTGGGTTGGATGATGGTATCTTAACATACCGAAACGAAGTTGTCAATCAAAAATTCCCAAGTTCGTAAATATGCTTGATAATAGCGTAGTCTTCGGGTACAATCTTTACAGAAACGGAAGGTGATTTTCATGGACATCGACTTCTCCAAGGTGCTGCGGGAGAATATGCGGGACATCATGAAGCAGAAGGGCTTTACCCAACAGTGGCTCTCTGTTCAGACCGATATACCGGACGCCACCATCTCCCGGTACTTGACCGGGGTCCACAATCCGAAAATCGAGTACGTCGCAAGGATGGCTGCCGCCATGGGGGTATCGGTGGACTATATGCTGGGGCTCTCGACCTCTTCTGTCCCGGACCAGCCTCCCTCTCCTGAGATACGGGCCCTCATCGCCGGGTATGAGCGGGCTGACGCTCATACGAAGAAGATGATATGGATGCAGCTCGATCTCGTCCTCACGGACGAAGAAAAAGCATTGGCTCCGAAGCAGTCGAACGAGCAGAAATCCGAGGCCGTATAAAGCGTAAGACCGGCAACGTGACTGTCGTGGATTTCAGGGGGAAATGACAAATGGCCCTGCCTTCGGGCAGGGCCTATATTCGTAATATTTTCTTTTGGTTATGGTTTGGTTTGGTTATGGTTTGGTTACGAGAGATTTTCTTCGGAAAAGTTGCGGAAATGGTATATGGATGTCACGCCACGGTCCCGCATGATGTCCCGTGGACATTCCGCAGCCGTGGAGGTGGATATGAGCAAAACGAAAAAGCGCATCATCGACATCGTGAGCGAGCTGAAGGTGGCAATCTACATCCGGGTATCCACCAAATGGCAGATAGACAAGGACAGCCTTCCGCTACAACGGGAAGAGCTGCCGAAGTACGCAGAGCTGGTGCTGGGCATAAAGAATTACGAGGTCTTCGAGGACGCCGGGTACAGCGCCAAGAACACCGACCGGCCAGCCTACCAGCGGATGATGGCGAAGGTCCGCTCCGGGGAGTTTTCCCACATACTGGTGTGGAAGATAGACCGCATAAGCCGGAACCTGCTGGACTTTGCCTCCATGTACCAGGAGCTCAAGGACTACGGCGTGACCTTCGTGTCCAAGAACGAGCAATTTGACACCTCGACGGCCATAGGCGAGGCCATGCTGAAAATCATCCTGGTCTTCGCTGAGCTGGAGCGAAACATGACCTCCGAGCGTGTCACCGCCGTCATGTTGTCCAGGGCCGAACAGGGGCTTTGGAACGGCGGCCGGGTCCCCTTCGGGTATGGGTACGACAAAGAGCTGAAGGAGTTCAGCATCAACGAGACTGAGGCCGCCGTGGTACGCATGATATATGAGATGTACCGGCAGGATTGCTCCACCCTGAAGGTGGCAAGGGACCTGAACGAGAAGGGACTGAGCCAGCGGTCCGGGAAACCGTGGAACCCGGTCACGGTGTCCCAAGTGCTGAAGAACCCTTTCTACTGCGGCAAGATGAGGTACAACTACCGCAACGAGAAAAAGGGGCTTAAAAACTGGTCCGTCCGGGACGAGTCGGAGTGGATCGTGTTCGATGACCACCACCCTGCCATAGTGAGCGAGGAGGACTGGCATGGGGCCTGTAAGCAGCTCGAAGCCAATCAGAGGAACGGTCCAGGGAAGAACCGGGCCTACACCCGGAAGAACGTACACATCTTCGCCGGCCTCCTGACCTGCGGGCGCTGCGGGAGCAATATGCAGTCCACCATCGACCGGGCCCGGTCCGACGGGTGGAGGCCATCCATCTATCTGTGCTCCAGGCACCGGCGCTTCAATGACTGCGACAACAAGTATATCTCAGACGTGACCCTGGGCCCGTTCGTGCTGAACTACATATCGAACCTCATGAAGGCCCACAAGAGCTTTGGCAAAACCACCAGCATTAAGACCTTCGAGAAGAAGCTGCTGAGGGGCGACGTATTTGCCGATGTGGAGGCCATTGAGCGCCCAGGGTTGGAAGAGATGTACCAGCTCGTGAAGAACGGGAAGAGCGGCGTTATTTTGACCAGTATGACGGATGGCGAGGAGAGCCGGGACAGCTCCATCGCAGAGAGGGCCCTGTTGCTGTCTGAGCGCCGCCGGACTGAGCGGGCCATGAAGAGACTAATGGCCGCATACCTGTACGACGAGACCGGGATGCCGGAGAAAGACTTCATCCTGGAGCGGAAGAAGCTGGCCGACTCCCTGGCCGACATGGACGCCCGGATCGCTGAGCTGGACGGCCGCATAGCCAACTCCTTCGACCTGTCCGACGAGGACTTCATGGCGAAGGCCAGCCTGTTCATAATCAGCCAGCAGTTGGCCGAGCGGAGGTTCATCAACTACGAGGCATACATCAAGGCGTCGGACCCGAAAATAGTCCGGGATTTTGTCACATCCGTAATTCAAAACTTTTGTATCTTGGACGGCAAAATTCGGTCCATCACCTTCAAAAACGGCATAGAGCACCGATTTGTCTACAAGCAGCCAGAGGCATGAAAAAGGCCGGAAGCCCCTCTATTCAAGGGCTTCCGGCTTCTTGCTTTCCGGCTCATCTATCCTGCTTCCAATAAACATGGCGTCCCCGAAGGAGAAGAAGCGGTACCGCTCCCCCACCGCCTCGGCGTAGGCCGCCAGCACCTGCTCCCGGCCCGCCAGGGCGGACACCAGCATGATCAGGGTGGATTCCGGCAGGTGGAAGTTGGTGATCAGCCCGTCCAGCACCTTGAAGCGGTAGCCGGGATAGATGAAGATGCTCGTCCACCCCGCCGACGCCTTCAGCGTGCCGTCCTCCTCCGCCCAGCTCTCCACCGTGCGGCAGGAGGTGGTGCCCACGCAGATCACCCGGCCCCCGGCTCGCTTCGTCTCATTGACGGCGTCCGCCGTCTCCTGGGGGATGATGCAGTACTCCGAGTGCATCTCGTGCTCGTCCAGGTTCTCCGCCTTCACCGGGCGGAAGGTGCCCAGCCCCACGTGGAGCGTCACATAGCACACCCTGACCCCCATGGCCTGGAGCTGCTCCAGCAGCGGCCGCGTGAAGTGCAGTCCCGCCGTGGGAGCGGCGGCGGAGCCTGTCACCTTGGAATACACCGTCTGATACCGCTCCCCGTCCGCCAGCTCCGCCTTGATGTAGGGGGGCAGGGGCATTTTGCCCAGCCGCTCCAGGGCCTCCAGGAAAATGCCCTCGTAGTCGAAGCGAACCAGCCGGTTGCCGCCCTCCACCTCGCCCACCACTTCGGCGGACAGCTCGCCGTCCCCAAAGGTGATTTTCGCGCCGGGGCGCAGCTTTCTGCCAGGGCGCACCAGACACTCCCACACCCTGTCCCCCCGGTCGATGAGCAGCAGCACCTCGCAGGCCCCGCCCCCGGCCCGCTTCCCGATGAGGCGGGCGGGCAGCACCCGGCTGTCGTTGAGCACCAGGCAGTCCCCAGGCCGCAGGAGGGCGGGCAGGTCGTAAAAGTGCAGGTGCTTCGTCTCCCCCGTGGCCCGGTCCAGCGTCAGCAGGCGGGAGCCGTCCCGCCGCTCCAGGGGGGTCTGGGCAATGAGCTCCGGGGGAAGGTCGAAATAAAAATCCGAGGTTTTCACATATATCCCACCGTAATGCCAGTATAGTAGAACTGTAAGATGTTGAGGTAAGTATACCCCTGTTTGGCCATGGCGTAAGCCCCCCACTGGCTCATGCCCACGTTATGGCCCCAGCCCTTGCCGATGAAGGTGAACACGCCGTTCTTCCCGGTGGTGGAGCTGAGAGTGCCCAGCCCGCCCCCGGTGGAGCCGCCGGAGCCGCCGCCCTGCCCGATCTGCTGAACCTCGCCACTTCCGGTGATCACGCAGGCGTCCTCCCCCACGGGGACGATGTTCCCCGATCCGTCCACGGCGTACAGCCCGTCCAGGCCGTTCACCGGGTTCCCGTTGACGCTCAAGCTGGGGCCGGAGGGGCCGGAGGGGGTGGACACCGCCGCCGTGTCAAAGCCGTAGCGGTAGGAGCTCAGCCCAAGCATCCCCACCACCGCCCTGCTGCTCAAGGGATAGCTCTTGCCGTTGATTCCGGTGAAGGTCACCAGCTTGGGGTTGCCGGAGTCGGTGAGGGAGGTGACGGCGATGGAGGCCACGCCGCCCCCCACGTCGCAGCCCGCGGCCTTCAGCTTGGAGGCCAGGGTGGCGGAGTCCACCGTCTTGGTGTAGTCGTTCTGCACCCCGGAGGCGGCCTCATAGGGGTCCGCCTTGCCCACCAGATAGGGGTAGTTGGCCTGATTGCTGCCCCAGACGGTGGAGGAGCTTTCGCTGGCCCCGCCGTTGCTGGAGTAGTAGGCGGTCTGGGCGATCTTCCCGTTCCACATGGCCACCTGCCCCGCGGTCTGGTCCACGGCGGCGTCGGAGTTGCTCCCGGCCCTGGTGCGGCCGGAGTAGGCCTGGCAGTGGGTCTCGGCGCAGATGTCGAAATGGTACTTGCTGTGCTTGCTGCCCAGGGACAGGGCGTAGCTCCGGGCGGCCACCGCCTGGGCCTTCAGGGCCTCGATGGGCCAGCTGTTGGACATCTCGTGGGGCACCACGCCCTTGATGTAGTCCTCAAAGTCCAGGAGATTCACCACCGTGAGGCTGCCGCCGCTCACCCGCTCGAACCGGAAGCCCCCCACGTAGGTATAGCCCTTGCTGAGGGTGACGTACTCCCCCGGCCCTCCGGCGTTGGGCTCCATGCCCAGCCCGGTGCCCTGGCCCAGGTCGTCGTACTGGAACAGGATCGTATTGGTGCCGGTGATCACCACGCTGATCCCATACTCCGTCGTGCCCTTCAGCGACGCCTCCACCCCCTGGGACGCCAGGGCCGCCTGGGCCTCCACCGCCTTCTCCCGGGTGGTGTAGTTCCCGATCCGGGCGTAGAACACCCCGCCGATGCAGGCCGGGAAGCCCCCCTGGTAGGCGGACGCCGCCCCCTGGGCCTCGGCAAAGGTGGCGTAGGAGCCGGGGAGCTGGAGGTGGTACTCCCCCACCGCCACCGCCGCCCCGGCCAGGGCGGAATGGTAGCTGGTGTAGCCGCCGAAGGTGCCGTAATAGACATTCACCGTCTTGACCGCGGAGATGGCCTTCTGCCCGGTGGAGCCCAGGGGGACAAACCGGTCGTTCCCGTCGTAGTACCCGAAGCGGAAGCCCTCCCCGGTGGTGTTGGCGAAGTTCAGCCCCTCCATGGACCCGGTGCCGTAGTGGAGGCCCACCCGGATGATCCGGCCCGAGCTCCCGGCAGGGGCGGCGGCGGCCCGGTTCCCTCCGGCGCACAGGGCCAGCAAGACGGCGGACAGGCAAAGGGCTGCAATTTGCACGAATTTTCGCTTCATGGGCTTCTCCATTTCTCCACTTCGGGGGGCGGCGTGAAATTGACACTTTAACGTGTTAATGTTATATTGGTAGGAGATACTGCGGGGCCGTGCCCCGCGTACCCCGGATTTCGACAGTATTTTTATTATAGCGTATCCGCCGTCAGGCCGCAAGCCCCAAATTCCCGGCGGGCGCACAGGAGGCAGATTGTCATGGAGCAATATAAAGTGGGCGTTATCGGCGCGACCGGAATGGTGGGCCAGCGTTTTGTCACCCTCTTGGAAAACCACCCCTGGTTCCAGCTCACCGCGGTGGCCGCCAGCCCCCGGTCCGCCGGGAAGCGGTACGAGGAGGCGGTGGCGGGCCGCTGGGCCATGGACACCCCCATCCCGGAGCAGGCCAGGGATCTGGTGCTGCTCTCCGCCCAGGACGATGTGGAAAAGATCTGCGGCATGGTGGACTTCGTGTTCTCCGCCGTGGACATGAAGAAGGACGAGATCCGGGCCTTGGAGGAGGACTACGCCCGCCACGAGTGCCCGGTGGTGTCCAACAACTCCGCCCACCGCTGGACGGACGATGTGCCCATGGTTATCCCCGAGGTGAACCCGGAGCACATTGAGGTCATCAAGGCCCAGCGGCAGCGTCTGGGCACCAAGCGGGGCTTCATCGCGGTAAAGTCCAACTGCTCCATCCAGAGCTACGTTCCCGCCCTGTCCCCCCTGCGGGAGTTTGGCGTGGAGAAGGTGCTGGTGTGCACCTATCAGGCCATCTCCGGGGCGGGCAAGACCTTCGCCACCTGGCCCGAGATGGTGGATAACCTGATCCCCTACATCGGCGGCGAGGAGGAAAAGAGCGAGCGGGAGCCGCTGAAGGTGTGGGGCCGTGTGGAGGGCGGGAGGATCGTCAACGCCCAGGGCGTGTCCATCACCGCCCAGTGCCTGCGGGTGCCTGTGTCCAACGGCCACACCGCCGCCGCCTTCATCACCTTCCGGAACAAGCCCACCATGGAGCAGATGAAGGAGGCGTGGGCCGGCTTCAAGGGCCGCGCCCAGGAGCTGGAGCTGCCCTCCGCCCCCAGGCAGTTCCTCCACTACTTCGAGGAGCCGGACCGCCCCCAGGCACGCCTGGACCGGGACCTGGAGGGGGGTATGGCGGTGTCTATCGGCCGCCTGCGCCCGGATAGCCAGTACGATTACAAGTTTGTCTCCCTGTCCCACAACACCCTGCGGGGCGCGGCGGGCGGCGGCGTGGAGCTGGCCGAGCTGCTGTGCGCCGAGGGTTATATCGGGCACAAATAATGCGCGACAATATCATTTTGTCCGATGGAACAGATATTGTTATTGTCAACCAATATAGCTGTTGTGAATTGTTCAAATGGTTGATTGTCGAGTATGCCGGTGTCTCCTATCAACAGGCAAATGCCTGCGTAGAAACACGCATACCATTCTTTGAAGGTATCGATACCTTTTTGTCTGCTTCTCTGCACGGTCACGACTGGCCCTATTACTATTCCGCGATGGATATGTATTTTGGCAATCATCTTCCTGAAAATGCTATCCTGCCACCTCCTGATTCACCGGAAGGGCTTGCTCTATATGAGAACATTGAGGCTGGCATCCTCCGGAAGCACAACTTAAAGGAACCGATCATATGGATTTGAAATTATCAGAAAGGGCGATTTTATCATGAGAACACCCGTCTTTACCGGCTCCTGCCCCGCCCTGATCACCCCCTTTGATCAGAGCAACATCATCAACTACGATGCCTTCGGCCGCCTCATCGACGCCCAGATCGAAGCGGGGGTGGACGCGGTGTGCGTGTGCGGCACCACCGGGGAGTCCGCCACCATGTCCATCCGGGAGCACATCGCCGCCGTGGAGTTCTGCGTGAAGCGGGTGAACCACCGGGTGAAGGTCATTGCGGGGGCGGGGTCCAACGACACCTCCGCCGCCGTCTACCTGTCCCAGCACGCCCAGGACTCCGGGGCGGACGCCCTGCTCCACGTCACCCCCTACTACAACAAGGCCAGCCAGACCGGGCTGATCAAGCACTACGAGTACATAGCCGACCGGGTGGAGCTGCCCATCATCCTCTACAACGTGCCCGGGCGCACCGGGGTGTCCTTCACCGCCGAGACCTACAAGATCCTCTCCGAGAACCCCAAGATCAACGGCGTCAAGGAGGCCAGCGGCAACTTCTCCCTGCTGGCCCACACCCGGTTCCTCTGCGGGGACGACTTCTACATCTGGTCCGGCAACGACGACCAGGTGGTGCCCATGATGGCTCTGGGGGCCAAGGGCGTGATCTCGGTGGCCTCCAACATCGTCCCGGAGGTGATGGCGGAAATGACCCACCTGTGTCTGGACAACGACTTCGCCGCCGCCTCCCAGCTCCAGATCCGGTACATGGATCTGATCGACGCCCTGTTCACCGAGGTGAACCCCATCCCCATCAAGGCCGCCATGAACCTGCTGGGCATGGACGCGGGCTCCCTGCGCCTGCCCCTGTGCGACATCTCGGACAAGAACCTGGACACCCTCCGCCGCGCCATGGAGCGGGCGGGACTGCTGAAGTAAGGAAGGATCGATTCCATCGGCAAGAGCAATTCGCGAGGAGTTTTTCGTCACAGCAAGGCGCGATTTCCCAGGAATCATTGGTTGATTTCAAGAAATTGCAACGCAGCTGTGGCGAAAAAGGCCCGGGAAGTGCCGCAGGCGCATGGAATCAGTGCTTCCTCAAGAGTTTGCCGTGCCCTCCTGGGGGGTGGCGCGGCCCAAAAGGAGCCATTTGTATGCAAAAGATTATCCTCTCCGGCTGCTGCGGCCACATGGGCCGGGTGGTGGCGGATATCTGCGCCGGCGACCCGGAGGTGGAGGTGTCCGCCGGGATCGACCTGCTGGCCCAGCCCATGGAGGGCTTCCCCGTGTTTTCCAGCCCCGCCGCCTGCGCCGCTCCGGGGGACGTGCTGATCGACTTCTCCCACCCCGCCGCCCTGGAGGGGCTGCTGGAGTTCTGCGCCCAGCGGAAGCTGCCCGCCGTCCTGGCCACCACCGGGTACTCGGAGGAGCAGCTCGCCAAAATTGAGGCGGCGTCCGGGGCCGTCCCCATCTTCCGCTCCGCCAATATGTCCATCGGCATCAACGTGCTGCTGGAGCTGGTCAGGCAGGCCGCGGCCCTCCTTGGGGACGGATTCGACGTGGAGATCACCGAACGCCACCACCGCCGGAAGCTGGACGCCCCCAGCGGCACCGCCCTGATGCTGGCGGACGCGGCGGCCTCCGCCCTGCCCTACGAGCCGGAATACGTCTATGACCGCTACAGCGTCCGCAAGCCCCGGGACAGCCGGGAGATCGGTATCTCCTCCCTCCGGGGGGGCACCATTGTGGGGGACCACTCCGTGGTATTCGCGGGCCGGGACGAGGTGATTGAGTTCAGCCACCACGCCGCCAGCCGGGAGGTGTTCGCCGCGGGCGCGGTGCGGGCAGCCAAGTTCCTGGCGGGCGTGGACACGCCGGGTATGTACGATATGTCCGACCTCATCGCCCGTTAGCGGGCGCGTCAAACCCTGTATTTACAGCCTTAAAATGCCGTCTGGCCGGGTCTTTTCCCGCCAGACGGCATTTTTGGCTGTGAATACAGGGTTTTTCGGGATTGACGGTCCCATCATTCTCCCTCCGGCTTTGCCGCCACAACGCGGATCACCGGGGGATCGTCGTTGCCATAGGGCGCGAAGCCCGTGCGCTCCTGGGCGTACTCCACCCGGAACCCCCGTTGCTCCAGGGAATCCGTCAGCTCGTCCAGCACGATGAAGCGGCGGTAGTGGTTGTCATAGAAGTAGGCGTTGCGTTCCACCTGCTTTCCCTTGCCGAACAGGGGGTCGTTTACCCCCCGCACCTCAATAAACAGCTTCCCTCCCGGGCGCAGCCCCCGGAACAGGTTGTTCAGCAGCACCTGCTCCTGGCCCCGGTTGATGGAGTGGATGGTAAACCGGCTGTAGGCGTAGTCATAGCTCTCGGGACGGTGAATCTCCGAGTTGACGAAATCCCCGCACAAAAACGCAGCGTTGGCAATCCCCCGGCTTCGCAGCTGGGCGACCGCCTCCCGGGACATATCCACCGCCGTGACGTCCAGCCCCCGGGCGGCGAAAAACACCGCGTCCCGCCCGTTGCCGCACCCCAGCTCCACCATCCGCTTCCCCGGCTCCACCAGCGTGGACACGTACCGGGCAAAGGCCGAAGGCTCCTCCGGGCATACCCGGTTTTTATAATACTGGTTCCAATAGGCGGAGTTGTCCACGGTATCCTCCACAATATTCGGGCACAGTATCCCCTCCAGCTGCTCCACCAGCTCCAGCGGCGTGCGGTCGCCGTCGTTGGGGAGCACAATATCGGGCGTCTGCGGCTCCTCGAAGGGGAGGTCGATGCCCACCACGTTTTTCCCCGCCGTATAAAGCCCCTTCTGGTTGCGCTGGAGCAGGGTGTCCCGGCTGGCCTTGACGTAGATCTCCTTGTAGTTTGGGATATTTGCCCGGTTCCACTGCCGGACGCTCCCGTACATGGCAATGGAGCACACCACCACGTCGATCCCCTGTCCGGACAGCAGCCGGCACACCCGGAAAATGCGCTGTGCCCAGCGCAGACGCTCCTCCTGGGTGTAGCCCACGTCCTCGCCAAAGGCCCCCCGGATCTCGTCCCCGTCCAGCAATACCACGTTGGGCTTGGCGGCCTTCAGCCGCTGGTGGAACAGCCCGCCGAGGGTCGTCTTGCCCGCTCCGGACAGTCCGGTGAAAAAGTATACGGTTCCCTGTTGGCTCATCCCGATCCCCCCTCAGTGGTACAGCGGCTGCTCCAGCAGCTCCGGGTCCAGCTCCAGCTTGGGCATCATGTGCAGGGGCTGGCCGTCCTTGTTGATGAAATAGCGGTTGTTCAGCAGAAACATGGCCGTCCGCAGACGGTTTTCCCGGATCTCCCTGAGCTGGTTTTTCACCATCTCCTCAATGGTCAGCTCCCGCTGTCCGGCGGAAATGCCCTGCCCGTCCCGCCGGATCTCCACGGTGCTGAACACGTTGCGCCGCCAGCTCTCCCCGATGTAGTGGTCGATCGCGGTGAACCGCCCCGCCAGATCACGCAGGCGTTCCTCGTCCACCGGGGCCTGGTCGTAATACTGGAAATCATAGCCGTAATACTCATAGGCGTCCCGGAGGAAATATTCCAAGAAGTACCGCTCCGCATCGTTGGCGTAGTCGTCATAGGTGCGGTAAATGGCGGCGGTGGAAAAGCCCAGATCATTGCCCTCCAGGGACTCGGGGTCAATCTCCCCCTTCAGGGAGCAGTAGGTCATGCTCTGGGTGTAGGGCAGGTCCAGGAACGCCGCCAGCGCGGTGAAGGTGGCCTTGGGGTTCAGCTTTCCGTCCTCAAAGCGGACCAGAACGCTGTCCATATACAGCCGGTCCTGCCAATCGATCATGAAGCTGCGGTTCAGGATACGCTGGGAGAGGGCGTCGGACACCACGCCCTTTTTGCCGTCCTCCCTGGGCTCCATGGTGTTGGCATACATGAACTTCACCGTGGCCCCGTGGCTGGTGGTGGGGCGGCGCATGGGGGTAAAGGTTTTGATGTACTTGAAGTTCCGGAACAGGGGGGAATTCCGGATCTGCTCATACTGCTCGGAGTAGAGCGTGACGCGGCGGTTGGTCTCCGAAGCCGCCGTCATGGTATAGAGAATGTTGGAGAAGTGGGGCTGGAAAAACACGGCGGGCGCGATGCGGGCGGACTTGTCCAGAAAATCCGCGCCCCCCTTTTCGTTGAGGAACATGGCCACCAGAATGTCCTTCCCGGTGCGGTCCCGGAGCAGGTACAGCTCCTCCACCGTCTTGACGCTCCAGTCGGGCAGGTTCTTCACCGCCTCCCGCGCGCTGGCACTGGATTTCAGCGCGGCCTCAATCTTGCCCACTGTCTCCTCAATGCTGTCGAACATCACCGAGGGGGCCGCCAGCAGGTTGGGATGCCCGTCGAAAATCTCGTTGAAGAAGTCGCCGCCGTTGTGGGTGGCCAGCTGGGTGTGCCAGACCAAGCGGCTGAAATCCCGGATCGACAGGGGCTTCACCGGATACCCGCCATAGTCAACGCCAAAGCGGGCCTTGAAGTCAATGGGATACTGGGAACGCTCACCGCCGATCAGGAAAACGATTTTCTCCTGCTCCAGCAGGGGGCGCAGGTTGAGGCATTGCAGGTAGGAGCAGAACTCCAGCCAATCCGAATAGTGCAGGTAGATGTGGTTTTCCCGACCGATGTGCTCACTTTTCCGCACGTTGTCGTTGAGGTACTCCAGCTCATACTGGGAAAACACGTTCTCCGCGAGAATGGGCTTTTCCAGATCCTTGAAGAAATTGCGGCTGACAATCTGCCTCCTGGGCGCGATGTGCCCGCCGAAACGGCCCTCCCGCGTGTCAAAGGGCACGTAGCTCTCGTCGTCAAAGGGGAAAAACTTGATGGGCAGCGTGTCAAACTCCGGGAAGTCCCGGCGGAACAGGTAGGGATACTTGCCCAGCAGCTTGCAGTTGCGCTCATAGCGGCTCTGCTGTTCCTTCACGTTGGGGGCGTAAAACGCCTCCGTCAGAATGCTCAGGCAGTCCTCCTGAAAATGTCCCCGGTTGTAGAGGTCCACAAAGCAGGTGTAGGAGGTTTTGTAATTCCCCCCGGCCTGAAGGATGTAGAGGGCGGCCTCCATGTCCTGGGCCGGGTCGGCCCCGGCGTTTTCATGGATGGCCAGGGAGTACGCCTCGCGGGCCTTCGCGGGCTCCCCCAGCTCCGCCATGCGGCGGGCAATTTCGATTGCAGTCATGATGTCAATTCCTTTCGGTGGGTGCAGGGCAAAGGCAGGCGGGAGCGGGCCGAAGCCCGCCCCCGCTGTTGGGTCTATGCGCTTTGTAAAAACAATCCCCGGCCTCTTACTGGAGGAGCTGGAGCACGCCCTGGGGCACCTGGTTGGCCTGGGCCAGCATGGCCTGGGCGGACTGGATCAGGATGTTGTTCTTGGTGTAGGCCATCATTTCCTCGGCCACGTCCACGTCGCGGATGGTGCTCTCGGCGTCCTGGATGTTCTCGGTCATGACGGACAGGTTGTTGATGGTGTGGTCCAGACGGTTCTGGGTCGCGCCCAGGGTGCCGCGCAGGTCGGAGACCTGGTTGATGGCCCGCTTGATCACGTCCACGGCCTTGGCGGCGTCGGCCTGGTTGTCGATCCGGATGTCGTCCAGGCTGTCGGTGCTCTCGTCCAGAACCAGCTCGCCGTCGGCGTCCTTCACGTAATTGCCGTCGGCGTCCTTCTGGTAGTCCTTGCCCAGACGGTCGGCGTGCATATCCTTGATATTCACCTTCAGCTGGTTGTAGGAATCGGCGGTATCGCCAATCTGGAGGGTCAGCGCACTGCCCTTGTCGGGGGCAACGGCGGCGGCGTCCCCGGCCTTGTAGCCCAGGGTGGCGGCGATGCCTTCCTTGGTGGTCAGATCCAGGCCGTTTTTCAGATAACCCTTGGCCGCGTCGTTGCCGGTAGCAACGCCGTTGGCGTCGGTCTTTTCCGTCAGGGTGATCTTGCCGGAGCTGCCAGCCACACCCACGGTCCAGGTGGTGTTGTTGGCGGCGGAATCGCTGATCCGGCGGGCGATCTCGCCCAGGTCGTAACCGGTCTTCAGGTTGCCGTCCGCGTCCACCATGTCGCCGATATAGACCTTGTTGTTGGCGTTGCCCTTGTCGGCGGAGGCGGCGGAGAAGGTGTACTCGGTGCCGCCGATGATGATGGAATCGCCGACCTTCACCTTGCTCGCATCCAGGGTAAAGGTGGTGCTGGCCAGCCGCTGGCTGCCGCCGAAAGCCACGTTCTTCACATCGGTGGTCTGGGTGTTGTAGTCGCCCTTGTGGGCGGTGGTGCGGGTCTGGGCGGCGATGGAGATATCGCCAGTAGGCGCGTTGCTGGCGGCAATTGTACCGTTGCCGGAAGCGGTGAACGTGATCTTACCGCCAGTGCCAGCGGCAACAGTATAGTTGGTATTGGTGCCAATGCCATCCGCAAATTTGTCGTTGGCGGCAGTAATCGCGGCAACTACCTTATCGGCCACGAGCTTAGCGGCCTTTGTGGCATCGCTGGCGGCAGAAGCCTCGGTGTCGGTAACGCTGATGGTATACTTCTTTCCGGCGATCTCAATGTCATAGTCGCCCGCAGTAACCTTGGTGATACCGGCAAAGCTATAGGTGTAGACCGCGGCCGCAGCCGCAGCACCAGCGGTTGTCTCGGTCGCACTCGCCTTGGTGATAGTGCCTGTAACCGCCGGATTCTTAGGCGTGCTGGACACGCTGACCTTCATGCCGCCCAGGACTTCCTCGGAACCGGTGGCGGGGATGCCCTTCTGGGTAAAGCTGATCCGGCCATTGCCGCCGTCGGCCAGGGTGAACTTGCCGCCGCCAATGGTCAGCTCGGCGGCAGCACCGGGCGTGAACGCATTGCCGTCCACCGTGATGTCAAAGTTAGCGGCCTTAGCACCGCCAGTCAGCGCACTGGCAATATCGCCAGCGGTGTAGCCTTTGGACGCGGCGGTTTTAACGGTCAGCTTAATGGCGGTGGCCTTGGAGGCCTCACCCAGGGTGATGGTCAGCTCATCGCCCACCTTGCCGTCGAACTTCACGTCGTGGAGATCCACGGAGAACTCGGTGCCCGTGCTTCCGGTGGCCGCGCCGGTGTGCAGGATGGTGTTTGTGTGCAGAGTTGGACCCACATCGGGGATGCCGATAGACGTCACACTGCCGGGGGCGGCGGCGGAACCGGTGCCCCGGATATTGCCCTTGGCGTCCATGGAGCCGTCCAGCAGCTTGATGCCGTTGAAGTTGGCGGAATCAGCGATGCGGTTGATCTCGTCGTTGAGCTGATCCATCTCCTTCTGGAGCTGGGCGCGGTCGGTGGTGTTGTCATAGGTGCCGTTGGCGGACATGGTGGCCAGCTCCACCATACGGTTGAGCATATCGTGGACCTCAGTCAGCGCGCCCTCGGCGGTCTGCACCAGGGAGATGCCGTCCTTGGCGTTCTTCTGCGCGGTCTGGAGGCCGGTGATCTGGGCGCGCATCTTCTCGGAAATGGCCAGACCGGCGGCGTCGTCACCGGCGCGGTTGATCTTGTAGCCGGAGGAGAGCTTCTCCAGGTTCTTCTTCATGGCGGAGACGTTGTTGGTGTAGTTCCGGTAGGCGGACATAGCCATGATATTATGCTGAATCCTCATTTTATAAATCTTCCTCTCAAATAAAATGATTTTGGGGATGTGCGGTTCCGGCGCGCCGGGACGTCCGTGTCCCAACGCTGGGTGGAGCACCGTTCGGCGGATTGCTGTGCGCACAGCGGCTGCCTATTGGGTGCGGGGCTGTATTTCCGCCGGCTCGTCAGCCGGAAGAAACCTGATTTGCCTGCTTCGCCTCGCTGGGGAACATATGCTCAAGCTGCCGCCGCAGGGCCTGCACGTCGCCGTCCCTGCCGTCCATCCGGGCCAGCAGGGACCGCATGGCGGCCAGGGCCTGGGCCTTGCTCCGGTCCCAGGGGATCTCCCTGCGGTGCCAGCGGGGGGCGTCGAGCACGCAGTCCGGGCGTTGTCCGCCGCCGCGCTCCAGCACCTCGCCCCGCAGGACGGTCAGCTCCCTGGGCGCGTCGATGAGCAGCTTGCAGCGGTCGCCGGACATACGGTCCAGCTGAACCACCACATCGCCGCCGATGGTCATATACTCCCCCGGCCTCAAATTCAAGCTGAGCATACCGCGCGACTCCCTTCCCGTATGGCGGAGAGGGATTCCATCCTCCCGCCCGGCGCGGCAAACCCGCGCCCTTCATCGTCATAATGTTTTGGACAGCCCGTAGGGCTTTCGGGCGTGCTCACACGCCGTCTCGTTTCCCACTCTGCGGCCTGGGGAACGCTGACCGAAACGGATCAAAACTTGGTTCGCTTCGCTCAACGCGCCCAGCCGGAACATGGGCGTTCACCGGCGTCCCGGCCGGCACGTCGCCGCAAAGTCCGCAAAGCTCCGTTTCCCCCTCTCGGGGAAAACCGCGCCCGCTCCCTTGCTCCTCCTTTTCAACCGCGGCCCGCTGCGTTGGGCTCGCGGCCGCTTTACGCGCTCTCGCGCAGCTCCTGACTGTGAAAATATTGGGCCAGCCCCTGGGCCTTGATGTTTTTCGCGGCGTTGACCTCCCGGTCGTGAACCGCGCCGCACCTGGGGCACACCCACGTCCGCCGCCTGTAGCTGACGGCATCCTGAACTGATCCGCAGGCCGAGCAGCTCCGGGTGGTCGGCCCGTACCGATCCACCAGGATCAGCGGCTTGCCCTGCCGCGCCAGCTTGTACCGCAGGCACTCCCGGAACATCCCGAAGCCGGATTCCAGCACGTTTCCCCGCTTCACGCTCCGGGACAGCTCCGCCAGATCGTCGGCCCGCATACATACGGCGTCCCAGCCGTTGGCTATCCGGCTGGATTCCTGATGGATGAAGTCGCGCCGCTGGTTGGCGATGTGCTCATGGATCAGGCGGTATTTCCGGACGGCTTCCCAGTAATTTTTGGAGCCGGGTTCCATCCGCTTCAGCCTTCGCTGGAGCTTGGTTAGCTTTTCCCGGGACTGCTTCAGCCAGCGGGGAGGATCGGCCCTGTGGCCGCTGTCCGCCACGTAGAAGTGGCCCATGGAGTATTTCAGGCCCAGCGTGGCCTGGGGGACGGGCGTTTTCGGCTCCGGCGTTTTCACCTCGTGCTCGTAGAGAATGGAGCAGTAAAATTTTCCGCTCCTGGTTTTCTCCACCGTCACCCGCCGGAGCCTCCACCACGCCTGGGGGCGGCGGGAGAATTTGGCCTTGACGATCCCGGCCTTGGTCATGCGGACGCCGTCCCTGGTGGTGTAGATGGTGGGGCCGGACTGGAACACGTGGTTACAGGCGGTGAAGGAATCCCGATCCGTCTTTTTCTTTTTGAAGTTGGGGCAGCCGAAGTGTCCGGGGTCCTTGAAAAATACCCGGAACGCCTGGGAAAGTCTGTTATATTCCTGGGTGAGGGCCTGATTGTCCACCTCTTTCAAAAAGGGCGCGTCCTTTTTGTACTTGGCGGGGGTGGGGATGAAGTGCCGATCCGTCTCCAGGTAGAACCGCTGCTGGTCCGCCAGCATATGGTTCCAGATATAGCGGCAGCAGCCAAAGGTGTTTTCAAACAGCTCCGCCTGGGCCTCCGTGGGGTAGAGCCGGACCTTGAGGGTGGTGTACTGAACCGTTTTTCCTTCCCCGGCCCGCTTTCTCGGTGCTCCCGGCATCCCGGCCCGCCTCCTTCCGCCATGTTTCGATCGTGCGATCTGCGGCCTTAAAACGCCCCGCTTTCCGGCCGTGAAGCAGCAAAATAAGTCCGAGGTTGTATACAACCCCGGACTGAAAAAATTTTTCTATAGAGCCTTAATTTCCACACAATCACGCCGATATGTAGTACAGAGCGGCGATAAAGTTCCCTAAAAAATCCTGACCGGAGAAGTATGAAATCCCGGACAGGGTTTTATTTTGCCCTGGCGCACCCCTCCGCCAGCTCCGCGCGGAGGGCCGCGTCGTAGAAGGTGGACCTGGGGAGGCCGCAGGTTTCCGCCGCCGCCCGCAGCGACATCTGCTTGCTGCGCCACGCCTGCCGCAGCTGCTCAAAGTTGTCCGGCAACGCCTTGGGCGGCGGGCCGAACCGCACCCCCCTCGCCTTTGCCGCCGCGATGCCCTCCGCCTGACGCTGGCGGATATTTTCCCGCTCCGTCTGGGCCACATAGCTGAGAAGCTGGAGGACAATGTCCGCGATCAGCGTCCCGGTCAGGTCCCGCCCCTGCCGGGTGTCCAGCAGGGGCATATCCAGCACCACGATGGCGGCCTTCCGCTTCTTGGTGATCACGCCCCACTGCTCTAAAATCTCATCATAATTCCGGCCCAGCCGGTCGATGCTTTTCACCACCAGCACATCTCCCGGCTGCAACGCCTTCACCAGCTTCCGGTAGCGCGGGCGGCGGAAGTCTTTCCCGGACATCTTTTCGACGACAATGTTTTTTCCCTCTACCCCGAACCCCCGCATAGCGGCAAGCTGGCGGGTTTCATTTTGCTCCTGGGTAGATACCCGGACATAGCCGTAAGTTATTTCTGCCATACTTCGGCCCCTTTCTGTAAAACGTGGTGCTCTTATTTTACCGGAAAAGAGGCGGTTAAAACATTGCGATCGGGTAACGGGCCTGTTTTTATTGGAATTTTTACCCTGCCAGCCATTCGCACCCCAAGGCTTCCCCTGCTTCCCCAGGCGGATATTGGAAAAAACTCGCGGAATCGTAAAGAAATATATTGCAATCTGCTTTACAAATGATATAATAGAGTTGAAAGAAGGGATGTGATCAGGATGGCGCAGGTGATGATCAATTTCCGCGTCGATGAGGACACCAAACGGGATATGGAGCTGGCCTGTAAGGAGATGGGGCTGACAATGACCACCGCGTTCACCATTTTCGCCAAAAAAGTGGGAAAAGAAAAGCGCATCCCCTTTGAAATCACTGCGGAGCCCCATCCGTACCAGCCCCGGCGGCGGGAGCAGCTCCCCCAGCCGGAGGCGGAGACGCCGCCCCCCGCCCTCACCCGGCGGCAGGAGCGGCTGGAGGATCTGTGCCGGGAGATCCGCCGTTCCCTCACCGCCATCCACACCGCCATCCCCGCCTCCATCACGGGCCTGCCCATGGAGGCCGTCCGGCTGCTGTGCGGGGACGAGCTGAAGGACAAGGCGGCGGCTGTCTCTGCCGCCTGCCGCTCGCTGTTCTCCGGCGGGAACGCCCAGCTGCTGGAGCAGAAGGATCTCACCGTCCTGGACGAGTACACAGACAGCCTGTCCGCCATCGCCGGGGAGCTGCTGGACGTGGAACGAACCCTGATCCCCGCCATGAAAACGGCCCCCGGCGGGGACTACGCCCCCTGGCAGGAGCGGCTGGAGGAGGTGTCCCGGCAGTTCGACGGCCTTGCCGCCGTCCTGCGGCGGTTCACCAGCTCCACCGCCCCCAACGGCGGAGCCCAGGCCGCGCGGGCACGGCTTCAGCGGGCCGCCGCCCCAGTGGGGACGCCCTACGTCCGGGCGGCGGCGGAAACCCTGGAGGGGCTGATCCTGCGGCATTACGACGCCCTGCCCGTCCGGGCGCAGGCCCGGCTGGAGGCCGACTACCTCCCCACCCTGGAGCGCGCCCTGGGCGAGCTGGCCCGCGCGGAGCGGGACGGGGCGGACGGAACCGGGGAAGCCGCCCTGTGCCTGCGGGCGGTGAACGTGCTGTCCCAGGTCGTGACGGAGGGCGGGCAGTCCCGGCGGGAGTGGGACCGCCGCGGCCTGGAGGCGGAGGTGGAGGCCCTGGAGCGGCTGGCCGCCATGCGGGGAGACGTGGCCGGGGACATAACACCAACAGGCTGAGAAAGCGTTCAAGCCGCACCCGGCTTGTTTGAGATAAAGGAACCACCCTGTGAACATTGAAAGGAGGAGTCCCCATGCCAGAAAACATCCCCATCCCTACCATCATCGCCATTGTGGTGGCCGTGGTCGCTGTCCTGGCCGTCATTCTCTCCGGCTATGTCAAGGCACCCCCCGATCAGGCCTACATCATCTCCGGCCTGAAGAAGGAGAGCAAGGTGCTCATCGGACGGGCCGGCATCCGCGTGCCCATCTTCGAGCGGCTGGATAAGCTGTACCTGGGCCAGATGACGGTGGATATCAAGACGGAGCAGTCCGTCCCCACCAGCGACTTCATCAACGTCAACGTGGACGCCGTGGCCAAGGTCCGCATTTCCCCCCACGCCGACGGCATCAAGCTGGCGGCCAAGAACTTCCTGAACAAGAAGCCGGACGAGATCACCCGGGACCTGCAGGACTCCCTCCAGGGCAATATGCGCGAGATCATCGGCACCCTCTCCCTGAAGGAGATCAACACCGACCGGGACTCCTTCTCCGACCAGGTGATGCAGAAGGCCAGCAAGGACATGGACAAGCTGGGCATTGAGATCCTCTCCTGCAATATCCAGAACGTCACCGACGAAAACGGGCTGATCAAGGATCTGGGCGCGGACAACACCAGCCTGATCAAGAAGAACGCCGCCATCGCCAAGGCCCAGGCCGACCGGGACATCGCCATCGCCCAGGCCCAGGCGGAGCGGGAGTCCAACGAGGCCCGGGTGCAGGCGGACACCCAGATCGCACAGAAGCAGACCGAGCTGGAGATCCGCCGGGCGGAGCTGAAGATCCTGGCGGACGGCAAGAAGGCGGAGGCGGACGCCGCCTACGAGATCCAGAGCCAGGAGCAGCGCAAGAGCATCGAGACGGCCACCGTCAACGCCGAGATCGCCAAGACCCAGCGGGAGGCGGAGCTGCGGCAGGCCGAGGTTGAGGTGCAGAAGCAGCGGCTGGAGGCGGACATACGGGCCAAGGCGGACGCGGAACGCTACCGCCAGCAGCAGGAGGCGGAGGCCGACCTGTTCAAGCGTCAGAAGGACGCGGAGGCCGCCCGCTACGAGCAGGAGCAGAAGGCCGAGGCGGAGATGAAGATCGCCCAGGCCCAGAAGTACGCCCGGGAGCAGGAGGCGGAGGGTATCGCCGCCGTGGGCAAGGCGGAGGCCGAGTCCATCCGGGCCAAGGCGTTGGCGGAGGCCGAGGGCATTGACAAGAAGGCGGAGGCCATGAAGAAGTACGGCGAGGCCGCCGTCATCGAGATGGTGATGCAGGCCCTGCCCGAGATCGCCAAGCACGTGGCGGAGCCGCTGTCCAAGGTGGACAAGATCACCATGTACGGCGAGGGGAACAGCGCGAAGCTGCTGGCGGACATCATCACCGGCACCACCCAGGTCACCGAGGGCATCACCCAGGGCATGGGCATCGACGTGAAGTCCCTGGTGGCGGGTATGCTGGGCGGCAGGCTGGCGGGCGGCGCGGATAAGACCATCGTGCTCCAAGGCCCCGCCCCGGCGGAGCGGCCCCAGGAGGCGGCCCCCGCCCCGGCCCAGCCGGAGGACGGCCAGTAAGGAACGATACGCTGAAAGGTGCGCCGATAAAAATGACGGAGTTGGAAGCCAGAAAAAGGGCCGCTGAGATTGCGGCCCTGCTCCGGGACGAAACGGTGCCAGACGAAGAAATCATCCGCCAGATCAAGGCGGAGCCGGAGCTTGTCCACGCGAAATGCCTGTCGGGCGCGAACCTGTTTTTGGAGGCGGTGGTGGACAACCGGTTCCCCGTGGCCCAGGCCCTGCGGGAGCTGGGGGCCGACATCCACTGGACCTGCCAGGCCAGCGTGTTCAACGGCAACGCGCTGAACGTGGCCCGCACCCCCCGGCAGGCGGACCAGCTTCTGGAGTGGGGCGTTGAAATTGAGCGGAACCTGTCGCTGCTGATCACGAAGCCCTTTAAGAACCCGGCGATCATGGCGGCGTTCCACAACGACACGGTCATGCTCACCTATTGGCTGGCCAAGCAGCGGGAGCTGTTCGCGGACGAACCGGACTATGTGGGGGAGCTGTTCCACGCGGCCATAGACGTGGTATCCACGATGAACCAATACAATATGCTGGCCTGCGTCATGGCCGACCAGGAGCTGTTCGGCATTCTCAAGGAGATTTACTCCCAGGTTGACGACACAAAGTCCGTCCGCCTGTACCTCAGCGCGTTGCGGCACATCAGCGGCGAGAGCCTGGAGCCAAAGAAAAAGGAGCTGCGAAAAATCCTGAACGCCAGGAAAAAAGCGTTATCCTCCCCGGAATATAGTCAGCACACTTGAAAATCGGTATACTACCGATTTTCAAAACAGCGGCTGTGCCGCTGTAGGCAAAGCCTGTGCGCTGACTATGAAATCTGACGCAAGGCCGCTTTGCGGCCTGTGCGGCACTGACGTGCCGCACAAGTTAAAAAGAAGTGTACACTTCTTTTTAACTGCGTCAATTATAACACGGCAAAAAGGGACAGGCGAACCCGGCGGTTCGCCTGTCCCCCTTTCGTTTCAGATGGCCCCGCCCTCCGGCGGGATTATTCGGCTCCCTCCGGCCCCGGCGCGGCAGGCTTGTCCAGCTCCTCCCGCAAAGCGCGGAGCTGATCGCCGGAATAGCGGTACACCCTGTCGCAGAATTGGCAGGTAAGCTCCGCGCCGTCCTGCTCCCGGATCAGCTTGTCCAGCTCCTCCCGGCCCAGGCTGATCAGGGCGCGGGACACCCGCTCCTCGGAGCAGTAGCAGCGGTACTCGATGGGGGTGGTCTCCAGCACCTCCAGTTCGAAGTCCGCCAGCACCTCCTGCAGCAGCTCCAGCGGCTCCATGCCGCCGTCCAGCCGCGCGCTCACCGCCCCCAGGCGGGCCACGCCCCGCTCCACCGCCGACACCACGGCATCGTCCGCCCCGGGCAGCAGCTGGATCAGGTAGCCCCCGGCAGCCTGCACCGTCTGATCCGGCGCGATCAGCACACCCAGGGCACAGGCGGTTGGGATCTGCTCGCTCTCCACGAAGTAGGCGGCGATATCCTCGGCGATCTCGCCCCCCACCAGCTGTACGGAGCCGATGTAAGGCTCCTTCATGCCCAGATCCCGGATCACGGTGAGATCGCCCTCACCGCCCACGGCGGCCCCTACGTCCAGCTTTCCCTTGGCCTTCCGGGGCACGTCCACGGCGGGGTTCTGCACGTAGCCCCGGACGTTCCCCCCGCTGTCCGACACGGCGGTGAGCGCGCCCAGCGGCCCGCCGCCCCGCACCCGCAGGGTCACGGAGCCGTCCTCCGCCTTGAGGACCGCGCCCATCATGGACGCCGCCATCAGCAGCCGGCCCAGGGCGGCGGAGGCCACCGGCCAGCAGTCGTGGATGGCCCTGGCCCGCTCCACCGTGTCCCTTGCGGTGATGGCCATGGCCTTCACCGGCGCGTCCTTGGCAATGACGCGAATGATCTGATCCATCGGTTATCCGTCCTTTCTGGCGGTAAAAAACACCCGCTCCGCCCCCGGCCCGGGGGCGGTCATGGTTTTGTCCCCATACTGCCTCACCCGGCGGAAGCCCGCCTCCCGGAGGAAACCGTCCAGCTCCTCCATGGTGTAGGCGTATTCCTCATGGTACTCGCCGCCCCGCAGCCAGCTTCCGTCCTCCTGCCGGAGGAACAGGTCCAGGCCGTAGGCGCACACACGGCGGCGGGGGTAGTAGTCCGCCCGCCACACGCAGTACAGGCCCTCGTCCTCGTCCAGGCAGGTCTCGCCGTCCGCCCCCTCCAGGGCGGCGGGGGTCTTGACGTCAAAGAGGAACAGCCCGCCGGGGGACAGATTCTCATGGACGCTTTGGAACATCTTCAGCAGCTTCCTGGGTTTGGTGACGTAGTTCACGCTGTCCAGGCCGGAGACAACTGCGTCCACCGGGCCGATCCAGCCGAATTTGGTCATGTCCTGGCACAGAAAGCGGGCGTTCAGCCCCCGGCACTTCTGCTCCGCCACCGCCAGCATATCGGGGGACAGGTCCAGGGCGGTGACGGCGTATCCCCGCCGGGCCAGCAGCCTGGTGAGGCTTCCGGTGCCGCAGCCCAGCTCCAGCACCGTCTCCACCGGGCGTTTCTGTTTGGCGAAGTGCCGCTGGGCATAGTCCGCCCACCTCTCGTAATCCACGTCCCTGGTGAGCCGGTCGTAGCTGCCCGCCAGCACCGTATAGGCGTCCATCATGGCTTCACCCTGGGCAGGACGGTTTTATAGCCATCGGCCCCGTATTGCAGCGCCCGGTTCACCCGGCTGATGGTCGCGCTGGACGCCCCGGTGCGCTGGAGAATGTCGTTGTAGATCAGGCCCTCGTCCAGAAGCTGGGCCACCTCCAGACGCTGGGACATGGCCTTCAGCTCCGCCACGGTACACAGATCCTCGAAAAAGGCGCGGCACTCCTCCGGGTTTTTCAGGGACAGCACCGCCCGGTACAGCAGGTCAGCGGGCCCGTGAAGCTCGTTTTGCATATGGCATCCTCCCGTGAATGGCTTGGCTGGCAGGGGATGGGTTTGTCCGCCGCCAGTCAAAAATATTGTATCACGCCGCTTTACGGAAGTAAAGAGGGAAACAGAAAAAGGCTCCGCTCAGGGCAAGCAGATGAGCGGTTCCGGACGATGCCGGAACCGCTCGAGACTGTTGAAAAAGCCGCTTCTGTTTCGATGACGGGAAGGAAGATAGTGTGAAAGAAACCCAGGAGGTCGGTCTTTCACGTTCAATCAACGACTTTTTTGAACGTTCTCTGTTCAAAAAAGTCGCGCTCAGCGGGGCGAAAAGACTTTTTCGCCCCGCTGAGCGGTTCCGGACGATACCGGAACCGCTCATCTGTATCAGATCGCTTGCCTTATCACCGCAGGCTGACAAAACGGCAGTCATACGCGCCGATCAGCGGCGCGCAGTACGCCTTGAACTCCGGACGGATGGACGCGCCGTCCTCCCCAATCCAGGCGGCGGGGAATTTCTTCTCCGCGTTGGCCACCTGCTCCAGGGGAATCAGGCAGGTCCGGCACGTGTAGGCGGGCTTCCGCTCGGCCTGGAAGCCCACCATAAACCCGGTCTCCCCCTCCACGGCGGAGCGGACGGCGCAGGCCCCGGCCTCCATGGCCTCCGCCTGATCCACCTGGGACATGAGGGCCACGCTGGTGCGGCCCAGCAGTCCGGGCTTCTCGGAGCGGGCCTTCAGTCCGGTTTCCGCCATGATCATGTCGCACAGGGTCTGGGCCGCGCCGCCGGGCACCTTGTGCCCGAAGCCGTCCACCACGCCGGAGTCCGCCACCGGGGAGCCGTCCCCGTAGTGGATGCCCTCGGAGATGGTGACCAGCAGGCCCTTCCCCCTGGCAAATTTCTCCCGGACGGCGGACAGGAACGCCTCCTTGTCGAAGTCTGTCTCGGGCAGGTACACCAGATGCTCGCAGGGCATGAGGTCGGCATACAGCGCGGAGGCGGCAGTGATCCACCCGGCGTTGCGGCCCATCAGCTCCATCACCACCACGTGGATGGGCAGGGCGGACGCGTCCTGGGCGGCCTCCAGGGCGGAGGCGGCGGCGAACTTGGCCGCGCTGCCAAAGCCGGGGCAGTGGTCGGTGACCGCCAGGTCGTTGTCGATGGTCTTGGGAATCCCGATCACCCGCAGCTCATAGCCGGACTGGCAGGCCAGCCGGTAGATCTTGTGGCAGGTGTCCATGGAGTCGTTGCCGCCGTTGTAGAAGAAGTAGCGGATATTGAACCGCTTGAAGCAGTCCAGCACCGCCGGATAATCCCCGTCGGTGAGCTTCCGCCGGCAGGAGCCGATGGCGGAGGCGGGGGTGCGGGCCAGCAGGTCCAGCCGCTCCTCCTCCACCGCCCCCAGGTCGATGAGGTCCCCCGCCAGGATGCCCTCCGCGCCGAAGCGCGCTCCGTAGATGGTCTCGATCTCCGGGTGGCGTTTGGCCTCCCGCACCGCCCCCAGCAGGGAGCTGTTGATCACCGGGGTGGGGCCGCCGCCGTGGGCGATGAGCATATTTCCCTTCAGCATATCCCCGCCTCCTTACACGCCGGACAGGTCGTCGTCCGCCATGCACAGGTGGACGGCCCCCAGCTTGAAGGTCTTGGGCAGGGCCAGGATCTTCGGGTCGGGCCCCACAAACTTGCGCTTGGCGTCCTCCAGAGCCTCCTCGAAGGTGGCCCGGGTTTTCAGCCCCATCCCCCGGGCGATGCCCGGCTCCTGGGCCCCCACAATGTAGATGGCGGCGGTGTTCATCTCGGCGATGTGGCCGCAGGACATCATGGAGAAGCCGTGGAAGGGGTGGAAGGCGTTGGCGAAGCGGTACTTGCGGATGTACTCCTGGTTGGTGGCGAAATACTCGCCGTAGCGGTTCATGTCGGGCAGGACGTTCATATGGTCGTGCTGGAACATCTCGTACAGCTCCCGCAGGTAGGGCCACCGCTCGTCATGGAAGTAGCCGTTGCAGAGGGAGGAGCAGATAATCACACAGTTCTCCTTCATCACCCGCTTGTGCCGGATGACCTGGGCGGACAGGGCCTGCATCATCTGGATGGGGTTGGTTCCCATGCCCGCGCCGTAGTGGAAGTCCTGGGGCATCCCGAACACCATCACGTCATACTTCTCCCTGGCGTAGGGCACATAGGTGCGCTTGTTGGCCACCTCCCAGCTCTGGGGCTGCATCTGGGCGGCATAGCCGGAGAAAATGGCGATCTGCCGGGAATAGGTGTCCAGCACCGCGTCGCAGCAGAAGAAGGGATGGCCCATCTTCTCCTCCATCCACATCCCGATCTCGTCGAACTTGGTGCGCATAAGGCTGTGGCCGGACACGGGGGTGAAGTCCTGCCGGTGCATCACCTGGGGGACGTGATGGCTGGCGATGGACCGCCAGTGGGTAATTCCGGTGGCGCAGTGCTTATAGCCTCCGGAGTAGCCGCCGTAGGGGTTCCCCTGGGTGTGTCCGATGAGTATGGGCAGGTCGCAGTCGAACACATACTTGTTCATCAGCACCGGGTCGCCCCGGCGGGTGACCCCCAGATCCACCATGTGATCGTAGTCCTCGCTGTCGTGGGAGGTGATCTGTCCGGTGTGGTAGAACTCGTTGAACAGCTCGTCCCCCAGGATCTGCTTCATCTCGGGCACCGTGGCCCGGGGGTGCAGGCCGTTGGAGAACAACAGCAGGATGTCCTTCTTCTCCACCCCGGCCCCGTACAGCTCGTCCAGGCAGGCCCGGATGGACACCTTCCGGTGGGCAGTGGGCTGGCACCCCCCCTTGACGATGTCGGGAATGACGAACACCACCGTCTTGCCCGGGCCCGCCAGCTCCTTCAGCGGCGGCGTCCCGATGGGGTTTCGGAGGGAGTTTAGGGTGGCGGCGTACAGGCTGTCCCAGTCCTGGGGCAGGCAGGGGGGATCGGCCACCGTCTCGCCGGGGATGAACACATCGGTGCTGTCGGGCAGCTCAGCGGCCATCAGGCCGTGGCCGTATTCAAACTCTAATTTCATGGGTATCCTCCCTTATTTGCCCAGGTAGAGCCGGATAATTTCCAGATATTCCTCGGGGTAGAAGCCGATCTCCCCCTGGAACCGGGTGAGGGCGATCAGCCCGCCGTCGATCTCATCAATGGAGGCCAGCATGGCGGCGTTGTCCGCCTTCAGCCCGCCGCCGTACACCACGTCCATCCCCCCGGTGCGCTCCTTGACGAAGCGGGCGATCTTTGTGATGTAGTCCTTGTCCGCCGGGGTCTTGCCGGGGCCGATGGACCACACCGGCTCGTAGCCGATGACGATTTTGCTCTTGTCCACCCCGTCCAGTCCCGTGTCAAGCTGTTCTCCCAGAACCCGCTCCCAGTCCGGCTGCTCCTCGGAGGTCTCGCCGATGCAGTACAGCACCGTCAGCCCCGCGTCCTGGGCGCAGCGGATCTCCTGGTTCAGCAGGCGGTTGACCGCGCTCATGTCCGCCACGCCCGCCTCCGCCAGAATCCCCTTCTTGTCGTTGCGCTCCTCACAGTGTCCAATGAGGGTGGAGGAGCAGCCCATGGCCTTCACAATGGAGGCGGGCCGGTTGGTGGTGAAGGCCCCGAAATTGCCCCCCACCGCCGTGTTCATCCGGTACACCCCCTGGCTGCCCAGCTTCACCGGGCTGTCCGCCGCCAGCGCGGCCGCCGCCCCCAGCAGGTGGGCCTCCGGCAGGTACTGGACAAGCTCCACCTCTGCCGGGTCGTAGACGCGCAGGGCCTCCTGGGTGCGGGACACAATGCAGCCGCCCCACTCCGCCACCGGGGCCAGGCGGTTCACCCCGCCGTACTCCACCGGAACGTCGAACCGCTTCAGGTTCAGATACAGGTGCTTCATGCCGCCGCCCCCTTACTTCTGATAGAAGGAGATCATGTCCTCCAGGGACTTCATCTCCACCAGCGGCGCGCGGCCGTAGGAGCCGAAATTGACGATCAGGGAGCCAACCGCCTCCTTCACGCCTGCCTCCACCCGCTCCATCAGCAGGGCCGCGTCCTCATCGGGCACGTTCCCCGTCAGGATGGTGTCCATGATGGGCGGGAAGAACACCCGGGGATCGAAGGCGGCCTTTTTCTCCTCCAGCAGGGCGTACACGCCGCCGATGGAGGGGCTGTTTTGCAGCTCGGGCCGCTGGGCGAACAGCTCCTTCATGTTGCGGGTGACGGCGAGGCGGATGTCGGTGTCCACGTTGATCTTCCGGATGCCGCAGGGGATGGCGGCGATCAGCTCGTCCACATTGATGCCGTAGGCGTTCTGAATGTCCCCGCCCAGGCCGTTGATCTCCCGGACGATATACTGGGGCACGGTGGACGAGCCGTGGGACACCAGGGCGCAGAAGATGCCCAGGCGGTTGACGCACTCCTTGATGGCAATGGGGATCTCCCGGCGGAGCTTGGCGTCCTTCCCCTTGTTGGCCCCGTGCTGGGTGCCGTAGGAGATGGCCAGGGCGTCCACCCCGGTCTCCTGAATGAAGCGCACCGCGTCCAGGGGGTTGGTGTAGGTGGAGGTCTCGGCGAACACGTGGTCCTCCTGGCCCCCCAGCACGCCCAGCTCGCCCTCCACGCTGACGCCCCGGGCGTGGGCGTACTTCACCACCTCCCGGGTCAGCTCGATGTTCTGCTCCAGGGGCAGGGAGGAGCCGTCGATCATCACGGAGGTGTAGCCCCCCTCAATGGCGGCGGCGCAGGAATAGAAGTCCTTGCCGTGGTCCAGGTGGAGGACGATGGGGATGGGGGAGTCCGCCCCGTACTTCTTCACGGCGGCGGCGATGTTCCGCGCGCCCTTCTTCTTGTCCTCCAGGGTGCCCTGGGCGAAGTCCACCCGGCCGCCCATGAAGGCGTTGGCCAGATCCGCCCCCTGCAAGATGGCGGGGGAGCGGAAGGTCTCGTGCATCTCAATGACGGCCTTGGCCTGGGCCACGGCGTTCACGTTAAAGGCCCCCTGGGCGTAATTGTGCTTCTCGGCGGCCTCCATCAGGGGCCTCAGCGGTACTAACGGCATAGTTGGTATCCTCCTTTTATTCTTCCCCGGCGTACACGCACACGCCGGACACGTAGGTCTGCTTCACGTTCAGCTGGTCGTCCAGCACCACCAGATCCGCGTCCTTCCCCGGCGCGATGGAGCCTTTGCGCTCCTCCATGCCGATGAGGCGGGCGGGGTTCAGGGTCAGCAGGGGCAGCACCCGCTCCACCGGCTGCCCGGTGAAGGCGGCCAGGTTTTTCAATGCCTGCCCCGTGGTGAGGGTGGAGCCGGCCCGCACGCCGTTGGAGGCCAGCTTGGCGTCCCCGTCCTCCACCACCACGTCGTTGACTCCCAGCTTGTAGCGTCCGTCGGGCAGGCCCGCCGCCTGGATGGAGTCGGTGACCGCCGCCACCCGGTCCCAGCCCTTGCAGGCCAGCAGCATCCGCACCGTGCCCGGGTGGAGGTGCCGCCCGTCGCAGATGGCCTCACAGTATACCGGGCGTTCCAGCACGGCCCCCATGATGGACGGGCGGTGCTGGTGGAACAGGCCCATGGCGTTGAAGGTGTGGGTGCAGGCCCTGGCCCCGGCGTCGATGGCCCGGATGGCCGTCTCATAGTCCGCCCCGGAGTGGCCGATGGCCACGGCCACCTCCCCGGAGATCTCCCGGATCATGTCCACCACCCCCTCCACCTCGGGGGCCACGGTGAGGTAGCGCACCGTCCCCCCGGCGGCCTGCTGGTAGCGGCGGAACAGGGCCGCGTCCCCCTTCCTCAGCAGGTGCTCCGGCATGGCCCCCTTGTACTCCGGGGACAGGAAGGGCCCCTCCAGGTGGATGCCCAGGAGCCGCGCCCCGGCAATGGGGGCCGCCATGGCCTCCCGGGCCTGTCCGATGGACCACAGGGTCTGTTCCTCCGTGTCGGTGAGGATGGAGCAGAGCCAGCCGGTGGTGCCGTTCCTGGCAAAGAAACGGCTGATTTGGGCGAAGTCCTCCGCCGTGGCGGCGTTCACGTCCACATTGTCCCCGCCGTGGGTATGCAGGTCCAGAAAGCCGGGGACCAGCATGGCCCCCTTCAGGTCCACCACCCGGCACCCCTCCGGAGGGACGCCGGGGAAGGACAGCTTCCCGTCCTCCACCAGCACGTCCTCCCGGCGGAACTGGCCGTCCCGGTAGACCCGCCCGTTGGTAAACAGCAGCTGTTCCATTGCGCGCCCCCGCTCAGAAGGGCTGGCTTGCCGCCACCGCGTTGGTGTAGATGACGGCGTCCGGGTGGCCTTGCAGGAGGCTGGCCGGGAAGTGGGCGGTGACTTCGCCATAGGCGGCCTGCCGCACCACGGAGCGGTGCCACTCCCGGAACACCCCCAGGCGCACCTTCCGCGCCCCTAAGATCTGCTTGATGCCGATGGTCACCGCCCGCTTGGGCATGGCGTCGATGGCTCCGCAGCGGTCGCCGATGGCGTTGGCGGTGCGGGTCTCCGGGTTCAGGGTGAGCGCGCGGGTGCCCAGCTGGGCGAACTCCTGGGCGGTCAGATCCTCCCGGGCCTCGTTGAAGGCCAGGTGGCCGTTGATGCCGATGCCGCCGAAGGCGATATCCACCCCGCCCAGCTCCTCGATCAGCCGGTCCACCTTCCCCGGATCGGCGGGGTCGGGAAACACCCGCTGCTCCGGGGGCATCAGCAGTTCGGCGTCGATCTTGGAATACACCGTGCGCTCCATGAAGCCCCGGAAGGACAGGGGGCTGTCCTTCCCGATGTAGGTATCGTCGTCGTTCAGGTATTCGTCCATGTTGATGAACCAGCAGCTTTTCAGGCTGAGCCGCTCCCGGTTCACCAGCCGGACGAAGATGGGGTACTGCCCCACCGGGCCTACCGGGCAGATGAACACGGTTTTCTCCCCCCGGGCGTTGTGCTCCCGGATGGCGGTCACCATCTCCATGGCCAGCTCATAGAACACCTCCCCGGAATCCCCCAGGGGGATCACGGGAATCCTGGACTCCTTGCCCAGCTCCTGGGCGGGTATCTGAAAATAATCCATCGTGCGGTCCTTCCCTTCCTCGTTAAAATAAATGGGCCACGTCCAGCTCCTGGATCAGGTCAATGATCTCACGGGTGCGGGTGCAGCCGAATTTTCGCAGCAGGCTCTTGATCTGGGTCTTTACGGTGACCACCTCCACACAGCGGGCGGCGGCGATCTCCCGGATCTTCTTTCCCTCCAACAGCAGGCGCACCAGCTCCCGCTCGGCGGTGGTGAGCTGGGAGATGGCGGTGATGAAAAACAGCAGGCTGCGCTCCGAGCGGCGCAGGCGGGTATACTCCTTCATCAGCAGGTTCTGCACCCGCTCGTCCAGCACCGTGTGCCCGGCGGCGGCCTCCCGGATGCGGCGCAGCAGCTCCTCCTCGTCACAGCCCTTCACGATGTAGTCCACCGCCCCGGCCCCCATGGAGGTGAGGATCATGTTTTCCGTCTCGTGGGCGGTGAGGAAGATCACCTTCACCTCCGGCTTTTTCTCCAGGATGCGCTCGGCGGCCCGGATGCCCGCGGTGGTGGTCTCCATCTCGATGTCCATGAGCACCACATCAAACCGGGTGGACAGAGCCAGCGACTCGATCTCCCGTCCGGAGGCCGCGCTGCCCGCCACCTCCATGTCCTCCTGCTGGCCCAGCGTTTCGCACAGGTCCTCCCGGAGCAGCCCGAAGTCCTCGGCCACCAGAACACGTATCATGTCCCCGCCCCCTCATCCGCCGTACCGGGGCAGCACCACCAGGAACGACGCGCCGCCCCCGGGGTTGTTCTCCACCCGGAGGCTGCCCAGGTGGCTGCGCACAATGGTACGGGTGTGGTAAAGCCCCATGCCCCAGTTGAAGTTGGCGTTCTTGCTGGAGTAAAAAGGCTCAAAGATATGCTTGCGGGCCGCCGGAGAGATGCCGGGGCCCTGATCCCGGACCTCCAGGATCGTATAGAACCTCTCCTGGTGGCACACCAGGAGGACAGGCCGGTCGCTGCGGCCGGCCTCCAGATTCGCCTCCCAGGCGTTGGCCAGCAGGTTATACAACGCCTCGCTGAGGTAGTTCTCGTCGGCCAGCACCTGGATGTCCCCGTCCAGCCGGGATTCCACCAGCCCCTCCGGGTGCTTCCGGGCGAAGCGGTCCAACGCCACCCGCTCCAGCCGGTCCAGGCTGATGGGGAACAGCCGGACGGATTTGGACTTCACCGTTCGGTACAGCTCCTCCGAGCGGGTGATGAGCTGCTCGTTGTTCTGGCTCAGGCTGTCCACGTACTGCCGCAGCTTCTCCAGGTCGGGGGCCTCCCGCTGAAGCTCCCCCCGGATGCGCTTGTGCAGCACCCGGTTGGCCAGGAGCTGGTTCTTGATGCTGTGGACAAAGACGGACGCCCCGGAGCGGGCCACGTCGAACCGCCGCTCCAGCCCCGTCTCCCGCTCCCTGGCGGTCAGGGTGTCCTGGGTATACATCAGCAGGCTGGCCAGGGCCAGCGCGCCGCAGATCACATTGCCCGCCGTCAGCAGTACATAGCCCCCCACGCTCAGGGTGTATTGCAGATAGCCCGCCCCCCGGATCCACAGGTAGTCATAGCTGTAGAAGCGGTAGATCTGCCCCGGGTCCTGCCCGCAGTAGAGCAGGTACAGGGCGGACAGGGCCAGCAGGCACAGGGCGGTCTTGCCGAACTGGCGGCGGCAGAAGGGGGTGCGGATGGCCCGGAGCTCCAACGCCAGCAGCAGCAGGGCCAACACCACATAGCCCGCCGCCCAGAGGTAGGAGAAGTAGTACAGCGCGGCCTGAAGCCCGCTGTCCGGCGGGATCAGGCCCCGGTAGAAGCCGGGCCAGTAGGCGGTCAGCGACGCTGCGGGGCACAGCAGTGCCAGCCAGTGCAGCCGCCGGGCGTTGGCGGCGGCGGACAGGCGGGAGTAGTACAGCGACATCTCCAGCAGGCACAGGGGGAACAGGTGCCGCCCCACCGAGACCACAAGCCCCAGCTGGTTCAGGGTGATGAAACGGTATTGCAGCCACACCCGGACGGCGTGGGAGAAGAACAGCACCCTCTCCAGCTCCCGGGAGATGCCCCCCTGCTTGGAAATGAGGATCATCACACCCGCCAGGAAGATGGTGAGGGTAAGGCACACCGCGGACATCAGCAGCGTCTCCCGGGTGCGCTTGATCAGCAGCACCAGCAGGGAGCCGGCCAGCAGTCCCGCCACCAGCACCAGCAGCATGACTCCATCCCCTTTGCTCTCTTTTCCTATATTTTACCTGAAAAGGGGCGGGATGTAAAGGACGGAAAAGGGGCGGCGGCGGTGGTCCGCCGCCGCCCCGGAACCGTTACGCGGCGCGTTCGCTTGGATCAGTAGTTGGAGGCCTCGGTCATGAGGTCGAAGTGGACGTAATCCTCCACGGGGCACTTCTCTTCGGCGGTGATGGCCTCGTTCTTCACCATCATCTCCTGCTGAAGCTCGTAGTAGGCCTTGATGGAGCCGTCCGCGATGCCGGCGGCCACGTCCTTGCCGGTGAACCACTCGGCCACGCCCCGCTCGGCATAGATGGAATCATAGTCCACCGCCAGCAGGTCGGACACCCACTTCGCCACCTCGTCGTAATGATCGTCGGCGGCGTAGTCCATGCCCTTGAACAGGGCCCGCAGGAAGCGCACCACCACGTCCTTGTTCTCCTCCAGGTAGTTGGGCATGGCGATCCAGCTGGCCAGGGAGACGGAGGTGTCGGCAAAGGTCATGTTGTCGGTGAGCTTGGTGGCACCCTCTGCCTCGGCCAGGATGGTCAGGCTCTGGGGGGACCAGATGGCGCAGGCGTCCACGCCCTTGGACATCATGGCGGTGACGACGGCGGAGGGGTCCATGTCCATGGGGGTGATATCGTTCATGGTGAGGCCCGCCTTGGTCAGGGTGTTCACCAGGATGGTCTCGCTGGAGGTGCCGGAGGCGTAGGCCACGGTCTTGCCCTTCAGATCCTCAATGGTCTTGACGTTGGGGCCGCCGATGACGGCGTCGCCGTTGGACACATGGGACAGGGCGATGATGGAGGCCCGGCCCTGGACGCACAGCTTATGGGCACCGTCGCCGATGTAGCCCAGGTTGATGGAGCCGTTCTCCATGGCGGCGATGATGTTGGGGCCGTTGTCGAAGGAGGTCAGGTTGAGGGTGATGCCCTCCTCCTCAAAGTAGCCCTTCTCCTTGGCGGTCATCACGGACCACAGGCTGCCGTAGTTGTTCATGTAGCCGATGTTCAGGGTGACAGGCTCCACAGGGGGGTCGGTGGGATCCGGCTCCTTGGTGGGGTCGGGCTCCTTGGTCTCAACGGGCTGGCTCTCGGGCGGGTTGCTGGGGTTGCTGGTCTCCTTGGGGCCGCATCCGGCCAGCATACCGCACACCATGACGGCGGCCAGCAAGAGGGCAAGGATCTTTTTCAGGTTCATTTCAATCATTCCTCCTTGATTTTTTCAGAGCATATTGCAGCGGCAGAACGCCGTCACAACCGGGTTAGAACCTGTATTCACATCCGAAGATGCCGGCTGGGCGAGGGATTTTTTCGCCAGCCAAGGCAAATTTTCGCAGGAATACTTTGTGTATTGCAAGAAAATTTAACGCTGGATGGCGGAAAAAGACCCGGCCAGACGGCGTTTGAGGTTGTGAATACAGGTTCTTACTTGCGCACCTCCAGGTACTCCTGGTAGACCTGGCTCCAGATGTGGTTTTTCAGCTCCATAAAGCGGGGGGACATCTTGGTCTCCTGGGTGCGGGGGTACGGGATGTCGATGTCCACCATCTCCTTGATGCGGCCGGGGCGGGCACTCATGATGATCACCTTCTGGGCCAGGATGATGGCCTCGTCCACATCGTGGGTGATAAAGAAGCAGGTCTTGCGGTCCTTCTCCCAGGTCTCCAGCAGCTCGGTCTGGAGCTGGGTGCGGGTCTGGGCGTCCAAGGCTCCGAAGGGTTCGTCCATCAGCAGCACCTCGGGATTGGCGGCATAGGCCCGGGCGATGGCCACCCGCTGCTTCATGCCGCCGGACAGCTCCTTGGGATAGTGGTCGGCAAACTTCACCAGATCCACCTTCTCCAGGTACTTCATGGCCTCCTCGTCCGCCTCTTGGCCCTTGACGCCCCGCATCTCCAGGGCGAATTTCACGTTCTTCTTTACGGTCAGCCAGGGGAACAGCGCGTACTGCTGGAACACCACGCCCCGGTCGGTACCGGTGCCGGTGACCTCCTTGCCGTTACACAGCACGGTGCCGGAGGTGGGCTGAGTCAGCCCGGCGATGATGTTGAGCAGCGTGGACTTGCCGCAGCCGGAGGGGCCCACTACACAGATGAACTCGTTCTCATGGATATCCAGATCCACGCCGTTCAGGGCCACCATCTCGCCGTTGCGGGTGTCAAACACCATGCGGACGCCCTTGACTTGAACCTTTACACTTCTCGCTTCTCCTGCCATCCCGTCAGCTTCCTTTCTAAAAATTTGATAATGGTTTCCACCAGGATTCCGATGATGCCGATGATGATGACATAGGCCAGCATGGGTGCCGAGTCAAAGGAGTTGTTCAGCGAGCGGATGCGCATACCCAGTCCGGCCACCGCGCCGGTGGACTCGGCGGCGATCAGGGTAGTCAGGGCCACGGACGCGCCCAGGCGCACGGCGGTGAGGATGAAGGGCAGGGTGGCGGGGGAAATGACCCGGACGAAGATCACCTTGTCGTCCGCGCCCAGCACCCGGGCGGCTTTGATCAGCGTCTCGTCCACATTGATGACGCCTTGGTAAATCGTCACGCACATGATCAGGAAGCAGGCGATGGTGATCACGATGACCTGGGGACGGCGGCCCACGCCGGCGCAGATGACGATCAGGGGCACATAGGCCAGGGGCGGGATGTTGCGGATGAACTGAATCCAGGGTTCAATGATATTGCGCACAGGCAGGTACCAGGCCATGAGTATGGCCACCGGGAGGGCGATGATAAAGCCCAGGCCGTAGCCCAAAAACACGGAGATCAGGCTGCTGGACAGATCCTGCCAGAACACGCCCCGCTCCACCATTTTCATCAGGCCCTCGATGGTGACGAACACATTGGGGAACGCCCGGGAGGTCACTGGAATGACGGACAGTACCCACCAAAGCCCCATGGCCAGCACAAATGAGATCAGCAGCCATACCACGGGGGGGATTCTGCTTTGGGACTTTTTCGTTTTCATAGTTCCTTCCCACTCCTTTTCCTGCCTTTTTCTTAGAACAAACGCAACTCTTTATAAATACGCACATTATTATAAATGAGGAGCAGGAAAAGGAAAAGTATGATATTTTTTCATACCTTGACTTTTTATGGATGGATGATACAATAAAACAAAACAAAACGGCCCCGCAGCCAGCGGCGGAGGGCCGGGAAGGAGACTGGAATGCTCCAGCTTGCGTTTTACCTGCTTGTCAGCTTTTTGGCATCGGTGGCCGGGGCCATCTGCGGCATCGGCGGCGGGGTGATCATCAAGCCCGTCCTGGACGTATGCGGGCTGGCCAGCGTGTCCACCATCAGCTTTTTGTCCGGGCTGACGGTGCTCTCCATGAGCCTGTATTCGGTGGGCCGGACCATGGCGTCCGGCGGCAGCCAGATCGACAAAAAAACCGGCACGCCCCTGGCCATCGGCGCGGCGGCGGGGGGGATTGCCGGGAAGCAGCTGTTCAGCGTCGTCAAGGGCCTGTTTGCCGACCCCAACACGGTGGGGGCGGTGCAGGCGGCCTGTCTGGCGGTGATCACCCTGGGCACCCTGCTGTATACCATCTTCAAGAGCCGCATCGCGCCCCGCCGGGTGGAGGGCGCGGGGCTTTGCCTGTGCATTGGGCTTGTCCTGGGGATTATGTCCAGCTTTTTGGGGATCGGCGGGGGGCCTATCAATCTGGTGGTGCTGTTCTTCTTTTTCGGCATGGACACCAAGACTGCCGCCCAGAACAGCCTGTATATTATCCTGTTCAGCCAGGCCGCCAGCTTGGCTGTGACGCTGCTGACCCGCAGCGTGCCGGAGTTTGAGTGGGCCGCTCTGATTCTCATGGTGTGCGGCGGGATCGGTGGCGGGATCGTGGGGCGGCTGGTGAATAAGCGGATCAGTGTCGCGGCGGTGGATAAGCTGTTTATGGGGTTGATGGGGGTTATTATTTTGATCAGTGTGTATAATACGGTTCGTTATTCTGTGGGGTAGGGTGCGGCGGGCTTTTGTGTAACGCTTGCGGGGCTGTGAGAAGGCGTTCTATAGGGGGGGCGCGGGCGGTTCCGGTGTGGGGTGTTCAAATTCTGTAACGGGATATTTAAACATTTTTATGCCCCTTTTATTGTTCGTGCTGATATTTCTAAACGTTGGCAATTTCACGAACCATAGTTTGATTTCAGAATATAAATGATAGCTACGCACTCCAGCTGTTTGGGCAAAGGGAAATTTTGATAGGCATTTATCAATACAAAAGTAAAAGAAGATTTTTATTGATTTTATAGACGGAAATCGTTTTATAACTTCTCACAAACTTCTAACCCCTCTGTACACTGGTTTCGCATTAGGCGAACACCAAATATACAGAGGGGATTTTTACCAAAATTCGAGTTTTCAGAAGACTTCTACTTTGTTGCTGCTTGTTTATCTCTGATAAATCCTGAGGGGGATAGCTATCAGCAACAACCTTTCTTTTACCGCTTTATAAATGCCGCCTTTCTATGACCGCCGCAGCAAAAAATTACGAAGGAATAGATTTTAAACACGGGATATGGTACAATGCTTAAAAAACAAACGGAATAGAAAGCAGGTGCCCACATGACGCTGCCGGAAGAAACAAAGACGCTATTCCAATCCATGCGCGAAGGAATCCTGATCATCGACGCGCAAACCAAAATCCTGTTTGCAAACCGCTCATACCTGGAATTCTTGGGGAACACCGAGGCTGAGATCCTCGGCCGACCCCTGCGGGAAATCCGTCCTGGAGCACGGCTGCCGGAGGTGCTGTCCACCGGAAGCCCCATCCTCCACGCCCCCCGCGCGGAGAAAAACGACGATGTCTATTTCGTCAATATGTACCCTATCCTCCAGCATGGAGCCGTAACCGGCGGCATCTCCATTGTAACTTTTATGCGGGACGCCTATGATTTTCGCGCGGAGCTGGAGGCCTACGAAAAGCGCAGCAGGCAGGTGCTTCACCGGGTGAACAAGGTCAATTCCACCCGCTACACCTTCGACTCCATCGTAGCGGTGGACGAGAACGTCCAGGCGGTGAAGGCCCTGGCCCAAAAGGCGGCGGCCACGGACGCGGCGGTGCTGCTGGCCTCGGAGAGCGGCACGGGCAAGGAATTATACGCCCAGGCTATCCACAACGCCAGCTCCCGGCGGGGAGAGGTGTTTGTGGCCATCAACTGCGCCAACTTCAATGCCAACACCTTGGAATCAGAGCTGTTCGGCTATGTGGAGGGGGCCTTCACCGGAGCCAAGCGGGGCGGAAAAATGGGGCTGTTTGAGGCCGCCGACGGCGGCACCCTGTTCTTGGACGAGGTGTCCGAGATGGATATGGGCCTCCAGGCCAAGCTGCTGCGGGCGATCCAGGAGGGACTATTCCGCCCGGTGGGCGGCGTGCAGGAGCTGGAAACCGATGTGCGAATCATCTCCGCCTCCAATGCCGATTTGCAGAAATATATTGAGAGCGGCCGCTTCCGCCGGGACCTGTTCTACCGCCTGTCCACGTTCCAGATCCGCATACCGCCCCTGCGGGAGCGCAGGGCGGACATACCCGTACTGGCCCAAACCATCCTGTCCGGCCTGGCTGTCAAGCTGAAACGCCGGGCGGAGATCAGCCCGGAGGCGTTGGAGTGCCTGACAGAGCACAACTGGCCGGGCAATGTGCGGGAGCTGCGCAACGTGCTGGAGGCGTCCGTCTACCTTTCCGCCGACGGCCTCATCACCCCGGACGCCCTGCCGGAGCACATCCTCCGCCGCCCGGAGCAGGAACAGCGGCTTCCCCTGGGCCAGCGGGTGCGGGCCTTTGAGCGCGCCGAGATTCAAAAGGTGCTCCAGCGGCACGGAAATACCCTGGAGGGCAAAAAACGGGCGGCGGCGGAGCTGGGGATCTCCCTGGCCACGCTATACAATAAGCTGGGGCACGCCTGATTCCAATTCTTTAGAAACTTGTTCTAAATTTTTAGAACCGCTTGAAGGCTCCCGGATAGACGCGCCTGCCTCCAAAGAAGCCCCGGCCCGGTGTTCTAATTTTTTAGAATGCCGGGCCGGGACCCATCCACCTGCCGCTCATGCCCCGCCGCTGTTTTCCTTTGCGCCCCAACGCTTTCAAGAGAATCTTCCTATCTCCTTTGATTTGGCATACGCCTTGCGTTACTTAGCCAGTGTAGCTACAGGCGCGGCCGCACCTGAGAACCTGTATTCACAACCTCAAACGCCGTATGGTTGAGGCATCCTCGGCTGTGAATACAGGCTCTAAAAGAAAAAGAGGAGGTTTATTCATGTTAGCGTTTCTCGGCTTTCTGACCGTGGTGCTTATGCTGGTTTTGATCATGACCAAAAAAGCATCCCCCTTGGTGGCTCTCATCGCCGTACCCGTTGTCACCGGAATTATTTCCTGTTTCTTCTTCGTGACCGACCCTGAAAAGGCCCCCGGCGTGATCAATTTCCTTGCGAACTTCAAGAAACTGGGCGGCTTCATCACCGGAAGCTCCGGTATTGGTTCCGTGGCCGCTACCGGCGTCATGTTCATTTTCTCCATCCTGTTCTTCGGCATCCTCACCGACGCGGGCACCTTCCGCCCCATCATCAAGAAGGTGCTGGACCTGGTGGGCACCGACCCCGTCAAAATCGCCATCGGCACCGCGGTGCTGGCCGCCATCGTCCACCTGGACGGCTCCGGCGCGGTCACCTTCCTGATCTGCGTCCCCGCCCTTCTGCCGCTGTATGACGCGCTGGGCATGAAGCGCACTACCCTGGCCTCCATCGTGGCCCTGTCCGCGGGCACCATGAACATCCTGCCCTGGGGCGGCCCCACCATCCGCGCCGCCAACGCCCTTACCCCAGAGGGGCAGCTGAGCGACCCGGTGGCCTTCTTCATGCCGGTGCTCCCCGCTGTCCTGGCGGGCCTGGTGTGCGTCATCGTCATTGCCGTATTCCTGGGCCGCGCCGAAAAGTCCCGCCTGGGCTCCGTGGCTCTGGAGGGCAGTAAGTATGTGGAGCCCGAGCTGTCCGCCGAGGAGAAGGCCCTGCTGCGTCCCCACCTGTTCTGGGTGAACATCATCCTGATTGTGGCCGCCATTGCCTGCCTGCTGAAGTCCGGCTTCGCCCCCGCGGTGATCTTCATGGTGTTCTACGTGCTGGCCACCCTTATCAACTACCCCAAGGTGTCCGACTCCAAGGCCCGGGTGGACGCCCACGCCAAGAGCTGCCTGATGATGTGCTCCGTGCTGTTTGCCGCCGGATGCTTCACCGGCATCATGAAGGGCACCGGCATGATCACCGCCATGGCTGACGCCCTGGTGTCCATCATCCCCGACGCCCTGGGCCGCTTCTTCCCTGTTATCACCGGCGTGATCGGTATGCCCGCCTCCCTGCTGTTTGACCCGGACTCCTTCTACTACGGTGTGCTGCCCGTGCTGGCCCAGACCGCCGAGGGCTTCGGCGTCGCCGCGCAGGATGTGGGCCGCGCCGCCATCCTGGGCCAGATGACCACCGGCTTCCCCGTCTCCCCCCTCACCGCCTCCACCTTCCTGCTGATCGGCCTGTCCGGGGTGGACTTTGGCGAGCACCAGAAAAAAACCATTCCCCTGGCCTTTCTGGTGACCATCGTGATGCTGATTGTCGCCGTGCTCACCGGCGGGGTGTCCCTGTTCTGAACCGCCTGACAATTTCCGTTGTCCGCAAACATATCAATATTTGAAAGGAAGCGACCGCGTATGAAATCCATCCGCATCGGCTCCGGTGCCGGGTATGCCGGCGACCGCCTGGAGCCCTCCCTGGAGCTCATCGAAAAGGGCAATTTGGACTACATCAGCTACGAGTGCCTGGCCGAGCGCACCATCGCCATCGGCCAGCAGGCCAAGCTGAAGGACCCCAGCAAGGGCTACAACGGCCTGCTGGAGTACCGCATGGAGAAGGCCCTGCCCCTGTGCTGGGAGCACAAGGTGAAGCTCATCACCAACATGGGCTCCGCCAACCCCCAGGCCGCCGCCGCCAAGTGCGTGGAGATCGCCCGGAAGCACGGCCTCACCGGCATGAAGATCGCCTGTGTCACCGGGGACGACCTGCTGCCTGTCATTGACAAGTACATGGACACCCAGGTTTGGGAGACTGGGGAGCCCCTGTCCAAGCTGCCTGGGGAGATCGTGTCCGCCAACGCCTATATGGGCGTGGAGGGCATCCTGAAGGCCCTGGAGCAGGGCGCGGACGTGGTGATCACCGGACGGGTGGCGGACCCCGCCATCTTCATGGCCCCCGCCATCCACGAGTTCGGCTGGTCGCTGGAGGACTGGGATAAGCTGGGCAAGGGCACCATCATGGGCCACCTGCTGGAGTGCGGGGGGCAGGTCACCGGCGGCTACTTTGCCGAGCCGGGCAAGAAGGATGTGCCCGGTGTAGGCCACCTGGGCTTCCCCATCATTGAGATCGCCGAGGACGGCTCCTTCTTCGTCACCAAGGTGCCCGAGGCGGGCGGCCTGGTGACGGTGGAGACCTGCTCCGAGCAGATCTGCTATGAGATTCACGACCCCGAGAATTACTTCACCCCTGATGTGGTGGCCGACTGCAAGCAGATCACCTTTACCGAGGTGGAGAAGGACAAGATCGTGGTCACTGGTGTCACCGGAAAGCCCAAGACCGAGACCTTCAAATGCTCCATCGGCTACCGGGACTGCTTCATCGGCGACGGTGAGATCAGCTACGGCGGCCCCGGCTGCCTGGAGCGGGCCAAGCTGGCGTTGGAGATCATGAAGGAGCGGCTGGAGCTGGTGGCCCCGGGGCAGTTTGATGAGCTGAAGTTTGATATCCTTGGCTGCAACAGCCTGTACTGGAACCCGGATTATCAGTATAACGAGGAGCCCTCCGAGGTGCGCGTCCGGGTGGCGGGCCGGGCCAAGACGAAGGCCATCGCCGATTTGGTGCCCAACGAGGTGGAGGCATTGTATACCAACGGTCCTGCCGGCGGCTGCGGCGCGGTGAAACGCACCCGGGACATCGTGTCGGTGGCCTCCATTCTGGTGAGCCGCTACGATGTGAAGCCCGAAGTGGAAGTATTTGAGGTCTGAGGGACAGAAAGGAGAAGATCACTATGAAGCTTTGGGAAATCGCGCACTCCCGCACCGGCGATAAGGGGAATATTTCCAATGTGTCCCTCATTGCCTACGATCCGAAGGATTACGAGCTGATCCGGGAAAAGGTCACCCCCGAGCGGGTGAAGGCGCACTTCAAGGGCATGGTTCATGGCGATGTGGTGCGCTATGAGCTGCCCAATATCCACGCGCTGAACTTCGTGATGTACGCGGCTTTGGGGGGTGGGGTTACCCGTTCCCTGTCTGTGGATATGCATGGTAAGGGGCTGTCCTCCTATCTGTTGGATATGGAAATTTGATTTTGCGGAGGGAGAGGCTTTCGTTTCTGTAGTTTTCTAAACTGCTACGTGTGATAAAGTAAGTACTATATACGTGCTAACGCCCCCGCCTTTCAAATGTTTCTGTTGAAAGGCGGGGGCGTTTTAGAGTAGTCTAAGACCCAGACAGCCCAGGCTGTGTGGATCACCGTCAAAGCAAAACTGCCGCCCAAAGCCACGAGGCCCGTGTCCGCCCCTATGCGGGCTTACCCTGTTCGAAAGTATCGCGGGCAATAACAGGGGAGCGTTTACGAGATCAACCCTCTCTGTAAACGCTCCCCTGCTGTCCTGCAATTTTTCTTTTTATTTGGGCGGCATAACAGTGGCCATTCCCTTGATCACCACGTCTCCGTCCTGGTTGGCGCAGATGGTCTCCAGCTTCACGATATTCTTCTCCTCCAGAATCTCAGCCACAGTGCAGGTAGCCGTGATGGTGTCGCCAAACCGGACAGGCTTGGTGAACTTCAGCTCCTGGCCCAGGTAGATGGTGCCGGGGCCGGGAATCCGCATGGCCAGCACGGCGGAGATCAGGCCCGCGCTGAGGATGCCGTGGGCGATGCGCCCGCCGAAGGGGGACTTGCTGGACTCGGCCTCATTCACGTGGGCCGGATTCAAATCCCCGGTGATGCCCGCGAACAGGTAGACGTCAGTCTCGGTGATGGTCTTGCTCATGGAGTCGGAATCGCCGATATGCAGTTCTTTAATGGTCATAATGATTACCTCCGAATTTTGGTGAAGATTAGATGAAGATGCCCCAGACAAGAGCCAGAAGCAGGGAACCCACCACGGGGATAATGCAGGTGGTGATGCAGATATCCAGATAGGACTCCTTGTGGGTGCAGTTGGAGACCGCCAGCAGGGTCAGCACCGCGCCGTTATGGGGCAGGGTGTCCAGGCCGCCGGAGGACAGGGAGGCAATTCGGTGGAGATACTCCGGGTTCAGGCCGATTTTGGACGCGGCCTCCAAATACTGGGGAGCCAGCGCGCTCAGCGCGATGGACATACCGCCGGAGGCAGAGCCGGTGGCTCCGGCCAGCACGTTGACGGCCACCGCCTCGGAGAACAGGATGGAGCCGGGCATATTCATCATGGCCCCGGTGAGCATGGCGAAGCCGGGCATGACCTTGACCACGCTGCCAAAGCCCACGGCGCAGGCGGTGTTCATGATGGCGGACATGGAGCCGGCGGCACCCTCGTTGATGGCGGGGATCAGATACTTAAACTGGCTGATGTTCATTAGGCAGCACACCAGGATGCCGCAGACCAGAGCGATGACGATAGACTGATCGGAGGTGAGCGCGATGGCGAAGGACTCCTCCAGGATATCGGGGAACAGGTTCAGCATCAGAACCACCACGATCAGGGGCACCAGGCCGCACAGCCAGTGCCAGGAGGGCAGGCCCTTCTCGGTGTGATCGATCTCATTGTGCTTGGGGTCGGGCACAAAGTGGAGGCCCTTCTTCCGGGCCTGACGGACACGCCACTCCAGGTAGATGTACCCGGGCACGCCCACCACCAGGATGGCCACGATGGACATGAGGGGGGCGGCCATGGGGGTGGTGCCGTAGTAATCCATGGGGATCAGGTTCTGGATCTGGGGGGTGCCGGGGACGGCGGTCATGGTGATGCCGAAGGCACCGAAGGCGATGGCACCGGGCAGCAGGGTCCGGGGCAGGTCGGCGGCGCGGTACACAGCGTAGCCCATGGGGTAGATCACGAACACCACCACGAACAGGGAGATGCCGCCATAGGTCATCAGCAGGCAGGGGATAACCACCGCGGCCACCGCGAACCGGGAGCCGATGAGCCGCACCAGCGCGTCGGCCAGGCTCCGGGCCGATCCGGTCATGTCCATGAGCTTGCCGTAGACCGCGCCCAGGAAGAAGGCGGGGAACCACTTGAACACGTAGTCCGCCATGCCCTTCATATAGTCGCCGATGTATGCGTCCAGCAGGTTGTAGCCGCCCAGGACGGCCACTACAATCGCGCACACCGGCGCGACCCAGATAATGGAGCACCCCTTGTAGGCCAGCAGCATCAACAGCACCAGGCCCAGCAAGATGCCGAACAGGGAAAGCATTGTCATAACTTCTCCTCCTTTTCTTTTTCGCGGGGGAACGCCTCCGCGCACACCCCGCGGCTTGCGTCTCTTACAGCTTCAGGCCCATGGGCTCCTCCTGGAAAATGCGGACGTCCATCAGCCTTACATCCTTTACGATGGGGGCGAAGTCCATCTGATCCAGCACGTCCCTTTGCAGATCCACCCCGGGGGCGATCTCCTTCAGCTCCACGCCCTCCTTCGTCAGCTCAAAGACCGCCCGTTCGGTGATGTAGAGCACCGGATGGCCGTGCTGGGCCGCGTAGACGCCGGAGAAGGTGACCTGCTCCACCTCGGAAACCAGCTTCTTCACCTTGCCCTCCTGGAGGATCTCCAGCCTGCCGTCCGCCGCCTGCACCTTCAGTCCCCCGGCCTTAAACGCGCCGCAGTAGACCACCTTTTTCGCGTTCTGGGTGATGTTGACAAAGCCTCCGCAGCCTGTGATCTTGGGGCCGAACTTGCTCACGTTCACATTGCCGTGGCGGTCCATCTGGGCCAGGCCCAGGAAGGCCACGTCCAGGCCGCCGCCGTCATAGAAGTCAAACTGGGCGGGCTGGTCCAGGATGCAGTCCACGTTGGCCGCCGCACCGAAGTCCTTGCCGCCGGCGGGAACGCCGCCCACCGCGCCCACCTCGGTGGTAAGTACCATGCCCTCCAGGCCCTCCTCGGCAGCCACCGCCGCCACGCCCTCCGGAACGCCGATGCCCAGGTTGGTCACGGCATGGGGCACCAGCTCCATGGCGGCCCGGCGGGCGATCACCTTGCGCTCGCCCATGGGCAGGGGGGCCAGGGCGTCCATGGGAATCCGGATCTCTCCGGAGAGAACGGGATTGTACTGCGTCCCGTAGGTCTGCATATGATTTTCCGGCTTGGCTACCACGATGGCGTCCACGTAGATGCCGGGGAGGCGGACCATCCGGGCGTCCAGAGAGCCGTATTCCACCACCCGCTCCACCTGGACAATGACCGCGCCGCCGGAGTTATGGGCGGCCTGGGCCTGGGCCAGCGTCTCGGCATAGGCACCCTCCCGCTCAAAGGTGCAGTTGCCCTTGGTATCGGCATAGGAGGCCCGGAGGATGGCCACGTCAATGGGGATGGAGGGGTAAAACAGCTTTTCCTCCCCCTCAAACTGGATCACCTTGACGAAATCCCCCTCGTCCCGGGCGGCCTGGTTCAGCTTGCCGCCCTCCAGCCGGGGATCGGCAAAGGAGCCGAGGCCCACATGGGTGATCACACCGGGGCGCCCGGCGGCGATCTCCCGGAAAAGCTGGGAGAGGGTGCCCTGGGGAAGGTTATAGCCCGCCAGCTTATTATCCGACGCCAGCTGGCCCAAACGGGGAGCCAGTCCCCAGTGGCCGCCGATGACCTTCCGAAGCAGGCCGTCCACCGCCAGGTGGTTCAAGCCCCGGGCCGCGCTGTCCCCCTGTCCCGAGGCATAGATGAGCGTCAGCCCCTTCGGGCTTCCCGCCTGGGCCGCGAGCCCCAGCTCCTCCATAACCTCCTCCGGGTGCGCGAGGCCGTTGGCAAAGCCGCCCACCGTGATGGTGGCACCGTCATGGATGTAGGTGCTGACAGCCTCCTTCGCCGTCATCTGTTTTGGCATACGTTCCACTTCCTCTCTAATTTTTCTGGCTCCCGTGCGAAACTGCCGCTTGAATCCGGCAGAGCCAATCTGTCCGTGGGGCTTTAGTATACAGGCCGGAAGCCGACGGTGTAAAATGCCAGTTTTTGGCGGGAACTATGCTTAAGAATTATAAATTTGTTAAATCATCTACAAAGCCGGCTGGGATTTTGTGGATTATCGTCAAAAGCATTTACGATTCAAATACTTGAATTTTCATTTGGCATAGTTTTGTCGGTTCTGCTCAAATTTTGTCGAATGACTTTGGATATTTTTTTGTTGCCAGATCTCGAGTTTTACAGTAATATCTTTATCATGCATCACGGCTCAATCCGCATATTTGCCCAGATATTTTGAGCTTGTTACGTATGGTTCGGGATTCTGCACTGGTTTTTCCGAGGCGCATCCCCATGCAGGCCCTATTTGAAAACAGCGGGAGGACACCATGGAAATTCAGCAGATCAAATATTTTATCAATGTGGCCCGGTATAAAAGCTTCACCCAGGCCGCCGCCAAGCTGTTTGTCACGCAGCCTATGCTGACCCGGGTGATCAAGCAGCTGGAGGCGGAGTTGGGCGTCAAGCTGATCGAGCGCACCAGCAAATATTTCCGCCTGACTGACGCGGGGGAGCTGTTCTACCAGAAGGCGGAGCGGTTCCTGCTGGAATATGACGATATGTTCTATTCTATTAAGGATCTGTGCTGCGGGCGGGTGGGCAATGTGCGCCTCAGTATCCCCAGCGTCCTGCTGGACATCTACTTTCCGCCCATCCTGAGCCAGTTTAAGCTGGAACAGCCCGGTGTGGATATCAGCGTAACGGAGGAGGGCTCCAAAATGGTGGCCAACGCGGTGGCCTCCGGCCGGGCGGATCTGGGCCTTGCCATGCTCCCGCTGGAGGAGCAGGACCGTTTTGACGTTCAGGTGCTGATCAGCAACGTGTGCCAAGTGGCGGTCAACCGCAACCACCCGTTTGCCAAGCTCCCCAGCGTCCACATCCGGGATCTGGAGCATCAGAGCATCCTCACCTTCAGCGAAACGGCCACCCTGCACGATATGTTCATCAGTTTGTGCGGCGAGTACGGCTTTACGCCGAGGATCGCCTATAAAAGCCTCACCCACGGCTTCATTTCCTCCATGATTGCCATGGATCAGTGCATCGGAGTGCTGCCCCTGCCCATTATCCAGCAGGGGCTGTCCGGGGAGCTGGTGACCATACCCCTGCACCCAGTCATTCCGTGGGACATCGCAATCATCCGCCGGCGCGAAGGCTACCACTCCTTTGCGTCCAGCAAGCTGTACGAGTTTATCCGCGACTATTTTTCCAAATTGGAGTATCACTCTGGCAGTTTACATGACGGTCGGGGATCGGCGGGCCGCTTCCCGGCTGTCTGTGCTGAAATAAACGAATCATAACAAGGAGGACGGTATTGAGATGGATTTCAAACTGTCGAAAGAGCAGCAGATGCTCCAGAAGCTGTTCCGGGAGT
>CAJUCA010000001.1 GCA_910585265.1 uncultured Oscillospiraceae bacterium | reverse complement strand
TTTTGACGAACGGTTTGGCGAAGCGGCTTCCTGCAACACCAATCTGAAAAGGGAGCTGAAAAGGGAGCTTTTTGAAACGCTCTTGCCATTCCCGCCCGGGTTTGTTATAATAAAGAGAAACTATTTTTTATAAAGGAGTTGTGACGCTGCGCTATGGACGCTTCCGTGCCCATATTCCGGCAGACGCTGGCCCCCCTGGGGCTGGACGTGCCCCCGGCGGGGGAAACCCCCTTCGAGGAGCTGACCGCCACCTGCCGCCAACGGCTCACCCCCAAAGCAGGCCCCGTCCACATCGCGGGCATGACAACCATGGCCGAGTGCCGCGCCGCCCTGCTGGCCGTCCGTGAGGCGGGCTGTCCCGCCCCCTGGGTGAGCTGGGTTTGCGACGGGGACGGGGAATCCCCCACCCGGGTGCATATGCTGGCCGCCCTGTTTGTGGCGGAGGGGATGGGGGCCGCCGCCTTCGGCGTGGACTGCCCAAAGGAGGACGCCCCCGGAATCCTGCGGGAGCTGGCCCGGTATGCCTGCATCCCCCTGTTCCGGGCGGGGGCGGAGGGGCTGACGCCCTTCCCTTACACCCCCAGCCGCCGGGATCCCGACGCCATCCCCTGCGCCACAGGCACCGCCCCCTGCTTCGTCAACCGCACCATCGACGTGGGGGAGGAGCTGGAGTGCGGCCCCGACCTCCTGGAGGATATCATCGCCGCCGAGGACGATCCGGTGGGGGCGGTGAAGATCGTCATACAGGAGCCGGACGACGTGGACATATTCGCCCAGCACCAGTACGCCGTGCGGGAGGCCCTGTGCCTGTGCTCCGATGTGCCGGAGCTGCTGGAGGGTGCGCTGCGGGTGTACCAGGGGCGGGCCTTCTACGACGGCACCGGGGGGCTGGGGCGGGCCGACCTGGACCGCCTGAGCCGTCTGTATGGCCTGATCGTATTGTGAACACAGGTTAGGAGGGGCACCCATGGTTTTGAGCATCGACGAGGTAAACGACATTCTGGACAGGGTGTACGATGAGTTCCCGGAGGCGTTGTTCCAGGAGCTGAACGGCGGCGTGCTGCTGCTGGAGGACGCGCTGCCCGACCCGGACGCGGGGGAGGACGTCTACATCATGGGCGAATACTGTGTGGACGGGCTGGGGCGGTATATCAACATCTATTACGGCTCCTTCGCCGCCCTGCTCTTTGACGAGCCCCGCCGGGTGTGGGAGGAGGAGCTGCGCACCACCCTGCGCCACGAGCTGACCCACCACGTGGAGGGGCTGGCGGGGGAGCGGAGCCTGGAATACAAGGACTCCGCCCAGCTGGACGCCCTGCGCCGGGGGGAGGACTGGCCGCCGGAAGGCGAGTAATCAAATCAGAAAGGACGAGACAGACATGGAAACCATTCAGTATAACCCCCGGGGCGTGTGCTCCAAGAAGATGGAGATCGACGTGGAGGGCGGCGTGATCCAGGCCGTCCGGGTGATGGGGGGCTGCTCCGGCAACCTCCAGGGGATCTGCTCCCTGCTGAAGGGGATGACGGTGGAGGAGGCGGTGGGCCGGATGGAGGGCATCCGCTGCGGCATGAAGCCCACCTCCTGCCCGGACCAGCTGGCCCAGGCCCTGAAAGCCGCCCGGTGAGCGGTTACACTATAATATAATAAAGGAGTGCGTGACCCATGATCTTCGCGTGTGCCAACGCCGTGCCCTGCCCCTGCAAGTACCCTGCCCCCCTGGAGACGGCCCTGAAGTGGCTGGCGGATCATGACCTGCCCAACATGGAGGCCGGCACCTACGAGGTGCAGGGGAAGGATCTGTATATCATGATCCAGGACTTCACCACCCAGCCCGCCGGGGAACGCCGCCCGGAGCGTCACGACGACTACCTGGATCTCCAGTACATCGTCTCCGGCGTGGAGCGGATGGGTTATGTGCCCTACACCGGGAAGGAGACGGTGGACGAGGATCCGGAGGGGAAGGACGTGACCTTCTACAAGGACCTGGAGGGGGAGGCCTTTGTGGACGTGACCCCGGGGAGCTACTGCGTTTTCTTCTCCAACGACATCCACCGCCCCGGCTGTGCCGCCGGGGAGCCGTGCGCCGTGCGCAAGGCGGTGGTGAAGATGAGGCAGAGCCTGCTATAAGCTGATATGGGAAGGGCCGTCCGCCGGTGCGGACGGCCTTTTCGCGCCCCTGGGAGCTGGAAAGGGGTTCCTTTGGAGGAAATCATTTTGACTTGCGGCAGAGGGCAGAAAAAGTTACAATTTTGTCATAACTTCAGCGCTATGGATGCGCGAGACCATGACAAGGAGTGAGCGAGATGAAATTCGGGAAAGCGGCGGCAGGTGTGGCCCTGGGCTTGGCTCTGGCCCTGCCCCTGGCCCAGCCCGCGGCGGCGGCGAACGTGCTGTCGGTGGGCGGAGAGAACCTGTGGAACCAGGCCTCCGCGCGGCTGGTGGAGGGCGGCACCACCTACGTTTCCCTGCGGACGGTGGCGGAGGTGCTGGCACCGGGTGCCCAGGTGACCTGGGAGAACGGCGCGGCCCGGGTGCGGGGGGAGGGCGTGACCCTCGCCGCCAAGCCGGGGGAGCGGTGGCTGACGGTGAACGACCGCGCGCTTTACATACCCCACGGGGTGCTGCTGGAGAACGGGCGGACGCTGGTGCCCGTCCGGGCGTTGGCGGAGGCCCTGGGGGGCGAGGTGGACTGGAGCCGGGAGGCGGGGGTGACCCTCACCCCGGGCAGCGGGCGGGCGGCGGCCCCGGCCTATACGGCGGAGGAGCTGTACTGGCTGTCCCGGATCATCTCGGCGGAGAGCCGGGGGGAGCCGCTGCTGGGCAAGATCGCGGTGGGCACGGTGGTGCTGAACCGGGTGGCCAGCCGGGAATTTCCCAACAACATCCACGATGTGATCTTCGATACCAAGTGGGGCGTGCAGTTCCAGCCGGTGGCCAACGGCACCGTTTATCACGAGCCGACCCAGGAGAGCGTGTTGGCGGCCAAGCTGGTGCTGGAGGGGGCCAGGGCCGCCGGGGACAGCCTGTATTTCCTTGCGCCGGATTTGACGAATAACCACTGGATTATGGAGAATAGGGAATTTGTGGTAACCATTGGGTGCCATTGGTTCTACCTCTAAAAACCCATATACTGGAAACTAAAAGGGCAATAAACCACCAAAGCTGTATAACTTATACAACAGCCGAACTTCTGTTTATCAGGAGTTCGGCTGTTTTGACTACATAAAAAGGTTGCAAAACGGTTTTAAATCAGTTACAATATGGTTACAATTTGAACGCAAATTGTAACAAGGAGAGATTTCATGAAAAAACGAGCAGTCAGTTCCTTGCTGGCCTCCCTCGCTGTCGTGAGCTTCATCCTGCCCGCGCTGGCCGCGGATGCCCCCGGACTGGAGGAGATGCCTCCCATCGTTGAGGAGACGGTGGAACAGGCCCCCTTCCAGCTGGACGGTGTCCCCCAGCAGTCCCTCGTGTACGAGAACCGCAGCGGCGTCACCTACGTCACCGTCGGCTCCTTCGTGTCCATGCTGGATCCGGAGGCCGCGGTGGAGGAGGAGAACGGCGCGGTCACCGTCAACGCCGCCCGGGTGTCCCAGGTGGTGGACGGGTCGGGGAACACCGCCACTGTAGTGGAGGAGACCCTGAACCTGACGGTGAAGGCGGGAGCCCCGTATATTGTGGCCAACGGCCGCTATCTCTATGCGAAGGACAGCCTGATTCTGTTGAACGGTTCTGTGGCCGCGCCGATCCGGCTGCTGGCGCAGGTGTTCAACCTGGACGTGGGCTATGACGGGGAGAACCGCGCCGTCCTTCTGAACCATCGGGAGGGGGACGCCTATATTCTCCCCGGCGACAGCTACTACAATGCAGACACCCTCTACTGGCTGTCCCGCATCATTCACGCGGAGAGCGGCAACCAGATCCTGGAGGGCAAGATCGCGGTGGGGAATGTGGTGATGAACCGGGTAAAGGACCCCAAGTTCCCCAACAACATCTACGATGTGCTGTACCAGAAGAACCAGTTCGCTCCGGCCAGCAGCGGCTCCCTGAAGCGGACGCCCAACGAGGAGTCCGTCATCGCGGCCAAGCTGGTGCTGGATGGGGCGGAGATAGTGCCCACCGCACTGTTCTTCAACCGGGCGGGCCTGTCCTGCTACGCCTCCCGGAACCGCACCTACGTGACCACCATTGGAGAGCACGCGTTTTACGCCTGAGCAAGCAAGGAGCGCACGGCAGCCGAAAGGCTGCCGTGCTTTTTTATAACCTGCGTTCACAGCCGCAAAAATCCCCGGCCCGCCCGGCGTCCCCGGCGGTAACGACAGGCTCTTACATTTTGTGGCTATTTTCCGGAGGTTCGGGAAGAAATCCGCAAAAATGCCCCAAAACCAGCCGTCTTTTCTGTTGCGGACCGCTGGCTTTCGTGATATAATCCCCTCAAACGCCGCCCGGCCGTATCCGGCGTCAACGAGAGGAGTGTGCGCCATGATCCGCATTGCCATCGCGGAGGACGACCCCCAGTGCTTTGCCCAGCTGGAGCAGTACATCGGCGACTACGGCCGGGAGACAGGCCGCGCCTTCCAGGTGACCCACTACGACAACGGGGAGGATCTGGTGGAGCGGTACAGGCCGGATTTCGACCTGATCCTGATGGACGTGGATATGCCCTTCATGGACGGAATGACGGCGGCGGGCTATGTGCGCAGGCAGGACCCGGAGGTGGTGATCGTGTTCGTCACCAACCTGGCCCAGTACGCCATCCAGGGCTACTCCGTCAACGCCCTGGACTACATCCTCAAGCCGGTGAACTACTTTTCCTTCGCCCAGCGGCTGGGGCGGGCCTTACAGTACGTGAAAAAGCGGGAGGCGGCCTGTGTCACGGTGCCGGTGAAGGGGGGCGCGCTGAAGCTGGAGGTGGACGGCATCTTCTACATCGAGCGGCTGGGCCGCCAGCTCATGTTCCACACCCACACCGGGATACACGCCTCCACCGCCACCCTCCAGCAGGTGGAGGAGGCGTTGGAGGGCAAGGGCTTCGCCCGCTGCAATAAGGGCTACTTAGTCAACCTGGCCCACGTGGACGCCATCCAGGACGGCTGCGCCGTGGTCCGGGGGGACAGGCTGCTGATCAGCCGGGGCCGCCGGGGGCCGTTTTTGGAGGCCCTGTCCGATCAGGTGGGAGGGGGCGTCCTGTGAACGCGGTTTACCTGTCCGACATCCCCCGGGCGGTCACCGCCCTGGCGGAGTGGTGCGCCTGCCTGGTCTACGTCAGCGGGCATACCAGGCGGCTCCACGGCCCCAGGCTGTGGGGCGCGCTGGGGGCGGGGCTGGCGGTCCAGTGCCTGTTCCTCACCCTCACCGACGGCCTGCGGCTCCTGTTCTGGCTGCCCTGCATGGCGGCGGCGGTGGGGCTGATGCTGGGGCTTATCTCCCTGTGCTGCGATATGTCCCTGGCCAGCGCGGTATACTGCACGGTGCGGGCCTTCGTGCTGGCGGAGTTCGCTGCCTCCCTGGAGTGGCAGCTCTACTCTTATTCCGTCTACGCCCTGGGCTGGAAGGGGGACACGGTGCGGAAGGGAATCCTGTTCTGGGTGATCCTGGCGGCGGTGTATGCCGCCGTGTTCGGGGGGATGCGCTGGCTGGAGAGCCGCCGGACGGACCCCCGGTCGGGCACCGCCTTCCGCCTCCGGGAGCTGACCAGCCCCGCCCTCATCGCCCTGGCCTGCTTCTTTCTGAGCAACCTCAGCTTCGTCTACAGCAACACCCCCTTTACCAGCTCGGAGCTGACGGATATCTACAACATCCGGACCCTGGCGGATCTGGCGGGGGTGGCCATGCTGTACGCCTACCACGTCCAGCGGTGCGAGCTGTATATGCACCGGGAGCTGGACGCCATCCAGAACATCCTCCAGAGCCAGTACGTCCAATACCGCCAGTCCCGGGACAGCATCGAGGCCATCAACCACAAGTACCACGACCTGAAGCACCAGATCGCCGTCCTCCGGGCGGAGCCGGACGCCGCCAAGCGTTCCGCCTACCTGGACGGCATGGAGGAGGAGATCCGGGACTACGAGGCCCAGAACAAGACGGGCAATTCGGTGCTGGACACGGTGCTCACCGGAAAAAGCCTGTACTGCGCCCGCCACGGCATCGAGCTGACCTGCGTGGCGGACGGCGGCAAGCTGGACTTCCTGGACGTGATGGATATCTGCACCATCTTCGGCAATATCCTGGACAACGCCATTGAGTGCGAGCTGGGCATAGCCGACAAGTCCCGGCGGCTGATCCACCTCACGGTGTACGGCAAGCGGGGCTTCCTGGTGATACGGTGCGGGAACTACTGCCCCCAGCCGCCCACCTTCCGGGACGGCCTGCCCGTCACCACCAAGGGGGACGCGGCCTATCACGGCTACGGCATCAAGTCCGTCCGCCACGCCGCGGAGAAATACGGCGGGGCCATGACCATCCGGGATCAGGAGCAGTGGTTCGAGATCCGTCTTGTGATCCCGCTGGAAAAAAAGTGAAATCAAGCCCCTGCGTTGTTGACTTTGCCAAAAACGCGGGGGCTTGTGTTGTGCGGAATTGCCAAGGCGGAATGCAGATTGAACGAAAAAACCCGCAGTTTGCGCAAATCGACGCCGCAGGCGGGAAAGCTGTGATACACTCTCCTCACCGGCGGGAACCGCCCGCCAAAAAGTGAATGAGGAGGAAGAACAATGTTAGGCATCAACATCGAAGACGTGAAAAACGCAATAGGCTTGATGCAAGGGCACCTGATCGCCATCGCCGTGGTTCTGGTGCTGGCCATCGCGGCCACTATCGCGGCCATTAAGCTCCAGAAGCCCCTGAAGGGCCTGGTGCGGGGCAGCGCGTGGATGGCCTTCGTGGTGGCCCTGGTGATCATCGTCAACCTGATCCTCACCGGACCCATGTATGGCATCGTCAGCATGGCCCTGCGGGGCGGCGGCGACATCAGCGAGGGCAGCATCAGCGACGCCAGCGCGCTGTGTGAGGACATCGCCGACGAGGGCTTTGTCCTGCTGAAGAACGAGGGCGGCCTGCTCCCCCTGGGGGAGGGCGCGAAGGTGAACACCTTCGGCTGGTCCGCCACCAACCCCGTGTACGGCGGCACCGGGTCCGGCTCCCTGTCCGGGCTGTACCCCACCGTCACCCTGCTGGAGGGCATCAAGCAGGCGGGCATCGAGTACAATGAGGACCTGACCAAGTTCTACACCGACTGGCGGGACGAGCGGCCCATGGTGGGTATGTGGGGCCAGGACTGGACCGTGCCCGAGCCCACCGTGGCTGAGTATGAGTCCGCCGGGGTGTTCGACAACGCCAAGTCCTACGCCGACACCGCCATCATCGTTATCTCCCGCTCCGGCGGCGAGGGCGCGGACCTGCCCATGAGCCTGGACCCCGCCATCGAGGACACCTTCAGCTCCGAGGGCGGTATGTTCGGGGCCTCCGGCCTGCGCATGAGCGAGTACCCCGAGGATCTGGACGCCTCCAAGCACTACCTGGAGCCCACCACCCGGGAGCTGGCCATGATCAAGGAGGTCACCAGCCGCTTTGACAAGGTGGTGGTGGTGATCAACGCCTCCAACGCCATGGAGCTGGGCTGGATTGAGGACTACCCCTCCATCAAGTCCGTCATCCTGGCCCCCGGCCCCGGCCAGACCGGGTTCAACGCCTTGGGCAATATCCTGTCCGGCAAGGTGAACCCCTCCGGCCGCACCGTGGACACCTTCGTGTACGACCTGACCGCCATCCCCGCCTATAACAACATCGGCGAGTTCCAGTACACCAACCTGAGCGATGTGTCCCCCGAGTCCTACGGCCAGCCCGTGACCCCCAACTTCGTCAACTACGTGGAAGGCATTTACGTGGGCTACAAGTGGTATGAGACCGCCGCCGCGGAAAACGCCATCGACTACGGCAAGACGGTGCAGTTCCCCTTCGGCTACGGCCTGAGCTACACCACCTTCCAGCAGGAGATGGGGCCCATCTCCGAAAGTAATGGGACCATTACTTTCGATGTCACTGTCACCAACACCGGCGACAAGGCCGGCAAGGACGTGGTGGAGGTCTACTTCAATCCCCCCTACACCAACGGCGGCATTGAGAAGGCCAGCGCGAACCTGGTGGCCTTGGGCAAGACCGGGATCATCGAGCCGGGCAAGTCCGAGAAGGTGACGATCTCCTTCCAGGCGGAGGACATGGCCTCCTTCGACTACCAGGGCGCGGGCGCGTACGTGCTGGAGGCGGGCGATTACGTCATCTCCATCAACAGCGACTCCCACACCGTCATCGACTCCGAGACCTACAACGTGGGCTCCACCGTCACCTACACCGACGGCCGCGCCTCCGACGAGACCCCCGCCGTCAGCCAGTTCGGCTACGCCCAGGGCGATGTGACCTACCTGTCCCGAAAGGACGGCTTCGCCAACTATGACGCTGCCGTGGCCGCCCCCTCCAGCTATGAGATGTCCGCCGAGGCCAAGACCGGCTTCTACAACCACAGCAATTACGACCCGGCCCAGTTCAACGACAGCAATGACGCGGTGCCCACCACCGGGGCCAAGAACGGCCTGAAGCTGGTGGACCTGCGGGGCAAGGACTACGATGATCCCCAGTGGGAGCAGCTGCTGGATCAGCTCACCGTGGACGACATGGTGCAGCTCATCGGCATCGGCGGCTACCAGAGCGTGGAGATCTCCTCCGTGGGCAAGACCCAGCAGATCGACTGCGACGGCCCCGCCTCCATCAACAACAACTTCACCCAGAAGGCCTCCATCGGCTTCCCCGCCGGCGTGGTCATCGCCGCCACCTGGAACACCCAGCTGGCCCATGACTTCGGCGCGAGCATCGGCAAGATGGCCGACGAGATGGACGTGTCCGGCTGGTACGCCCCCGCCATGAACATCCACCGCACCGCCTTCTCCGGCCGTAACTTCGAGTACTACTCCGAGGACGGCTACCTGTCCGGGGCCATGGCCTCCAACGCCGTCAACGGCGCGGCGGAGAGCGGCGTGTACTCCTTCCTGAAGCACTTTGCCCTCAACGACCAGGAGACCCACCGCACCGATATGCTGTGCACTTGGTCCAATGAGCAGGCCATCCGGGAGATCTACCTGAAGCCCTTCGAGATGTGCGTGAAGAACTACGAGGGCAAGTCCATGGCCATCATGTCCGCCTTCAACTACATCGGCAACAAGTACGCCGGGGCCAACCCCGAGCTGCTGAACCGGGTGCTCCGGGATGAGTGGGGCTTCCGCGGCATGGTGCTCACCGACTACTTCGGCGGCTACGGCTACCAGGACGCCGACATCCAGATCCGCAACGGCGGCGACTTCTGCCTCAGCCCCCAGATGATCGAGGTGGGCGAGCTCACCGACAAGACCAGCGGCACCTCCCTCCAGGCGGCGCGGCAGGCCTGCAAGAACATCCTGTACACCACGGCCAACAGCCGGGCCTACGCCAACGGCGCGGGCGGCGGCATGGCGGCGTGGCAGATCGCGATGTACACCATCTCCGCCGTGGTGATTCTGGCGGCGGTGGCCGGCGAGTTCCTGCTGCTCCGCGGCTACAGCAAGAAGAAGGGCTGAGCGTAAAGCGGCCCGAACTGCGCAGACTAACCACAGCTTCCGTTCCCCCGTCCCCGCTCCGGCGGGGGCGGGGTGCGGGAGCACAGAGCAAATCCCGGGAACCTGTCCCCGGATTTGTTCTGTGCTTCCGGGCATCGAACCCATCGAAATCAGTGAGGAGGGGTCTGCTTGAAACACGCGGACATCATCAAGCAAATGACATTGGAGGAGAAGTGCTACCTGTTCTCCGGCAAGGACTTCTGGCAGACGCGGAGCGTGGAGCGGCTGGGCGTGCCCAACATGACCCTGTCCGACGGCCCCCACGGCATCCGCAAGCAGGCGGGGGAGGGGGACCAGCTGGGGCTGAACCCGTCCCTGCCCGCCACCTGCTATCCCACGGCGGCGGCTGTGGCCAACTCCTGGGACGTGGAGCTGGGGGAGGAGATCGGCGCGCATCTGGGGGCGGAGGCCGCCTCCCAGGGGGTGTGCGTGGTGCTGGGCCCGGGGCTCAACATCAAACGCTCCCCCTTCTGCGGGCGCAACTTCGAGTATTTCAGCGAGGACCCCTATCTGGCGGGCAAGCTGGCGGCCAGCTATATCCGGGGCATCCAGAAAAACGGCGTGGCGGCCTGCCCCAAGCACTTCGCCGCCAACTCCCAGGAGCTGCGGCGGATGGCCTCCGACTCCGTCATGGACGAGCGCACCCTCCGGGAGATCTACCTCACCGGGTTTGAGATCGCCGTGAAGGAGGGGCACTCCAAGTCCATCATGTCCTCCTACAACCGGATCAACGGCGTGTACGCCAACGAGAACAGGCACCTTTTGCAGGAAATTCTCCGGGACGAGTGGGGCTTTGACGGCTTCGTGGTGTCCGACTGGGGCGGCTCCAACGACCACGTGGAGGGCGTCCGGGCCGGGTCCCACCTGGAGATGCCCACCACCGGCGGCGACTCCGACCTGGAGCTCATCGACGCGGTGAAATCCGGGCGGATCAGCCAGGAGCTGCTGGACCGGCGGGTGGATGAGCTGCTGGACGTGATCCTGTCCACCGCCGGGGCGGTGAAGCCCCTGGAGGGCAAGCCCTTCGACGTGGAGAAGCATCACGTCATGGCGGCGAAGGCCAGTGAGCAGTCCATCGTCCTGCTGAAGAACGAGAATAACCTCCTGCCCCTGAAGCGGGGCGCGAAGGTGGCTGTCATCGGCGAGTTCGCCCAGAAGGCCCGGTATCAGGGGGCCGGCTCCTCGGTGGTGAACCCCACCAAGCTGGACAACGCCATGGATGTGATCCAGGGCTTCGGCCTGGACGTGGCGGGCTTTGAGGCGGGCTACCCCCGCTCGGGCAAGGGCGACCCCGCCATGCAGGCCCGGGCGGTGGAGCTGGCGAAGAAGGCGGACACCGTCCTGCTCTACATCGGCCTGGACGAGATCAGCGAGTCCGAGGGGCTGGACCGCTCCCATATGCGCCTGCCCCAGAGCCAGATCGATTTGATCGAAGCCGTCAGCAAGGCCAACCCCAACGTGGTGGCCGTCATGTCGGCGGGGTCCGCCGTGGAGATGCCCTGGCTGCCCAAGATCAAGGCGTTGGTGCACGGCTACCTGTGCGGGCAGGCGGGGGCGTCCTCCGTGCTCAAGGTGATCATGGGCCAGGTGAACCCCTCCGGCAAGCTGGCGGAGAGCTACCCCGTGAAGTACGAGGACGTGTCCTCCGCCCCCTACTTCCCCGCCAAGGAGCGTACCGCCGAGTACCGGGAGGGCCTGTTCGTGGGCTACCGCTACTTTGAGACGGCAAAGACGCCCGTGCTGTTCCCCTTCGGCTTCGGCCTGAGCTATACCACCTTTGAATACAGCGGCCTCACCGTCACTGAAAAGGAAGCCAGCTTCACCCTCAAGAACACCGGGGGGATGGACGGGGCCGAGGTGGCCCAGCTGTACGTCTCCAAGCCGGACGGGGAGGTGTTCCGCCCCGCCAAGGAGCTGAAGGGCTTCGCCAAGGTGTTTTTGAAGGCGGGGGAGTCCAAGAAAGTCACCATCCCCCTGGACGACAAGGCGTTCCGCTACTTCAACGTGGACACCAACAAATTCGAGGTGGAGGGCGGCGCGTGGACGGTGCTGATCGGCGCGTCCTGCGCGGACATCAAGCTGTCCGGCACCGTGGAGGTCCAGGGCACCGGGGCCAAGCCTCCCTACGACAAGGAAAAGTTCGCCAAGTATTTCTCCGGCGATATCAAGAGCGTCTCCGACGCCGAGTTTGAGGCCCTGCTGGGCCGTCCCATCCCCGACGGCCACTGGAGCGGGATGCTGGACATGAACGACGCCCTGTGCCAGATGTACTACGCCAAGGGTGCCGCGGGGCGGCTGGCCTATAAAATCCTCACCCATTTCATCAACAAGAGCATCGAAAAGGGCAAGCCCAATCTGAACCTGCTGTTCAATTACAATATGCCCTTCCGGGCCATCGCCAAAATGACCGGAGGCATCTGCACCATGGAGATGGCGGAGGGCATCCTCACCATCGTCAACGGCCACTTCTTCAAGGGCCTGGGGGCCGTCATCGGCGGGTTCTTCCGCTCCGGCAAAAAACGCAAGGCGGCAAACGCTATCCACTGAGAAAGGGAGGAATTTTGAAATGCTCCAGAGGATTAAGAATTGGTGGGGCCGCACCTGGGGCGGCTTCGCCGAAAAGCACCCGAAAGCCGCCAAATGGATCCGGGAGGGCGGCCTGTTCGTCATCGTCAGCAACCTCATCACCGTGATGAAGTATTTCATCCTCCAGGGCCTGCCCTACGCCTTCGAGAACCTGAAGGACGTGGAATTCGGCTGGCCGGGCATCCCCATCAGCCTGTTCGGAGTGAACTTCGACTGGAACATCTTCGGCTATGCCGTGAAGTATAACGATGCAGGGCAGGTGATTGTGGGCGGCGGCCTGGGTTACTTCATCGCCTATATGATCGCCATGGGCATCGGGGAGATTATCAACTTCCCCATTCAGAAAAACTTCGTGTTCCGCAGCAAGGGCAACCTGGGCAAGCAGATCGTGTGGTACGTGCTGGCGTTCATCGTCATCAACTGCATCGTCAACTCCATCAACTGCGTGTGGGTGGCGGTGGCTGGGCTGTTCGTCCCGGACTTCGTGTATAACATCGGCACCACCGTCCTCAACGGCGGCATCTCCATGATCATCTTCTTCTTTGTCAACAAGATCATCTTCCCCGAGGGGGAGGCCGGCAAAAAAGCGGCCTGACAGCGGGCCATACGCAGCGAGAGCACCGGCGGGGCCGGGGGCACGGGCGCGATCCCGGCCCTCCGGCCCCGCTTTTTCCCGGCGGCATGGACACAGGACCCCGGTTGTGGTATGATACAGGAAAACCACGGCGAAGGGGGGTCCACGCAGCCTTGACCGCACCGCAGAACGATTTTTCCCAGGGGAGCGTTCCCCGGAGTATTATGAAGCTGGCCCTGCCCATGACGGCGGCCCAGCTGGTGAACGTGCTTTACAGCGTGGTGGACCGGGTGTACCTGGGCCGCCTGCCGGACAGCGACAGCCTTGCCCTCACGGGGCTGGGGATCACCATGCCCATCGTGTCCATCCTGATGGGCCTTGCCAACCTGTGCGGCACCGGCGGCGCGCCCCTGTGCTCCATGAGCCGGGGCAGGGGGGACGACGGGGAGGCCGAGCGGGTGATGGGCAACGCCTTCCTGCTGCTGCTGATCTTGGGCGGGGCGGCCACCGCCTTTTTCCTGGCCCTGAAAGGGCCCATCCTCTACCTGTTCGGGGCCAGCCCGGACACCTTTCCCCACGCCGACGGCTACCTGACCATCTACCTGCTCGGCACCCTGTTCGTCATGATCAGCCTGGGGATGAACCCCTTCATCAACGCCCAGGGCTTCGGGCGCACGGGGATGATGACCGTCCTGCTGGGGGCGGCGGTGAACCTGATCCTGGACCCGGTGCTGATCTTCGTGTTCCATATGGGGGTGCGGGGGGCGGCCTTGGCCACGGTGATTTCCCAGGCCCTGTCGGCGGCGTGGGTGCTGGCCTTCCTCACGGGGAAGCGGGCCATCCTGCGCCTGCGGCGGGAAAACCTGCGGCTGGAGGCGGGCCGGACCCGGCGGATCGTCTCCCTGGGCCTGTCCGGCTTCTTTGTGAACCTGACCACCAGTTTGGTGCAGGTGGTTTGCAACGCCACCCTCCAGCGGTGCGGCGGGGACACCTACGTGGGGGTGATGACCATCATCAACTCCATCCGGGAGGTGTTCATTATGCCGGTCCACGGCCTGACCAACGGCTCCCAGCCCGTGGCGGGCTACAACTACGGCGCGAAGCAGTACAGCCGGGTGCGGCAGTCCATCCGGTTCAGCGTGGGGGTGACGGTGGCCTATTCCGCCGCCTTCTGGGTGTGCGCCATGCTGGTGCCCGGGGCGTTGATCCGGGTGTTCAAAAGCGATCCGGAGATTCTGGCGGCGGGGGTGCCCGCCCTGCGGATCTACTTCTCCATGTTCCTGTTCATGTCCCTCCAGCTGGCGGGGCAGGGGGTGTTTGTGGGGCTGGGCCGGTCGAAGCAGGCGGTGTTTTTCTCCCTGCTCCGCAAGGCCATCGTCAACGCCCCCCTCACCGTCCTGCTGGCCCTGTGGATGGGGGCGGACGGGGTGTTCACGGCGGAGGCCGTGTCCCAGCTGGTGGGCGGGCTGGCCTGCTTCACCACCATGTACCTCACCGTATACCGCCCCCTGGGCAGGCTGGCGGACGGGGAGGCAGGACCTTAACGCACAGCGCGGCGGCGGGATTGTCCCGCCGCCGCGTGATCTGTTCCGTTGGGGAGCGTCACGATCCCAGCAGCTCCTTCAGGGCGGCGTTCACGGCCTGGGGATTGGCCCTGCCCTTCAGCTCCCGCATGACCTGCCCCACCAGGAAGCCGAAGGCCTTTTCCTTGCCGCCCTGGTAGTCCGCCGCGGACTTGGGGTGGGCGGACAGCACCTTGGCGCAGGCCTCCCGCACCAGCCCGCTGTCGTTCACCTGCTCCAGGCCGTGCTCCTTCACATAAGCGTCCACGTCCCCGTCCGTGTCAAAGACCGCCTCGAACACCTTGACGGCGGTGTTCCGGTTCAGCGTCCCTCCCTCCACCAACGCGATGAGCCGGGCCAGGGTGGGGGCGGTGAGGGGCATATCCCCAGGCTCCATGGCCCGCTGGGACAGGGCCCCCAGCACCTCTCCCATGATCCAGTTGGCCCCCTGCTTGGGGGGCGCGCCCAACGCCGTCAGCTCCTCGAAAAACGCCGCCAGCGACCGGTCCGACGTGATCATCCGGCAGTCGTACTCCGGCAGGCCGTAGTCCGCCCGGTACCGCGCCCGCTTTTCCTCCGCCAGCTCAGGACGGCTCTGCCGCAGTTCGTCCAGATAGGCCTCCGTCAGCTCCACGGGGGGAAGGTCCGGCTCCGGGAAGTAGCGGTAGTCCTGGGCGTCCTCCTTGGAGCGCATGGCGTAGGTGGCGTCCTTGTTCTCGTCCCAGCGGCGGGTCTCCTGCACCACCCGCTTCCCCCCCTCGATCAGCTCGATCTGCCGCTTGGCCTCGTAGCCGATGGCCCTGGCGATGGCCTTGAAGGAGTTCAGGTTCTTCATCTCCGTCCGGGTGCCCAGCCCGCCGCCCAGGGGCCGCACCGACAGGTTCACGTCGCACCGCAGGGAGCCCTCCTGCATTTTGCAGTCGGACACCCCTAAATATTGCAGCGTCTCCTTCAGCTTCTCCAGATAGGCGATCACCTCGTCCGCTGTGCGGAAATCCGGCTGGGTGACAATCTCGATCAGGGGCACGCCGCAGCGGTTGTAGTCCGCCCGGGTCTGGTCGATCCAGGGGTCGTGGGCCAGCTTGCCCGCGTCCTCCTCCATGTGCAGCTCGTGGATGCGGATGGTCTTGTCCCCAGCCTCCGTGGAGATGGACACCGCCCCGTCCCGGGCGATGGGCAGGTAGAGCTGGGAGATCTGGTACGCCTTGGGCAGGTCGGGGTAGAAGTAGTTTTTCCGGTCAAACCTGCTGTACCGGGTGATCTGGCAGTTCAACGCCAGCCCCGCCTTGACGGCGAACTCCAGCACCCTCCCGTTGAGGACAGGCAGCGTCCCCGGCATTCCGGTGCACACCGGGCAGCAGTGGGTGTTGGGCGGGCCGCCGAAGGCGGTGGTGCAGCCGCAGAAGATTTTGGTTTTGGTGGCCAGCTCCACGTGGGTTTCCAGGCCGATGACAGTTTCCCAGATCATGCGGGCTTCCCTCCCTTCGGCGCGCGCTTGTGATAGTCCGTCTCCTGCTGGAAGGCGTGGGCGGCGTTGAGCAGCGTGCCCTCCCCGAAGCAGGGCCCAACGAGCTGCGCCCCGATGGGCAGGCCCCTTCCGTCAAACCCGCAGGGCATGGACAGCGCGGGCAGCCCCGCCAAATTGGCGGGCACGGTGTAGATGTCGCTGAGGTACATGGACAGCGGGTCGGACAGGCTCTCCCCCAGCTGGGGCGCGGCGGCGGGGGCCACGGGCGTGATCAGCAGATCGCACCGCTGGAAGGCCCTGTCGAAGGCGTCCTTGATCACCGCCTTCACCTGCAACGCTTTTTTGTAGTAGGCATCGAAGTACCCGGAGGACAGGGCGAAGGTCCCCAGCAGGATCCGCCGCTTCACCTCCGCCCCGAAGCCCTGGGTGCGGGTTTTGCGGTACAGCTCCGCCAGCCCCTCATATTCCCCGGCCCGCCAGCCGTACTTTACCCCATCGTACCGGGACAGGTTGGAGGACGCCTCGGCGGCGGCGATGATATAGTAGGCGGGCACGGCGTATTTCAGCGCGGGGAAGGGGAGGGGCGCGATCTCCGCCCCCCGGCTGTTCAGCACATCGGCCGCCGCCAGCACGGCGGAGCGGGTCTCGCCGTCCAGCCCGTCCCCGAAGCAGTCCCCGGGCAGGCCGATCCGCAGGCCCCGGATATCCCCCGTCAGCCCCGCCAGCAGATGGCCGTAGTCCACCCGGGGCCCGGAGCCCTTCCAGCCGGAGTCCAGCCCGGGCAGGCTGGTGCTGTCGCGGCGGTCGTGGCCCATGAGCACGTCCAGCACGGCGGCGCAGTCCGCCGCGTCCCGGCACAGTGGCCCGATCTGGTCCAGGGAGGAGGCGTAGGCGATGAGCCCGTACCGGGACACCGTGCCGTAGGTGGGCTTGATCCCCGTCACGCCGCAATAGGAGGCGGGCTGGCGGATGGAGCCTCCGGTGTCCGAGCCGACGGCGTACCAGCCCAGCCCCGCCGCCACCGCCGCCGCCCCGCCCCCAGACGAGCCGCCGGGGACGCGCTCCAGGTCCCAGGGGTTGCGCACCGGGCCGTAGTACGACGTCTCCGACGTGGAGCCCATGGCGAACTCGTCCATGTTCAGCTTGCCCAGGGACACCGCCCCGGCGCGGGCCAGCCGCTCCACCACGGCGGCGTCATAGGGGGGCGCGAAGTCCCCTAAGATTTTGGAGGCGCAGGAGGTCTTGATCCCCCGTGTGCAGATGTTGTCCTTGATGGCCATGGGCACGCCGTACAGGGGGCTTTCCGCCTCCCTTGCCCCGGTCTGGAGCTTTTCCGCCCGCTCCAGCGTCCGCTCCCCGGTGACGGTGATGAAGGCGTTCAACGCCTTGTCCTGGGCGGCGATGGTGTCCAGCGCGGCCCGGGAGGCCTCCACGGTGGAGACCTCCCCTTTTTTGATGGCCGCCCCCAGCTCCAGCGCGGTCAAATCCCGCAATTCCATCTGTCCGCCCTCCTCATTCTACCGCCTTGGGCACCAGGAACGCCTCCCCGTCCCCGGCGGGCGAGCCTGCCAGCAGCTCGGCCCGGTCCTGGGAGGGCGTAACCTCGTCCTCCCGCAGAACGTTCTTCACCGGGAATACGTGGCTTATCGGCTCCACCCCGGCGGTGTCCAGCTGGTTCAGCACGTCCATATAGGCCACGATCCGCTCCAGCTCGGCGGTCATGTCCCGCTTTTCCTCCGGCTCCAGCTCCAGGCGGGCCAGTCCGGCGATATAGTCCACCAGCTCCTGTGTGATGCGCATGATGATCATCCTTTCCTCTGTTGTCACGGATCTAACCGGGTCCGGTCCCGGGGGAACAGGGACGCGTGCCGGATGTTGTCCAGCCCGCACAGCTGCATGGTCAGCCGCTCCAGCCCGATGCCCAGCCCGCCGTGGGGCGGCATTCCGTACTTGTGGATCATGAGGTAGCTCTCAAAGTCCGCCGGGTCCATCCCCCTGGCCTCCAGCTTGGCAAGCTGCTCCGCGTACCCGTGCACCCGCTGGCCCCCGGTGGTCACCTCCATCCCCCGGAACAGCAGGTCGAAGGACAGGGTGTACCTGGGGTCGTCCGGGTCGTCCATGGCGTAGAAGGGCCGCTTTTTGGAGGGGTAGTGGGTGACAAACACCAGGTCGCTGCCCAGCTCCTCCTTGGCGTACCGCCCGATGCGGGCCTCCTCCTCCGGCTCCAGGTCGTAGGGGTCCCGGCTCCGTCCGCCGTACCGCTCCGCCGCCAGACGCTTGGCGTCGTCAAAGCGCAGGCAGGGGATGCGGTCCACCGCCGGCAGCTCCACCCCCAGGCGGGCCAGCTCCGGGGCGTACTCCTGGGCCAGCAGGGCCATGGCGTGCCGCAGATAGCCCGCCTCCAGCTCGATCACGTCGTAAAAGGAGCGGATATACCCCAGCTCGAGGTCCAGCCCGGTGTACTCGTTGAGGTGCCGGGGGGTGGCGTGCTTTTCCGCCCGGAACACGGGGCCGATCTCAAACACCCGCTCAAACACCCCCGCCATGGTCTGCTTGTAGAACTGGGGGGACTGGGCCAGGTACGCCTTTTTGCCGAAGTAGTCCAGCCGGAAGATGCTGGAGCCGCCCTCTGCCCCGGCACAGACGATCTTGGGCGTGTGGATCTCGGTGAAGCCCTCCCCGGTGAGGTAGTCCCGGAAGGCCCGCACCAGCCCCTCCTGGATTCTGAACACCGCCCGCTCCCGCCCGTGCCGAAGGACGGCGGGGCGCAGGGCCAGCCCGGTGTCCAGGTTCAGCCCCAGCCTCCGCTTGGACAGGGAAAGGGGCAGGGGGGCGGCGGGCCGGGACAGCACCTTGATGGATTCCGCCGCGATCTCCAGGCCGCCGGGGGCCCGGGCCTCCGCCCGGACGGTGCCGGACAGCTCCACACAGCACTCCTCGCACAGGCCCGCCGGGAGTATGTCCGGGGCGCACACGCACTGGACGGTCCCCCGGGCCAGCCGCAGGGTGAGGAAGGCCAGCCCGCCCATGTTCCGCAGGGAGTGGACGGCTCCGTGGACGGCGGCGGGGCGGTTATTCCGTCCGCCCCCCGCGAGGTCTTGCCAGCCGGTCGGTTTTCTGCTTGCGCCAGTGACGAACTTCATAACATTCCACCCTTCCTTTGTTGAAATCTGGCGGGCGGGGCAAGCCCCGCCCCTACGGAATAAAGAAAAATCCCGGACTGTACTAATGTACAGTCCGGGACGGAACAATGAAATCATTCCGCGGTACCACCCGCGTTGCCCCTCCAGCAAGGGGCCTCTCTCGAGCCCTGGTAACGTGGGGAGGACGGACGGCCCTACACCCCGGGGGGTTCGGACCATCGGCTCGGAAGTGTTGCGCCATCTCGTCTTTCCGGGGCGGGCTTTCAGTCGGTGGCCCGCGTTCTCTGTCGGACGCCGTGAGGGGCGGTCTTCGTCGATGCCTTTTGGATATTCGTTTGATGGTACTATCGTACTCCCATTTTTCCCCGATGTCAATCGAAAATTGTCCAAAGTTACCGTAGCATTGGGCGGGGAAATATGCTACAATACCCAAAGAAAACAGACACAGGAGGGATAACCCCATGGCAAACTGGGAAGAATTGGAACGCCGCTGCCTGTCCTGCCAGAAGTGCGCCCTGGCGGACACCCGCACCAACGTGGTGTTCGGCAAGGGTCCGAGGGACGCGAAAATCCTGTTCATCGGCGAAGGCCCCGGAGAAAACGAGGATTTACAGGGCGAGCCCTTTGTGGGCCGGGGCGGGCAGCTTTTAGACGAGATGCTGGGCCTGGTGGGCCTGAGCCGGGAGAAGAACTTCTACATCACCAACATCGTCAAGTGCCGCCCGCCTAAGAACCGGGACCCGCTGAACACGGAGCAGGACGCCTGCATCGGCTACCTCTGGGAGCAGATGGAGCTGATCCAGCCCAAAATCGTGGTGTGTCTGGGCCGGATCGCCGCCATGCGCCTGATCAAGCCGGACTACCGGATCACCAAGGAGCATGGGCAGTGGGTGGAGAAGGACGGGGTGCTGTACACCGCCATCTACCACCCCGCCGCCCTCCTGCGGGACCCCACCAAAAAGCCGGACACCTTTGCCGATCTGCGGGGCATCCGGGCCAAGATCCGGGAGCTGTGCCCGGAAGCCTATCGTTGAAGCAAAGTCCGCTCAACTGCGTTTCCGCCTTTGGCGAAAACTTCGTTCGCTCCCTTGCTTCGCCTCTCCCCACAAAGCCGGAGGGCGGCTTTGCGGGGGCCCCGTTAGGTGAAGCAAAGTCCGCTCAACTGCGTTTCCGCCTTTGGCGAAAACTTCGTTCGCTCCCTTGCTTCGCCTCTCCCCACAAAGCCAGAGGACGGCTTTGCGGGGGCCCCGTTAGGGATAGCGCGCCGCTCACGATGGCTCCGCGCTGTCCAGCAGGTTCATCACCGAGATCTCAAAGGCGGTGCGCTCCACCTGCTCGCCGTCGATGAGCTTGTGGTACTGCCGGCTTTGGAGCCGCCCCTCCAGCCGGAGGGCGTCCCCCACGTCCAGCCCGCCGCAGTGGGCGGCCAGGGAGCCCCAGGCGATGCAGGGTAAGTAGTCCGCCCGGCCGTAGGGCCGGTTGACGGCCAGCAGCAGGTCGCAGATCTCCCGGCCCAGCGGCGTGCGCCGGACCACCGGCTTCCGGCACAACGCCCCCGCCAGGGCGAGGCGGTTCTCCCCCTCCTCCATGGGGGCGGGGCGGGCGGACCGCACCAGTACGGTGATCACCAGCTTGCTCCCCTGGCCGGAGCGGTTGTTGTAGGAGCGCACCTCTCCCTCCGCCTCGATCCATTGGCCCTGGGCCCACAGGGCGGGGTCGGGGGCGGCGGTGACCAGGTTGAGCACGTCGTCCACCCCGGACAGCCGGGGCACCCGCAGGGGCGTCACGTAGTAGTCCACCCCGTGGTTCCGGTGGGACAGGGCGGGCGGGGCCGCCGCCTGCCCCCGCAGCAGGATTTTGTTTTCCCCTCTGAATTCATCCATTGGTATCACGCTCCGTCGTCATGTGTTGGCCTGTTCACTATATGCCGGGGGCAAGCCAAGTATGCCCATTGACAAACGGGGCGGGGGGCGTATAAAATAGAGGGGATCGGGGGCGCGCCGGGCGTCCCGCGCACACGAAGCCGAAGGAGGGCTGAAGATGGAATTGGAGCTGACACGCAAGCAGCTGCGCCGGCTGCTGGATTTGGTATACATCGGGAACTGGATTCTCAATTCCACCCGGGGCGAGGACCGCTTCAAGGACTACGACGAGGTGGAGAGCCTGCTCTTTGCCCGGGCCGCCCAGGAGGGGATGCCCTCCCTGGCGGAGACCTACCAGGGGGACGTGATCCCCTCCCGGGCCTTTGCGGAGGGGGGCATTCACGAGGCCATCATGGAGTATGAGAACAACGTGTTCTTTGAGATCCTGGCGGAGGATCTGGCCCGCCGGGATATGGACGACGTGCCCATCGACGAGAGCAATTACGACGAGCTGGCCCAGCGCATCGACGCCTACATCGACGAGTTCGAGGCCCACGGCACCGACAACATCACCGTGGACTGCTGACCGGAGGAAGCACGGTCTGGAGCGCGAAGCGGGCAGGGATGGGAATCCCTGCCCGCTCTTTTCGCGGCCGGGCCGGATGCGGGCGGGCTTGTCTCGCGATCCGGAGGGACATGGGGCTTGAAATTCCGCCGCTGGTTTTATGCTATGCCGCGGGGACGGCGGGAGTTCGGGGCAAAATCAGGTCCCCTACTTGTTTCCTCCGGGGGGTTGTGGTATAATTTTCTTTCCAGCATAAAATAGAGGTGGAATACCTCGTGGAATAAGGAGAACCGTTATGAAAATCGTTGTTTTGGCCGGGGGCCTCAGCCCGGAGCGCAATGTGTCCCTCTCCAGCGGCTGCAAGGTGTGCGCCGCCCTGCGGGAGCGGGGGCACGAGACGGCCCTGATCGATATGTACCTGGGCACCGGGGAGGAGCCCGCCGCCCTGTTCGCCGCCCCCATCCCGGAGGAGCTTACCCGGATCGGGCGGCAGGCCCCGGATCTGGAGTCGGTGAAGGCGTCCCGGACAGAGGGTGGAGCCAGCCAGTTTGGGCCCGGGGTGCTGGATCTGTGCGGCATGGCGGACGTGGTGTTCCTGGGCCTCCACGGGGCCTGCGGGGAGGACGGCCGGGTGCAGGCCGCCCTGGACCTGCTGGGCATCCCCTACACCGGGGCGGGCCATTTAGGCAGTGCCATCGCCATGGACAAGGATCTGACCAAGCGGGTGGCGGCCCCCCTGGGGGTCCGCACGCCCAAGTGGGAGCTGGTGAAGTACACAGAGGAGGAGATACCCGCCCTGGCGGAGCGTCTGGACACCCCCTGCGTGGTGAAGCCGGTGGCCTCCGGCTCGTCCATCGGGGTGTCCGTTGTCCGGAGGGGGGAGGACCTGCCCGCCGCCCTGCGGGACGGCCTGTCCTGCGGCGGCGTGTGCGTCATTGAGCAGTACGTGGCGGGCCGGGAGATCCAGGTGGGCATTTTGGAGGACAAGGCCCTGCCCTCCATTGAGATCGTGCCCAAGGAGGGCTTCTACGACTACGAGAACAAGTACCAGCCCGGGGCGGCGGAGGAGTTCTGCCCCGCCCCCATTCCGGCGGAGTGGGAACAGCGGCTGGGGGAGGCGGCGTTGACGGTGTTCCGCGGCCTGGGCCTGTCGGTGTACGCCCGGGCGGACTTCATTGTGGAGGAGGACGGCACGCCCTGGTTCCTGGAGATCAACACCCTGCCGGGGATGACCCCCACCAGCCTCCTGCCCCAGGAGGCGGCGGCGGTGGGCATCGGCTACGGCGAGCTGTGCGAGCGGATCATCACCGCGTCCCTAAAGGCCCGGAAGGCCGGAAAATGACCTGTGGGGGAGGGGCTGGCCCCGCCCAAGAGCCTGTTTAAAATCTGGCGGAATGCCAGACAGGGGCGTATTTTTTCGCTGGGCAAGGCGATTTGACGCAGGAATACTTTGTGTATTTCAAGTCAAGTCAACGCGGCCCAGCGGAAAAAGATGTGCCGGGATGGCGTTTTGACAGATTCTAAACAGGCTCTAAGAGAGAGGAGCGCGATTATGGAGAAACTGACGCTGAGACAGCTTCTAGAAGCGGTGGGCGGCACCCTGCTGGGGGATTTCGCCGACCTGGACGCCACCGCGGCGGACGTGTGCACCGACAGCCGGAGCATCACTCCGGGCTGTCTGTTCATCCCCCTGGAGGGGGAGCGGTTCGACGGCCATTCCTTCATCAACGCCGCCCTGGAGGCGGGGGCCGCGGGCTGTCTCACCGCCCGGGAGCGGGAGAGTTATCTGCCCGGAAAATTTTATATCAAGGTGCGCTCCACCCAGCGCGCCCTGTGGGAGCTGGCCCGGTACTACAAGGGCCTGTTCCCCATCCCCTTCATCGCAGTCACCGGCTCGGTGGGAAAGACCACCACCAAGGACATGGTGGCTGCCGTCCTGGGGGCCAGGTTCCGGGTCCACAAGACGGAGGGGAACTTCAACAACGACATCGGCGTGCCCCTCACCCTGCTGAAGCTGGAGAAAGGGCATGAGGTGTGCGTGGTGGAGCTGGGGATGGACCACGCCGGGGAGATCGACAACCTGGCCCGTTTAGTGGAGCCGGACATGGCCCTGATCACCAACATCGGGGATGCCCACATCGAGAACCTGGGCAGCCGGGAAAATATCTTCAAGGCCAAGTGCGAGATCTTCCCCCACCTGAAGCGGGACGGCCTGGCCGTCCTCAACGGGGATGATCCCCTGCTGGCCACCCTCAAAGGCACCCTGTCCCAGCGCGCCGTGTTTGTGGGGGGCGGCGAGGGGCTGGACTACACCGCCCGGGATCTGAACAGCGGCGACGGGGGGCACCTGACCTGCCGGGTCAAGACCCCCAGGGGCCAGTTTGAGGCGGACATACCCGCCCTGGGAAGCCACATGATCTACCCCACCCTCATGGCCGCCGCCGTGGGAGAGGCCCTGGGCATGGCCCCCGACGAGATCGTCCGGGGGATCGGCGCGTTCCTGCCCACCAAGATGCGGATGAACATTGTCCGGTGCAAGGGGGACATCGTCATACTCAACGACGCCTACAACGCCAACCCCCAGTCCATGCGGGCGGCGGCGGCGGTTTTGGGCGACGCGGGGCAGAAACGCCGGAAGGTGGCCGTCGTGGGCGACATGAAGGAGCTGGGCCCCGGCGGGGAGCAGTTCCACCGGGCGGTGGGTGGGTGCTTCGCCCAGTCCGGCACGGACCGGCTCATCGCCATCGGCGATCTGGCCCGGTTCATGGCGGAGGGGGCCAGGGACGCGGGGCTGGAGCAGGCGGACTACTTCCCCACCCTGGACGAGGCCAAAAACGCCCTGTCCCGGGAGGTGCGGGCGGGGGCCACGATTTTGGTCAAGGCGTCCCGCTCCATGGCCTTTGAAAAAATTGTAGATTATCTGTTAGAAAACGTTCCGCAATAACGGGTTTGCGGGGGCGGACATTGTCCGCCCGCAGGCTCGCGCGGTTGGGGGGCGGGCGCGCAGGGCGCGCCCCTGCGCCTGATAAGGAGAACAGTTACCCATGATTGACATACAGCTCACCGGCCTCGTCAAGGAGTTCGAGGTCGGCAAACGGATATTGGACGGCTTCTCCCTCCAGATCGACCAGGGGGAGCGGGTGGGCCTGCTGGGCCGGAACGGGGCAGGCAAGACCACCATCTTCCGCATGATGACCGGGCAGGTGGACCCGGACGAGGGGACCATCTCCATCGCCCCGGACAAGCGGATCGGTCTGATCTCCCAGATCCCGGTGTACCCGGAGGGCTACACCGTCCGGGACGTGCTGGACACCGCCTTCGCTCCTCTCCATGCCATGGAGGGGGAGCTGGCGGAGCTGGCGGCCAGGATGGCGGACGGGGCGGACCCCGCCGTCATGGCCCGGTACGACAAGCTCACCGCCGCCTTTGAGGCCGGGGGCGGGTACGACACCGAAACAAGGTTAAACAAGGTCTGCAACGGCCTGGGGATCGGGGGTGAGATGCGCTCCCGGCCCTTTGACGCGCTGTCCGGCGGGGAAAAGACCCGGATCAATCTGGCCCGGCTGATTTTAGAGGACACCGACATCCTCCTGCTGGACGAGCCCACCAACCACCTGGACCTCAACGCCACCGAGTGGCTGGAGGGCTACCTGGAGCGGTTCAAGGGCACGGTGCTGGCCATCTCCCACGACCGCTGGTTCCTGGACAAGGTGGTAAAACGGGTGGCGGAGATCCAGGACGGCAAGGCGGAGCTGTACTCCGGCAATTACTCCTTCTACGTGGAGGAGAAGGAACGCCGCTACCTGGAGCGGCTGAAGCAGTACGAGAAGGAGCAGGCCAAGATCGCCCAGCTGGAGGCGGCGGCGGAGCAGATGCGCCTGTGGGCCTTCAAGGGGAACGACAAGCAGTACCGCCGGGCCATCAACATGGAGCGGCGGATCGAGCGGATGCGCACCACGGACAAGCCCACCAAGGAGCGCAAGCTGTCCACCCGCTTCGGCGAGCGGGAGTTCCACGGGGACGAGGCCCTGGTGGTGACGGAGCTGAAAAAGTCCTTCGGGGATCGGGTGCTGTTCGACCACATCAACCTGGATGTGACGGGGGGCGAGCGGATCGCCCTCTTGGGGGACAACGGCACCGGGAAATCCACCTTCATCAAGCTCATCATGGAGGAGGAGGCCCCGGACTCCGGCTCCATCTACCTGGGGCCGTCCATCCGGATCGGCTACCTGCCCCAGATCATCCACTTTGACCGGCCCGACCGGAATCTGGTGGACACCATGCTGTACGCCCAGAACTGCTCCACCCAGGAGGCGAGGGATCGGCTGGCGGCCTTCAAGTTCCGGGGGGAGGACGTGTTCAAGGTGGTGTCCGCCCTGTCCGGCGGGGAGCAGTCCCGGCTGCGCCTGTGTATGCTCATGGACAGCCGGATCAACCTGCTCATCCTGGACGAGCCCACCAACCACCTGGACATCGACTCCCGGGAGTGGATCGAGGAGGCGGTGGAGGAGTACGGCGGCAACCTGCTGTTCGTCTCCCACGACCGCTATTTCATCGAGAAGTTCGCCACCCGGGTGTGGATGCTGGAAAACGGGCAGATCACCGACTTCAAGGGCACCTACAGCGAGTTCCGGGCCTTCCGGGAGCGTCAGGAGCAGTTCAAAAACGGCAAAGCCCCCGCCCCGGAGCCGGAGAAGCCGAAGGAGGACAGGCCCCGCCGTCCCGGCGGCACCAAGGAGCTGGAAAAGCAGGTGCGCGCCGCCGAGCGGGCGGTGGAAAAGCTGGAGGTGCGGCTGGACGAGCTGGCCCAGGAGGCGGAGGGGGCCGCGTCGGACTATTTGAGGCTCCAGGAGATCTACCGGGAACGGGAGTCGGTGGAGGACGAGCTGGCCCGCTGCTACGCAGAATGGGAGCGGCTGGCGGCGGAATTAGAGGACGCAAAGGGGTCGTAAGGGATGAAAGAATATACTGGCTACCGGGGACGGAGCGGGGCGCGGAAGTGGCTGCTGGCCCTGCTGGCGTTGGTTGTGGCGGGGGCTGTGGCCTTCGGGGCATTGGAGGCCTATATCGGCCTGCACAGCCGGAACAAGGCGGCGGGCGATCCCCAGGTCATGGTGATTTTCGGGTGCCAGATGCGGAGGGACGGGCCGTCCATTCTCCTCCGGGACCGGCTGGACACCGCCCTGGCCTACTGGGAGGAGCATCCTGACATGAAGATCATCGTCACCGGAGGCAAGGGGGACGACGAGCACATCTCCGAGGCCCAGGGAATGTATGACTACCTCACCGCCCACGGGGTGGACGGGGATCAGATCTTCATGGAGGACAAGTCCCGGAACACCTGGCAGAATATCAACAACACCTTTGCCCTGATGGAGCGGGAGGGGTGGAGCCTGACCGACGATGTGCTCCTGGTGTCCAGCGGCTTCCATCTGGCCCGCATTGAAATGCTGTGGAACCGGGTGCGGGCCGACAGCTTGCGGGGTGAGGAATACAATGACCAGCATATTTCCACCCTGGCCGCCCCGGTGAGCCACGCGCCCTCCCGGGTCCAGATGTTCTTCCGGGAGCCGCTGGCGTTGGTGAAATCGTTCCTGTTTGACCGGGGGTAGGGGCGCGCAGTGCGCGTCCGCCCTTTCTGGCGTTTGGCCTATTTGCGGGCGCGGATGTGCGCCCATCTATCAGAAGGATATGGCAGGTGAAACGGCATAGACACGCAGTTAAAAACCATTGAATTGAGATATCAGGAGTTGGAGGCCCGGCTGGCCGCCAACGAGACCTACAGCGACCCCGAGCTGGTCTCCCGCCTGAACCGGGAGCAGCGGGAGCTTGAGCCGCTGGTGACGGCCTACCGGGGGTTGTGCAGGGCCCAGTCCGATCTGGCGGAGGCGGAGGAGCTGCTGTCCGACCCGGAGATGCGGGAGCTGGCCCAGCAGGAGCTGGCCCAGGCCAGGGAGGACATAGAGCGGCTGGAGCGGGAGATCAAAATCCTCCTGCTGCCCAAGGACCCCAACGACGGCAAGAACGTCATCATGGAGATACGGGCCGGAGTAGGGGGGGAGGAATCCGCCCTGTTTGCCCACTCCCTCACCCGGATGTATACCATGTACGCGGAAAAGCGGGGCTGGCAGGTGGAGATCAATTCCGCCAGCGAAACGGAGCTGGGCGGGGTAAAGGAGATCTCCTTCACTGTCCAGGGGGACGGGGCCTGGTCGCGGCTCAAGTTTGAAAGCGGCGTCCACCGGGTACAGCGGGTGCCGGAAACGGAGTCCGGCGGGCGGATTCATACCTCCACCGTGACGGTGGCCGTCCTGCCGGAGATGGAGACGGTGGACGTGGAGATCAACCCCGCCGACGTGGAGATGCAGGTGTTCCGCTCCTCCGGGGCGGGGGGCCAGCACATCAACAAGACCTCCTCCGCCGTGCGGCTCATCCACAAGCCCACCGGGACGGTGGTGGAGTGCCAGCAGGAGCGCAGCCAGTTCCAGAACCGGGAGAAGGCCATGCGGCTTTTGGCCTCCATCCTGTACGACCGGGAGCGGGAACGGGTGGAGTCCGAGTACGGCGAGAACCGCCGCAGCCAGGTGGGCACGGGTATGCGCAACGAGCGCGTCCGCACCTATAACTTCCCCCAGGGGCGGCTCACCGACCACCGGGTGGGGCTGACGCTCTACAAGCTGGACGGGGTGATGGACGGCGATCTGGACGAGATCATTGACGCGCTGACTATGGCGAACCAAGCCGAGCAGCTGAAAGGGCGTGAATAAGAGTGACAGAGTATGTTTTAGGCAATGTTTTGAAAGAAATGTATGAAACAGCCCAAACAAAGGAAAAAACGTTAAATATTCGTTTGTTTGGAATTTATTATGCGGGAATATTAGATCATTTTGGGAAAACTGAGATTCTAAAAATTGCAGGATTGCCACATTCCTACCAAACTGAAATAAATAAGGGCGTTAAGCTCGCTAAATATGTAAATTTGAATGAAACGCAAAATCAGCGAATTCGAGATATGCAAAGCAGATATGAAGTGTAAAGGAGAATACCACTATTGCGGTTTTCTTATGTTATTTTTGACCTGGACGGCACCCTTTTGAACACCATCGACGATCTGGCGGACGCGGGCAATCACGTATGCGCCGCCCGCGGCTGGCCCGTCCATACGGTGGACGCGTACAAACGCATGGTGGGAAACGGCATCCCCAAGCTGGTGGAGCGGTTCGCCCCCGCCGGGACGGACGGGGAGACGCTGGCGGGCGCGCTGGCGGAGTTCTCCGCCTATTACGGCGAGCACAAGGAGGACAAGACCGCCCCCTATCCCGGCATAGCCGAGCTTTTGGCGGCGTTGAAGGGGCAGGGGGTGCGTCTGGCGGTGCTGTCCAACAAGGCCCACGCCTTGGCGGGCCCGGTGGTGGAGCACTATTTCCCGGGCGTGTTCGACGTGGTGCAGGGGGCCCTGCCCGATGCCCCGGTGAAGCCCGACCCCACCCTTCTGCGCCGTCTCATGGAACAGATGGGGGCGGAGCCGGAACACACCCTGTTTGTGGGAGACAGCAATGTGGACGTGCTCACGGGAAAGAACGGCGGGCTGACGGTGGTGGGGGTGCTGTGGGGCTTCCGGGATCGGCAGGAGCTGGAGGGGGCCGGGGCGGACTATGTGATCGCCCGCCCGGAGGAGCTGCTCCGGCCTGGAATCGATCAGCAGCGGCAGGCCGGACGAAAAGCGGCGCGGGGGTGAGGGCGTGGCGAAAAACAGCAGCGTGGTTCGCTGTGCCTTATGCTGGCTGGCCACGGCGTTTTTTGGCCTGTTGGAGCTGGCTGACCTCTGGCGGCTTTTCGCGCTCCTGCCGGATGTTCTTCGGTACGGCTATGACTGGGAGGCGGGCTATAACCTGCGCTTGGCCGAGGATTTTGAGATCGCCAGGGCGTTGGCGGTTGTTCTCGGGGTGCCCCTTCTGTTCCTGCTGCCGCTGTCCATCCTTTACACCAGAGCGTTGCCTAAACGCAGCCGCCTCACTGTGGGCTGTGCCGTGGGCTGGCCGGTGGCGGCAGTTCTTGCACTGTTTGAATGCGCTAATGGCGTATATCTGGTTGAGCGCATCCCAAAGCTGATCGGCCCCAGCGTCGAGCCCTATCTGGTGGAAAACTGCCGGGAGGCCGCTGTGATGATGGCAGTGACCGGAGTTCCGTTCCTGCTCACGCTGGCACTGGCCGTCTATTGTACTTCAAACATCAGAAAGCGGGGGAAAAGCCGTGAGCACGCGATGCCTGACAGGTGGTGAGATTGAACAGGCCGCCACCCTTCTGCGGGAGGGCAAGCTGGTGGCCCTCCCCACCGAGACGGTGTACGGCCTGGCCGCCGACGCCACCCAGGAGCGGGCCGTCCAGGCCAACTACGACGCCAAGGGCCGCCCCGAGGCCAAGCCGCTGAATGTGCTGGTGGACGGCATGAGCATGGTGGAGACGGTGTGCCGGGACATCCCGGCGGACGCCTACCGGCTGGCGGACGCCTTCTGGCCCGGGCCGCTGACCATGATCCTGCGGGGGAGCGGAACCCTGCCCCCCATCGTTCCCGCCGGAGGGGACACCCAGGGGGTGCGCTGTCCCGACCACCCCGCCGCCCTGGCGGTGATCCGGACGCTGGGCAGACCGCTGGCCTGTCCCTCCGCCAACCTGTCGGGGCGGCCCAGTCCCAAGACTGCGGACGGTGTGCTGGCCCAGCTGGGCGGGCGGATCGCCGCGGTGCTGGACGGCGGGCCCTGCGCGGTGGGGATGGAGTCCACCATTTTGGACCTGACCGTGACGCCCTACCGGATTCTGCGGCAGGGCGGGCTGGGCCGGGAGGAGATCCAGGCCGTTTTGGGTCCGGGAAAACTTGACAACGGATGAAAGGAGAAAACGAGCAGAATGAATATAGAAGTGACAAAACAAACCGCCGTGGTGCGGGAACCGGGGGTGCTCATCACCGACGGCCCCTCCGCCATGGACCTGCTGGCCACGGTGCGGTACGAGACGGGCTGTTCCGCCATGGTGCTGCGCAAGGAGCAGATTGACGAGCCGTTCTTCCGCCTGTCCACCGGACTGGCGGGGGAGGTGCTGCAAAAATTTGTGAACTACCACATGAAGCTGGCTATTGTGGGGGACTTCTCCGGCTACACCAGCAAGCCCCTCCAGGACTTTATCCGGGAGAGCAATGAGGGCCGCCACGTCTGCTTCCAGCCCGACGAGGGGGCGGCTCTGGCCTGGCCGGAGCGGGCGGGGGCATGATTGTCATCGGCATCACCGGGCCCACCGGGGCGGGAAAAACCACCGTGCTGAACGTGCTCCGGGAGCTGGGCGGGGCGGTGGCGGACTGCGACGGGGTGTACCATGAGCTGCTGCGCGCCAGCGTTCCCATGCGGGAGGAGCTGGCGGCCCGGTTCGGGCCGGGGATCTTTGATGAAAATGGGGACTTGCGCCGAAAGGAACTTGGTGCTATTGTATTTGGTGATCCGGACGCGCTGGCGGATCTGAACGCCATTACCCACCGCCACATCGTCTCCGAGCTGGAGCGGCGCATCGCCCAGGCGGAGGGGGAGGGCCGCCCCGCCATCGCCTTGGACGCCGTCGCCCTGCTGGAGAGCGGGGCGGGGACGCTGTGCGGCACCACCATCGCGGTCACCGCCGCCGAGGAGGTCCGGGTGGGGCGGATCATGGCCCGGGAGGGCATCGGCGAGGACTACGCCCGGGCGCGGGTCAAGGCCCAGAAGCCGTCCGCCTGGTTTGAGGAACGGTGCGCCCATACCCTGCGCAACGACGGGGAGAAGGCGTCCCTGGAGGAACAGGCGCGGGAGCTGTTCAAGTCAATTCTTTGCAAGGAGGATTTATAAACATGGAAGAAAAAACGCCGGGGCAGCAGCTGCGGGACGCGCTGCTGAACCAGAAAAAGCACGGCTGGGACGTGGTGGATGAGACCACGGAAAAAGCCATCTTTGACTACTGCGAGGGCTACAAGACCTTCCTGGACAAGGGGAAAACGGAGCGGGACTGCGTGGACTACGCCGTGGAGCTGGCCCAGGGGTTGGGCTTCGTCCCCCTGGAGCGGGGCATGGAGCTTCAGCCCGGAATGAAGGTCTACCGGGTGAACCGGGGCCGGGCCCTCAATCTGGCGGTGGTGGGCTCCGCGCCGCTGGATCAGGGCGTGTCCATCGCCGCCGCCCACATCGACAGCCCCCGGCTGGATCTGAAGCCCACCCCGCTGTACGAGGACAGCGAGCTGGCCTTCCTGAAAACCCACTATTACGGCGGCATCCGCAAGTACCAGTGGGTGACCATCCCCCTGGAGCTGCGGGGCGTGGTGGCCATGAAAAACGGCGATCTGGTCCACGTGTCCGTGGGATCCCACCCCGGCGACCCCCTGTTCACCATCGACGACCTGCTGCCCCACCTGGGGGCGGAGCAGTCCAAGAAGCCCCTGGGGGAGGCCATCCCCGCCGAGAGCCTGAACGTTCTGGTGGGCAGCCGCCCGCTGAAGGACGATGACGGCAAGGACCGGGTGAAGCTGGCGGTGATGAAGCTGCTGTATGAGCACTACGGCATCCGGGAGGCGGATTTCATCTCCGCCGAGATCGAGGCCGTCCCCGCCTTCAACGCCGTGGACATCGGCTTTGACCGCACCCTCATCGGGGCCTACGGCCAGGACGACCGGGTGTGCGGCTACGCGGCGTTTAAGGCCCTGCTGGATCTGGAGGGCGTGCCCTGCCGCACCGCGGTGTGCGTGCTGGCGGACAAGGAGGAGATCGGATCCGAGGGCGTGTCCGGAATGCAGTCCGCCTTCTTCGAGACCTTCGTGGGCGACCTGTGCGCCACCCAGAAGGTGCCCCTGCGGGTGTGCCTGGAGAAGTCCTTCTGCCTGTCCGCCGACGTGACGGCGGCCTTTGATCCCCAGTTCGCCGACGTGTACGAGAAGCGTAACTCCGCCTATGTGAACTACGGCATCGGCCTGTGCAAGTATACCGGAGCCCGGGGCAAGAGCGGGGCCTCCGACGCCGGGGCGGAGGCGGTGGCCTATGTCCGCCGCCTGCTGGACGACAAGGGCGTGCTGTGGCAGATGGCGGAGCTGGGAGCCACCGACAAGGGCGGCGGCGGCACCGTGGCCTGCTATATGGCCAACCGGAACATCGACACCCTGGACGCGGGCGTACCCGTGCTGAGTATGCACGCCCCCTTTGAGGTGACCTCCAAGCTGGACTGCTATATGACCTATGCCGCGTGTAAGGCGGTGTACGAGGGCTGATCCGTGGTAGGTCTGGAGCCGATCGGCCCGGACAACTGGCGGGTGGAGCTGTCGGTCCGGGAGGATCAGCGGAGGTTCGTGTCCGATCCCAACCGAATTCTGGCCCGGGCCTACGCCTACCGGAAGGAGGGCAGCCAGGCCAGGCTGATCCTGGACGGCGAGGATCCGGCAGGTATGCTGATGTGGTACGGCTGCCCGGAGCAGGGGCGGTATGTGTTCAGCCAGCTGCTCATCGATCAGCGTTACCAGGGCCGGGGCCTGGGCATGGCCGCCGCCCGGATGGCTCTGGACGAGATGCGGGCGGAGGGGCGTTATTCCAAGGTCTGCCTGTGCTATGTGGAGGGCGACGAGCCTGCCCGCCTGCTGTACGAAAAGCTGGGCTTCCGCCATACCGGAGCGGCGGAGGAAAATGAAATTGTCATGGAATTGACGCTGTAGCGGATAAAAACGCCCCCTTTTGCGGATACTATCCCGCAAAAGGGGGCGTTTTACCATGACTGAGGAGACAAAACCCACCGAGGCCGGGGGAGAGGACAGCCGGCAGCAGATTGTGGACATGGGCTCGGGCTGTGTCAAGACGGAGGACGGCGTGATCCACACGCTCACCATCGTGGGTCAGATCGAGGGCCACCAGGAGGCCCCCGACGGGGCCAAGACCACCAAGTATGAGCACGTGCTCCCCCTGCTGGCGGCACTGGAGGAGAACGATGAGACGGACGGCCTTCTGGTTCTGCTGAACACCATGGGGGGCGATATCGAGGCGGGCCTCGCCATCGCGGAGATGATCGCGGGTATGTCCAAGCCCACGGTGTCCCTGGTGCTGGGGGGCGGGCACTCCATCGGGGTGCCGTTGGCGGTGGCGGCCAAGGAGTCCTTCATCGTGCCCTCCGGGGCCATGACCATCCATCCGGTGCGGCTCAACGGGCTGGTCATCGGGGTGAGCCAGACCTTCCACTATTTTGAGCGGATACAGGACCGGATCTGCGCCTTTGTCACCCGGAACAGCCGGATCAGCCGGGAGGAATTCGAGCACCTGATGCTGAATACCGGGGAGATGGCGGCGGACGTGGGCAGCGTGATCTACGGCGAGGAGGCGGTGCGGATGGGGCTGATCGACCACCTGGGCGGCCTGTCCGACGCGCTGGCCTGCCTTCACGCCCGGATGCGGGCGGCGAAGGAGTAGAACCCTCCGCCTCAGCGGGGCGAAAGGGACTTTCGCCCCGCTGCGTGCGGCTTTTTTGAACAGAGAACGTTCCAAAAAGTCGTGGATTGAACGTGGAAGACCGACCTCCTGGGTTTCTTTCACACGATCTTCCTTCCCGTTATCGAAACAGAAGCTGCTTTTTCGACAGTCTCGGGCGGAGGGGCAGAGCCCTCCGCCTTCGCTGTCTGCGGGGAGGCCGATTCTGTCGAAAAAACGCTTTTTTCCGGGAATGAAATTGACAAGCGGGGCCAAGTCATGTAAAATGGACAAAGACATCACATCGGCCCGATCCGGTACAGGCCCCAAGGTGGGCGCGGTCCGGAGGAGACGGACCCCCAAAGGCGTGTGCTGAGCAATGAGAAAAGAAAAGATTTCCTCCGCCGTGATCCGGCGTCTGCCCCGGTACTACCGGCACCTGGACGACCTGTACCGGGGGGGGACGGTGCGCATTTCCTCCAGCGCGCTGGCCAAGTCCATGGGGCTTACCGCCTCCCAGATCCGGCAGGACCTGTCCTGCTTCGGCGGCTTCGGACAGCAGGGGTACGGCTACAAGGTGGAGCGTCTGCGCAGCGAGGTGGCGGAGATTTTAGGCATGAGCCGGGATCATACCCTGATCATTTTGGGGGCGGGCAATCTGGGCCGGGCCCTCATTGAGAACTTTCCCTTTGCCGCCAACGGCTTCCGCTTGGTTGCGGCCTTTGACGTGAACCCGGAGCTGGTGGGTGCCCCCCTGGGCGGCGTGCCCGTCCTCCACATGGACGAGCTGGAGGATTTTCTGGGGGACTGCTCCGCCAGCGTGGGGGTGCTGACGGTGCCGGCCCGGGTGGCGGTGGACTCGGCCCAGCGGCTGGCGGCCGGGGGCGTGACGGGCATCTGGAACTTCACCAACGTGGAGCTGCCGGAGCGGGAGCTGCCGGGGGTGCGGGTGGAGAACGTCCACTTCGCCGACAGCCTGCTGACCCTGAGCTACATGATATCTGAGGAGTCTGTATGAAGAAAAAAATGATGGCGGGACTGCTGGCGGCGGTGCTGCTGGCGGGCTGTGTCACCGCGGCGTGGGCGGGGAGCGGGCCCGATCCGCTGATCTCGCTGAGCTATTTGAACGGGGCCTATCTCACCGACCTGAAGGCTTACATCACCCAATGGGTGACTCAGGACACCCAGGGGATCTATAACAACGCGGTGGATCAGGCGGGGCGGCACAAGCCCTCCGGGGACGGCTGGACCACCTCCAGCGGCTTTGCCGCCGGGTCGGGGAGGTCCGGCGATGCGGTGATCCTGTCTGCCGGGTCGGGGCTGATCTGGACGTCGGGGAGCGGGTACGTGACCTCCGGCGTGCTGGTGGACGCCACCGCCGGGGCGGAGCTGGCCCTGGGTTCGGCCCTGATCTCCGGCCACCGCTATCTGGCGGCGGAGCAGGCGGAGGTGTCGATTACCTCCCAGTCCGTCCAGTGGCTGGCGGAGGGGCGTTGGAAGATGGGGACGGGGCAGGTCCCCCTGCCCTTCACCGACGTGGTCCCAGGCCAGTGGTATTATGAGGATGTGCGCTTCGCGGTGGAAAACGGCCTGTTCCAGGGGGTGGGCGGCGGACGCTTCAACCCCGGCGGCACCATGGAGCGGGGGATGATGACTACGGTGCTCCACCGGCTGGCGGGGGAGCCGGACACGGCCTTTGCCCAGGTGTTCACCGATGTCCCGGCAGGGGAGTGGTTTGCCCCCGGCACCAGCTGGTGCGCCGGGATGAAGATCGTGGAGGGGATGGGCGGCGGACGCTTCGAGCCCCACGGGAAGGTCACCCGGGAGCAGATCGCGGTGATGCTCTACAAATACGCGGTGCAGACGGGCCACACCGCCGGGGAGCGGGGGAACCTGTCCGGGTTCCCGGACGCGGGGAGCGTGTCCTCCTGGGCGGGGGACGCCGTGTCTTGGGCCGTGGGCGCGGGGCTTCTCAACGGCAGCGACGGGAAGCTGCTGCCGGGGAGCAGCGCGACCCGGGCCCAGGTGGCGGCCATGCTCCACCGCTTCCAGGGCTGGCTGGACGCCCATTGATGTGGACAGGGGGCCGGATGAGTTCATCCGGCCCCCTTTTTTGCGGGACGGGCTTGAAACCGCCGGGAAATGCTGGTATAATTGGGTAAAACGTTTGTTTGGATGGGAGGGGCCGCCATGGTGCCGGAGGCTGGGCAGGCAGGCTGGAACCGGGTGGAGGGCACGGTGACCGCCGTGCTGTTCCGCAACGAGGAAAACGGCTACACGGTGCTGAAGCTGGACAGCGGCGACAAGGGGGAGATCACGGCGGTGGGCTGTATGCCCGGGGCCGCCCCCGGCGAGGTGCTGGAGCTGGAGGGAACCTGGGGCCGCCACCCCAGCTACGGGGAGCAGTTCAAGGCGGAGACGGTGAGCCGCCGGATGCCCGTGGGGGAGAAAGCGGTGTATGAATACCTGGCCTCCGGGGCGGTGAAGGGCATCCGGGCGGGGCTGGCCAGACAGATCGTGGACCACTTCGGGGAGGAAACCCTGGAGGTGATTGAGCATGACCCGGACCGCCTGTGCGAGATCCGGGGGGTGTCCCCCAAGCGGGCCAGGGCCATCGGGGAGGACTTCCGGCAGAAGATGGGGATGCGCCGCCTGGCGGAGTTTCTGTCGGAGCACAGGCTGTCCCTGTCCGCCGCCATGCCGCTGTACCAGCGGTTCGGGGACTACGCGGTGGACGTGGTGCGGGACAATCCCTACCTGCTGGCTGACCGCTCCCTGGAGATCCCCTTCACCCAGGTGGATGCCCTGGCCATCGAGCTGGGGGTGGCGGGGGACGATCCCCAGCGGGTGGAGGCCGCGCTGACCTTTGAGCTGGACCACAACGCCGACAACGGGCACGTGTTCCTGCCGGAGCAGAAGCTGCTGAACGCCACCGCCGCCCTCATCGGGGTGGAGGGGGACTGCCTGACCGCAGGGCTGGACGCCCTCATTGAGCGGGGCGAGGTGGTGCGGGAGGACATCGCCGGGGTGACGGCCTGCTACCCCGCGGGGCTGTACGCGGCGGAGAGCTATGTGGCCATGCGTTTAGGGGAGATGTGCGGCGCGGAGATCGCGCCCCCCAAGGGGCTGGGGAAGCTGATTGACAAGATCCAGAAGGAGCAGGGGCTTACTTACGCGGGCCAGCAGCGCAGGGCGGTGGAGCTGGCGGCCTCCCGGCAGGTGATGCTGCTCACCGGGGGGCCGGGGACGGGAAAGACCACCTCCCTGCGGGGGGTGCTGGCCCTGTTCGACACGCTGGGGCTGGAGACGGCCCTGGCCGCCCCCACCGGCCGGGCGGCGAAACGGATGGGGGAGACCTGCGGGACGGAGGCGGCGACCATCCACCGGCTGCTGGAGACCAAGCTGGACCCCTACACCGGGCAGCTGGCCTTTACCAAGAACCAGGACGATCCCCTGGAGGTGGACGCGGTGATCGTGGACGAGACCTCCATGGTGGACGTGTCCCTGATGGCGGCGTTGGTGGCGGCCCTGCGAGGGGACTGCCGGCTGGTGCTGGTGGGCGACCCGGACCAGCTGCCCTCGGTGGGGCCGGGAAACGTGCTGGATCACTTGATCCGGTCCGGGGTGGTGCCTGCGGTGTCGCTGACGGAGATTTTCCGGCAGGCCCGGGAGAGTGCCATCGTCATGAACGCCCACGGGGTGAACCGGGGGACGGTGCCGGAGCTGAAAAACAAGTCCAAGGACTTTTTCTACCTGGGCCGGAGGGACGCGGCCCGGACGGTGGACACCATTGTGGAACTCTGCAAAACCCGCCTGCCCCAAAACATGGGCATACCCCCGGAGCAGATCCAGGTGCTCACCCCCACCCGGAAGCGGGGGGCGGGGACGGCGGCGTTGAACCGCGCCCTCCAGGAGGCCCTGAACCCCGCCGAGGAGGGCAGGGGGGAGCGGGCCTTTGGCCCCTACATCTTCCGGGAGGGCGATCGGGTGATGCAGGTGAAGAACAATTACGACCTGTTCTGGGAGGACCCGGACACGGGAGAAAAGGATTTAGGGGTGTTCAACGGGGACATCGGCACCATTTTGGAGGTGGACGCCGGGGGGATCACCGTGTCCTTCGACGGGCGGCTGGTGGCCTACCCGCCGGAGCTGTTGGGAGAGCTGGAGCCCGCCTACGCCGTCACCGTCCACAAGGCCCAGGGCAGCGAGTACCGGGCGGTGATCCTGGCGTTGAGCGACGTGCCGCCCTCTCTGCTGGCCCGGGGGGTGCTGTATACGGCCATTACCCGGGCCCGGGAGCTGTTCATCCTGGTGGGGGACGGGGAGCTGATGGCCCGGATGGTGGCCAACGACAGGCAGACAAAGCGGTACTCCGCCCTGCGCACCCGGCTGCTGCGGGAGACAGGGCAGGAGGGAGGAGCCGCCGGACAGGGATAGAGAAAGCCCCTCCGCGGCGCGGAGGGGCTTCTGTTACGGGGTGAGGGCGCGCCCGGATCGGCCGTTTGGCTTGACCGTGCCGCCGATGGGCCTTTGCCCGTTGCGGGCGGGAAGGACGCGGACAGTGCAGGCTATGCCTGCTTCTTTCTCTTGAACACCAGCAGGCCGGTGAGGTAGTTCACAACAACCACCACCACCGCCACCAGCAGCTTGGCGAGGAGCTTGTCCGCGTGGAGCAGGTCCACCAGCAGCAGGAGGAGTACGGTCTCCAGCCCCAGGGAAAACAGCCGGGACAGGACGAACTCCCCGGCCTCCCGCCAGCCCCGGCGGCCGGTGGAGCGGTAGACCCATTTGCCGTTGGCGAAGTAGGAGAAGGCCACCGCCGCCGCCCAGGCGATCACGTTGCTGGCGGCGTAGTGGAGGCTGACGCCTTCGGTCAGCAGGACGTAGATGATGTAGTTGATGACTGTAGTCATGACGCCCACCACCAGGTAGGCGAGCTGTTCCCTGCGGGCGGCGATGAGGCTGCGGATTTTTTCTGTCATGGGATGTCCTCCGGTGTGTAAGGGCCTGTATTCAAAGGGCGGACGGCGTTTGCGGCGGTCCACGCAGGCTCTAAGGCTGGGCGTCTGCCCGGGAGAGTGATTTTCGGGCTGACGCTTCGGGTAGTCTATCATAACGGAGGGAAATGTTCAATACCCGGCGGAAAATTTCGCCAGCGGGCTGGGGAAACTGCCCCTTGACAAGGCCCCCGGCCCCACGGTATAATAACCCTTAAGCAAAAGGCGTGGATGGGAACAAGACGCGGCCCTTCCCCCGCTCAGAGAGCCGGCGGCTGGTGCGAGCCGGCAGGGGGTGCCGCGTGGATACTGGCCCCGGAGCCGCCAGTCTGAACACACCAAGTAGGACTGGACGGGTGATCCCGTTACAGGTCATGGCCTTGTTGGAGGCCGGGAGCGCGTACTGGGTAACCGTATGCGGAATTAGGGTGGTACCGCGAAATAGATCCGCGCCGCTGACAGGCGTGGTGTGACGACATTTCGCCCCTGACACAACCGTCGGGGGCTTTTTTGATTCCCCCGCGAATCCAAAGGAGGAAAAAACCCATGAAGCTGAAGCCCGGATTTGAGAAGTATATCCCGTTCAAGCCCCAGCCCATTGAACACCGCACCTGGCCGGACAGGACCATTACCAAGGCCCCGGTGTGGTGCTCGGTGGACCTGCGGGACGGGAACCAGGCCCTCATCGACCCCATGAATTTGCAGGAGAAGCTGGAATATTTCCACACCCTGGTGGACATCGGGGTGAAGGAGATCGAGATCGGCTTCCCCTCCGCCTCCGAGACGGAGTATGAGATCTGCCGGGAGCTGATCGAGGGGGGCCACATCCCCGACGACGTGACCATCCAGGTGCTGGTGCAGGCCAGGGAGCACCTGATCAAAAAGACCTTCGAGGCCATCCGGGGCGCGAAGAACGTGATCCTCCACTTCTACAACTCCACCTCCACCCTCCAGCGGAAGGTGGTGTTTCATATGGACTGCGGCGGCATCACCAAGATCGCCACCGACGCGGCGGATCTGATCTACGAGATGGCCCAGCCCGTCATTGAGGGGGGGATGAACCTGCGGTTCCAGTATTCCCCGGAGTCCTTTATGGGGACGGAGATGGATTACGCGGTGGAGATCTGCACGGCGGTGCTGGACCACCTCCACGCCGACGAGAACCATAAGGTGATCCTGAACCTGCCCACCACGGTGGAGAACTGTATGCCCAACCAGCTGGCGGATATGCTGGAATACTTTATCCGGAAGCTGCCCGGGCGGGAGCGGGCCATCATCTCCCTCCACCCCCACAACGACCGGGGCACCGGCGTGGCCACCACCGAGCTGGGCCTGCTGGCCGGGGCGGAGCGGGTGGAGGCCACCCTGTTCGGCAACGGGGAGCGCACCGGCAACGTGGACATGGTGACGCTGGCCATGAACATGTACACCCAGGGGGTGGACCCGGAGCTGGACTTCCACGACATCAACAAGGTGCGGGATATGTACGAGCGGTGCACCAAGATGAAGGTGGGGGAGCGTCAGCCCTACGCGGGGGAGCTGGTGTTCACCGCCTTCTCCGGCAGCCACCAGGACGCCATCAACAAGGGCGTCCACTATATGAACGAGAGCGGCACCGATCTGTGGGAGGTGCCCTACCTGCCCATCGACCCCGCCGATGTGGGGCGGCAGTATGAGCCGATCATCCGCATCAACTCCCAGTCGGGGAAGGGCGGGGCCGCCTTTGTGATGATGCAGAACTTCGGTTACGATCTGCCCAAGGCCATGCACGGCGAGTTCGGGGCGGTGGTGCAGAAGGAGTCCGACCGCATCGGCAAGGAGCTGAAGCCGGAGCAGATTTTCGAGCTGTTCGACCACGAGTATTTGTCCGTCCCCAAGACCTACCAGCTGGAGCGGCACTCCTTCCGGGAAGATTCCCGCCACGGGGACGTGAGCCGGGTGGCCTTCGTGGGGCAGGTGGGCTACAAGGGCCGCACCATGGAGGCATACGGCCAGGGGAACGGCCCCATCGACGCCTTCTTCAACGCCCTCCACGACCTGCCGGAGGGGCACATCGAGGGCTACCAGTTCGTGGACTACAAGGAGCACGCCATCTCCTCCGGCTCGGACACCCAGGCGGTGTGCTACATCCACCTGAAGGCCCCGGACGGGCAGGATGTGTTCGGCGTGGGCAAGAGCCACAACATCAACCGGGCGTCCCTGCGGGCAATTTTGTGCGCCATCAACCGCTGGCTGAACCAAGGCCGGTGAGGGGGCTGTCCCGCCGCGGGGCAGGCAGGGAACGGACGCTTCACAGGAGACATACCCCCCGCAGGGGGATCAATTAGAAAAGTGGGTGCTGACATGAAGAAAGCGGCCTTTATCGGCGTAGGGAATATGGGCGGCGCGCTGGCCCGTGCGGCGTGCAGGGCCGTGGGCGCGGACCAGGTGGTGCTGTTCAACCGCACGCCGGACAAGGCGAAGGCCCTGGGGGCAGAGCTGGGCTGCGAGGTGGTGGACAGCGCGGCCGACGCGGCCTGGGCGGCGGAGTACCTGTTCCTGGGGGCCAAGCCCGATGGGGTCCCGGCCCTGCTGGAGGAGCTTGGGCCCCAGCTCAGGGACCGCCACCGGGTGGGAGAGGACAAGGTGGCGGTATCCATGGCGGCGGGGCTGACCATCAAGGATCTGCGGCCCCACCTGGCGGGGGCGGGGTACTATGTGCCCGTTGTGCGGGTGATGCCCAACACCTGCGTAGCCATCGGGAAGGGCATGACCGCCCTGTGTGCCGGAGAGGCGGTAGGGGAGGAGCACATCCGGGGCGTGGAGGAGATCCTGGCCGCCACCGGGCGGGTGGAGCGCATCCCCGAGGGGATGATGGATCAGTTTTCCGCCGTGGCGGGCTGCGGCCCCGCCTTTGTCTACCCCTACATCGAGGGGCTGGCGGACGGCGGGGTGATGGCGGGCCTGCCCCGGGCCAAGGCGTTGGAGTACGCCGCCCAGATGGTGCTGGGGGCGGCGGCCATGGTGCTGGAGAGCGGGAAGCACCCCGGTCAGCTCAAGGACGAGGTGTGCTCCCCCGGCGGCTCCACCATCGCCGGGGTGGCGGAGCTGGAGCGGCACGGCCTGCGCTCCGCCGCTATGGACGCGGTGATGGCCTCCTGGCGGAGGAGTATGGAGCTGGGGAAATAAAACTACACGCCCCCTGCCGCAAGGCAGGGGGCGCGGTCTTATTCGTCCCAGTTGTGGTAGACGTTCTGCACGTCGTCGTTGTCCTCCATCATGTCGATGAGCTTTTCCATGTTCTTGATGTCCCCCTCGTCGGACAGGGTGACATAGTTTTGGGGCACCATCTCCACCTTGGCGGAGGCGAAGGCATAGCCCTTTTCCTCCATGGCGGCCAGCACCGCGCCGAAGTCGTCGGGGACGGTATAGACGGTGAAGCAGTCCTCGTCCGCCTCGAAGTCGGACGCGCCGCAGTCCAGGGCGTCCATCATGGCGGTCTCCTCGTCCAGGTCCTCCCGCTCGATGACCAGCACGCCCTTCTGGTCGAAGGACCAGGACACACAGCCGGTCGCGCCCAGGTTGCCGCCAAACTTGTCGAAGTAGTGACGCACCTCGGAGGCGGTGCGGTTGCGGTTGTCGGTGAGGGCCTCCACGATCACCGCCACGCCGCCGGGGCCGTACCCCTCGTAGGTGATGGACTCGTAATCGTTGGCGTTGCCGGAGCCGATGGCCTTCTCGATGGTGCGCTTGATGTTGTCGTTGGGCATATTGGCCGCCCGGGCCTTGGCAATGACGGTGGCCAGCCGGGAGTTGTTGGCCGGATCGCCGGAGCCGCCGGTTTTGACGGCCACGATGATCTCCCGGGCGATCTTGGTGAATGCCGCGGAGCGTTTGGCGTCCGCCGCGCCCTTGGTTTTCTGGATGTTATGCCACTTGGAATGTCCTGACATGGTGGTATCGTTCCCTTCTTGTGAGGTGCAAGAACCTGTATTCACAGCCGAAGATGCCGGGTGGGCGAGGGATTTTTCCGCCAGACAAGGCGAATTTTTGCGGGAATACTTTGTGTATTTCAAGAAAATTCAACGCAGTATGGCGGGAAAAGACCCGTCCAGACGGCATTTGAGGTTGTGAATACAGATTCTAAGCCCGGTGGGGCAGAAAATTCATCCAACAATATAGCACACTTTCCGGCGGTTTTCAACCCCCGGGCGCAAATCTAAGAAGCTGTACCAATAGCCGAAGTATTCAGATTCGCGAGTCAGAATTGCCGGTGGCAAGGCGAAAAATCGCGGGAATACTTTGTGTATTTCAAGATTTTTCAACGCGGCCAGCGGCAATTCTGGCCGTTAAACTGGGTGCTGAGGCTATTGGTACAGCTTCTAACCCCGCAGAACGCGGAAGCCCGTCCATTTGCCGCTCCGGAACCGCAGCGTATACACCGCCGCCCGGCACAGCCAGTCCGCCAGCCACGCGATCCACACGCCGTACAGCCCTACGCCGAACCCCCGGCACAGCAGCAGGCACAGGCCCACCCGGAAGATCCACATGGACGCGGCGGACACGCCCGCCGCGAACCGCACGTCCCCCGCGGCCCGCATACCCTGGGGCAGGGTGAAGGCCAGCACCCAGAAGGCCAGCTTGCCCGCGCTCACCAGCAGGACGAGCCGGAGGGTCAGCCCGGCACTGTCCGGCGACATCCGGGACAGCCGGGTGACCAGCGGGGTGGAGACCACCACCAGGGTGCTCATCACCAGCATGGCTCCCTCCGACAGCAGGCAGAACCGCTTGACGCAGGCGCGGGCCTCCTCCACCCGGCCCGCCCCCATGCACTGGCCCACCACCGTCAGCAGGCCCAGGCCGATGGCGATGCTGGGCATACTCTGCACCATGTCCAGGGTCTGGGCCATGGCGTGGGCGGCGATGGCGGCGGTGGAGAAGGTGGCCACAGTGGACTGCACCATCAGCTTGCCCAGCTGGAACATGGCGTTTTCCACCCCGGTGGGCACGCCCACCCGCAGCACCGTGCCCATCACGGCCCTGTCGGGGCGTATGCTCCGGTAGTCCCGGATGGAGACGGTGAGCTTCCGGCTACGGAGCAGGGCCATCAGCACCACCGCGCTGAGGACGCGGGAGATCAGAGTGGCAAGGGCGGCTCCCGCCACCCCCTGGTGGAACACAAAGATGAGCACCGCGTTTCCGGCGATGTTGACGGCGTTTGCCGCCGCCGCCACCGCCATGGGAGGGGCGGAGCGTCCCTCCGCCCGGAACACCGCCGCCGCCGTCTGCTGGGCGGCTAAGAAGGGGTAGGACAGGGCGGTGATGAGGAAATAGGTCAGGGCCTGCTCCATCACGGCGGACTCCACCGAGCCGAAGATCAGGGCCAGCAGGGGACGGCGCAGGAGCAGGCACAGGGCCATGACGACAAGGCTCAGACCCAGGGCGGCCAGCAGCACCTGCCGGGCGGCGTTGGCGGCCCGGTCCGCCTCCCCGCGGCCCAGGTATTGGGAGCAGACGATGACGCCCCCGGCAGCCATCGCGCTGAGCAAGTTGAGCATCAGCACGTTGACGGTGTCCACCAGGGACACCGCGGAGATCGCGCTCTCCCCCACGGCGGTGACCATCATGGTGTCCGCGATGCCCATGAGTCCGGAGAGAAGCTGCTCCAGCATCAGGGGGAGCAACAGGGACAGGATCTGGCGGCGGGTAAACAGCATTTCTTGGCACGCTCCTCCCTTTGTAAAAATCCAAGCGGCGGCCCTTCCGGCGGCGCGGGGGCTATTATACCCCTGTGTCCGGGGAATGGCAAGCCCATCCGGCGGTTTTCCCGGTTTTTCAAAACGTTTCCAGAGGATTTCGCATAGATTGACAGAATCTGTCTGCTTTTTGTTTTGCTTTTTGTGCACCTTGACTTTATGTGCCAACCACGCTATAATGTATGATATCATAGCACGTCCAAGGGCGTGCCAGGATTATTTACACAGGTTCCGCCCCGATCCGGCGGAGGTTTGGAGGCACGATATGTTGAACAAAACAGACCAACTCAGCGAAGCCATCGCCCGCTTCAGCGGCGGCGTCAGCCACGACGCGTACCGGTTCCTGGGCTGTCACAGGCAGGCGGTGGACGGACAGGAGGGCTATGTCTTCCGCGTGTGGGCCCCCCACGCCAAGAGCGTGCGGGTGCTGGGCAGCTTCAACAGCTGGGACAAGGAGGCCCCCGTGATGGAGCCCATCGCCCCCGGCATCTGGGAGCGGTTTATCCCCGGCGTCCAGACCTACGACGAGTATAAATTCTATATCGAGCGGCCCGACGGCTCCTTCGTATTCCGGGCCGACCCCTACGCCACCCATGCCGCCACCCGGCCGGAGAACGCCAGCAAGGTCTTTGACCTGGACGGCTTTGCGTGGACGGACGGGGCCTACCGCCGGGCGCGGGGCAGGCGGGAGATCCTGAAAAGCCCCATGAACATCTACGAGATGCACCTGGGCTCCTGGCGGCGGCATAAGGACGGGAATTTCCTCTCCTATGTGGACTGCGCGAAGGAGCTGGTGCCCTACTTAAAGGAGATGGGCTACACCCACGTGGAGCTGCTCCCCGTCAGCGAGTTCCCCTATGACCCCTCCTGGGGCTATCAGGTTACGGGCTACTACGCCCCCACCTCCCGGTACGGCACCCCCCACGACTTCATGAAGTTCGTGGATCTGTGCCACGAGGGGGGCATCGGCGTTATCATCGACTGGGTGGGTGCGCACTTCCCCCGGGACGAGTGCGGCCTGTTTGAGTTTGACGGCGGGTACTGCTACGAGCCCGCCGATCCCCTCCGCCGGGAGCATCCGGACTGGGGCACCCGGATCTTTGATTACGGCCGGTATGAGGTGCGCTCCTTCCTGATCTCCAACGTGGTCTACTGGCTGGAAAAGTTCCACGTGGACGGCATCCGGGTGGACGCGGTGGCCTCCATGCTCTACCTGGATTACGGACGCCGGGGCGGCGAGTGGCGACCCAACCAGTACGGCGGCAATATCAACCTGGACGCGGTGGCCTTCCTCCAGGACATGAACGCCGCCGCCTTCGCCTTCGATCCCCACGTGATCATGGTGGCGGAGGAGTCCACCGCCTACGCCAACGTCACCAAGCCCAAGGAGGACTTCAACGGCCTGGGCTTCAACTTCAAGTGGAACATGGGCTGGATGCACGATATGGTGGACTATATGTCCACCGATCCCCTGTTCCGGAAGGGCAAGCATAACAATATCACCTTCTCCCTGACCTACGCTTTCTCGGAGAACTTTGTCCTGCCCCTGTCCCACGACGAGGTGGTGCATGGGAAGTGCTCCCTCATCAACAAGATGCCGGGGGACTACGCCGACAAGTTCCATGGCCTGCGGGCGTTTTACGGGTACATGATGACCCACCCGGGCAAGAAGCTCCTGTTCATGGGCGGCGAGTTCGGCCAGTTTATCGAGTGGGACGAGAAGAAGGAGCTGGACTGGTTCCTGCTGGACTTCGAAAAGCACCAGCAGCTCCGGGCGTATGTGAGGGATCTGAACCACTACTACCTGGACCACCCCGCCCTGTGGAGCAACGACACCGACTGGCAGGGCTTCCAGTGGATCGCCTGCGACGACAGCGAGCAGAGCGTGATCTCCTTCCGCCGCATTGACGAGAAGGGGAAGGAGATCATCGTGGTGTGTAACTTCTGCCCCGTGGAGCGCACCGGTTATGAGATCGGCGTGCCCAAGGCGGGCACCTATGTCCCCGTGCTGTCCAGCGACGACGCCAGGTACGGCGGAGCGGGCACGGAGCTGCTCCCCGTGAAGGCCCAGAAGAAGGAGCTGCACGGACTGCCCTATGCCGTGTCCCTGACCCTGCCCGCCATGTCCACCGTATTCTATGAGCGCAAGGCCAGTCCCCGCGCCGCCAAGGAGGAGGCCCAGGAGAAGGACGGGGCCTCCCAGAAGCCCCGCAAGGCCCCGGCGAAGAAGTCCGCCCAGCCTGCGGCGGCGGAGACGGAGACGCCCGCGCCAAAGAAGAAGCCCGGCCGCAAGCCCAAGGCGGACGCCGCGCCCGCCGAGGCCAAGCCCGTCCGCAAGCCCCGGGCCAAAAAAGCCGACACCGGGGAGGCGAAGCCCAAGCGCAAACCCGCTGCCAAGAAAACCGAAGCCGAATCCAAGTAATACTTGAGGGGGAGATCACTTTGTCCGAGCGTAGAAAAGAATGTATCGCCATGCTTCTGGCCGGAGGCCAGGGCAGCCGCCTGTACTGCCTGACCCAGGACACCGCCAAGCCCGCGGTGCCCTTCGGCGGCAAGTACCGCATCATCGATTTTCCGCTGTCCAACTGCGTCAACTCCGGCATCGACACCGTGGGCGTGCTCACCCAGTACCAGCCCCTGGAGCTGAACGACTACATCGGAAACGGCCAGCCCTGGGATCTGAACCGCAACTGGGGCGGAGCCCACATCCTGCCGCCCTACACCCAGTCCAAGACCGAGTCCTGGTACAAGGGCACCGCCAACGCCATCTACCAGAACATCCCCTTTGTGGACCGCTATAATCCCGAGTACGTGGTGATCCTGTCCGGCGACCACATCTATAAGATGGACTACAACAAGATGCTCCAGTTCCACAAGGAGAAGGGCTCCGAGTGCACCATCGCCGTCATGCCGGTCTCCCTGGAGGAAGCCACCCGCATGGGCATCATGAGCACCGATGAAAACGATGCCATCACCGACTTCGAGGAGAAGCCCAAGAAGCCCAAGAGCAATCTGGCCTCTATGGGCGTGTACATCTTCACCTGGTCCGCCCTGAAACAGTACCTCATTGATGATGAGGCCGACCCCAAGTCGGAGAATGATTTCGGCAAGAACATCATCCCCGCCTTCCTGCGGGACGGCCGCCCCATGTTCGCCTATGCCTTCGAGGGCTACTGGAAGGACGTGGGCACCCTGGAGAGCCTGTGGGACGCCAATATGGATCTGCTGGACCCCACCGATCCCATCAATATGCGGGATTCCTCCTTCCGGGTCTACGCCCGGAACTACGCCTCCCCCGCCACCCGCATCGATCCGGGCGCGCGGGTGACCAACTCCTTCGTGGCGGAGGGCTGTATCATCCGGGGCACCGTGGAGCACTCCGTCCTCTACACCGACTGCGAGGTGGAGGAGGGCGCGATCATCACCGGGGCGGTGATCATGCCCAACACCAGGGTGTGCAAGGGCGCGAACGTCAGCTATGCCATCGTGGGCGAGGGCTGCGTCATTGAGGAGGGCGTGAAGATCGGCGAACGGCCGGAGAACTGCCCCAACGAGGACTGGGGCATCACCGTGGTGGGCCACAAGAAAACCCTCCCCGCCGGCTCCGTCATCAAACCCAAGGAAATTGTTTAAGGGGGTGTCCACCATGAACATGACTGGTATTATTTTCTCTGAGATGTACTCCGGTGAGCTCGGCACCTTTACTTACGACCGCAATATGGCCGCCATCCCCTTCGGCGGGCGTTACCGCCTGGTGGATTTCGTGCTGTCCAATATGGTCAACTCCGGCATCACCAACGTGGGCGTGCTGGCCACCCAGCACTACCACTCCCTGATGGATCACCTGAACAACGCCCAGCAGTACGACCTGAACCGGAAGAACGGCGGCCTTCAGCTCCTGCCGCCCTTCGCCACCGAGAACGTGGGGGCCAACAACCGGGGCAAGCTGGACGATCTGCGCAACGCGCTGGACTACCTGGAGACCATCACCACCACCCCCTACGTCCTGCTGGCGGACGCCTATGTGGTGTGTAACATCGACTACCGCCCCGCCCTGGAGGCCCACATCGCCAGCGGCTGTGATATCACGATGCTGGCCACCCTGGAGAGCGAGCCTTCCCAGGAGAACTATGTCTCCGTCCTGCGGGCCGACCCCAGCCACCGGGTGACCTCCTATGCCCTGGACTGCGTCGCCAAGGCCGGCGACTACGCCAGCATGGGCCACATGATCATCTCCCGGGATTTCCTGATCAACGTGATCCGGGACTATACCTCCCGGGGCATCTACGACTTCCTGCGGGACTTCATCCAGCACGAGTTCAACCGGGGCCGCCTGTCCATCAACCTCTACCAGGTGGACGATGTGGTGCTGCGCATCCGCAGCGTGGAGGAGTATTTCCGCAGCAGCCTGTCCATCGTTGACTGCGCCGTGGGCACCCCGCTGTTCCGGGGCGACCGTCCCATCTTTACCCGCGTCACCGACGAGGTGCCCTGCCACTACGGTACGGAGTGCGAGGTCAGCGGCTGCGTGATCGCCGACGGCTGCATCATCGAGGGCAAGGTGGAGAACTGTGTCCTCTCCCGGGGCGTGAAGATCGGCAAGGGCGCGACCCTGAAGAACTGCGTGATCATGCAGGGCAGCTTGGTGGGCGAGGGTGCCAGCCTGGAGAACGTGGTGGTGGACAAGTGGGTCAACATCACCAGCGGCGCGCAGCTCAAGGGCCTGGAGTCCAATCCCGTGGTCATTCGTAAAGGAGTCACCGTATGAAAATCCTGCTTGCCTCCAGCGAGGCCGCGCCCTTTGTCAAGACCGGGGGGCTGGGGGACGTAGCCGCCGCCCTCCCCAAGGCTCTGGCCGAGTCTCCCAACACTGAGGTGGCGGTATTCCTGCCCTACTACAAGGCCATCAAGGACAATCCGGAGTTTGAGCTGGAGTACATCACAAACTTTACCGTCCCCCTGTCCTGGCGGAATGTGTACGCGGGCCTGTTCCGGGCGGTGAGCAAGCGCAAGAAGCTCCAATACTACTTCATCGACAACGAATACTATTTCTACCGGGACGGCTGTTACGGACACTATGACGACGGGGAGCGGTTCGCCTTCTTCTCCAAGGCCATTTTGGAGGCCCTCCAGCATTTGGCCTGGTATCCCGACGTGATCCACGCCAACGACTGGCAGACCGCCCTGGTGCCCGTGTTCCTCCGGGCCCACTATATGCACCTGCCGTCCTATCAGGCTATCCGCACCCTGTACACCATCCACAACATGGAGTACCAGGGCCGGTTCCCGGACTCCTTTGTGGACGAGGTGCTGGGCCTGCCCGAGGACTGGAAGGGCACCATGCACTTCGACAACTGCACCAACCTGATGAAGGCCGCCATCCTGGTGTCCGACCGGGTGAGCACCGTGTCCCACACCTATGCCTTTGAGATTCAGAACCCCTACTTCGCCCACGGGCTTCACGACGTTCTGCGCCAGCACAGCTATAAGCTCAACGGCGTGGTGAACGGCATCGACCTGGACGAGTTCAACCCGGCCGCGGACCCCCTGCTCTACGCCGGGTTTGACGCGGACAGCCTGGAGAAGAAGGCGGAGAACAAGAAGTTCCTCCAGGAGCGTTTGGGTCTGGCGGTCCGGGACGATGTGCCCCTGATCATCATGATCACCCGGCTGGTGGGGCACAAGGGCGTGGATCTGGTTCAGCGGGTGATGGACGACCTGATGTGGGACGACCTCCAGCTGGTGGTGATCGGTACCGGAGAGTGGCAGTATGAGGAGATGTTCCGCTCCTACGCGGGACGCTTCCCCGCCAAGATGTCCGCCAACATCGTGTTCGACAACACCCTGGCCCATCAGGCGTATGCCGGGGCGGATCTGGTCCTCATGCCCTCCAAGCAGGAGCCCTGCGGCCTGACCCAGCTCATCGCTATGCGGTACGGCACCATTCCCATCGTCCGGGAGACCGGGGGGTTGTTTGACACGGTGCCCGCCTACAACATCGAGACGGGGGAGGGGAACGGCTTTACCTTCAAGAGCTACAACGCCCACGATATGCTGGACGCGGTGCGCCGGGGGGAGTCTTTGTTCCACGATAAGGAGCATTGGACAGCTCTGCAAAAGAGCGTGATGGCCTATGACAGTTCCTGGAAGCGTTCTGTCCAGGAGTATTGGGATATTTACCGCTCAATGATGGAGTAAGTGACGAATTTTAACCGAAATTTTGGCTCATTTTCTTCATTTTCACAGTTACACGAAAAAAGTGAAAAAAGTAGTGCAAATTCACTTGATAGTGTGATATAATAAATGGGCATTTACCTGGCCCGGTGCAGTCACAGCCTGCGGGAGCGGGCTGTGACTTGCGCTTTCGGGAAGGATTGGAAAAGTTCGTCAATTCCCGGCCCCGGGCCGGTTAAGAAGGGAACAGATCAACATATGGATCAAAAACAGGTTATCAAGCAAATGGACGAGATGCTGCTGGTGCGGTACGGCTGCTCCATGACCACCGCTTCTCCCCAGCAGATGTACCGGGCCCTGTGCTATGTGGTGAACGGGATGCTGGCCAGCAAGAGCGCGGAGTTCCACCGCAAGAACCAGGGCAAGCAGGTCTACTATATGTCCATGGAGTTTCTGGTGGGCACCTCCCTGCGGAACAACCTTTACAACCTGGGGCTGGAGGACGTGTTCGCCAAGGCCCTGGACAAGTGCGGCGTGGATATCCACGACCTGTACGAGATCGAGCCCGACGCGGGTCTGGGCAACGGCGGCCTGGGCCGTCTGGCCTCCTGCTACATGGACTCCGCCGCCAGCCTGGATCTGCCCATGACGGGCTATTCCATCCGCTATGAGTTCGGCATCTTCAAGCAGAAGATCGTGGACGGCTGGCAGGTGGAGTTCCCCGACGACTGGCTGAGCATGGGCGACGTGTGGCTGGTGCCCCACGAGGGCGAGGCGGTGGAGGTGCGCTTCGGCGGAAACATCCACACCTGGGAGGACAACGGCCGCTTCCGGGCCGCCCACCTGAACTACCAGTCCGTCATGGCGGTGCCCAACAAGATGTATATTTCCGGGTATGACAGCAAGGCCGTCAACCCCCTGGTGCTGTGGTCCGCCAAGTCCCCCAAGAGCTTCGATATGTCCGCCTTCTCCCGGGGCGATTACGCCAAGGCCCTGGAGGGGGACACCATGGCGGAGGTCATTTCCAAGGTGCTCTACCCCGCCGACGACCACACCGAGGGCAAGCGGCTGCGCCTGCGCCAGCAGTATCTGCTGGTGTCCGCCTCTGTGCAGACCATTCTGAGAAAGCACCTGCGGGAGAACCGGAGCCTGGACAACCTGCCCGACAAGGTGTCCATCCACATCAACGACACCCATCCCGCCCTGTGCGTGCCCGAGCTGATGCGCCTGCTGGTGGACGAGTACGACTACCCCTGGGACAAGGCCTGGGACATCACCTGCCGCACCCTGTCCTACACCAACCACACCGTCATGAGCGAGGCCCTGGAGCGGTGGAGCGTGGATCTGTTCCAGCAGCTCCTGCCCCGGGTGTACCAGATTGTGGAGGAGATCGACCGCCGCCTGCGGGCCCGGCTCCACGAATTTTATGGCAATGACACGGGCAAGATCGAGTATATGGCCGTCATCAGCCGCCATGAGATCCGCATGGCCAACCTGTGCCTATCCGCCTGCCACAAGGTAAACGGCGTGTCCAAGCTCCACTCCGAGATCCTCACCAACTCCATCTTCCGGGACTACTACGAGATGGAGCCGGATCATTTCTGCAACGTCACCAACGGCATCGCCTACCGCCGCTGGCTGTGCCAGTCCAACCCGGAGCTGACGGCCCTGCTGAAGGAGCTTATCGGGGACGGCTTCACCAAGGACAGCCGGGAGCTGGAAAAGCTGCTGAAGTTCAAGGACGACAAGCAGGTGCTCCAGCGGCTCCAGGACATCAAGCTGGAGAACAAGAAGCGGCTGGCGGATCTGATCCTCAAGCGCAACGGCATCGTGGTAGACCCCGGCTCCCTGTTCGACGTGCAGATCAAGCGGCTCCACGAGTACAAGCGGCAGCTGCTGAACGTCCTCCAGATCCTCCATATGTATCTGGAGATCAAGCACAATCCCGGCGCGCCCTTCCAGCCCCGCACCTTCGTGTTCGCCGCCAAGGCGTCCGCCGGATATATCATGGCGAAGCAGATCATCCAGCTCATTGTGTCCGTGTCCAACCTGGTCAACCACGACCCGGACGTTCAGGATAAGCTGAAGGTGGTCTTTATGGAGGACTACAATGTCTCCCTGGCGGAGATCATCATCCCCGCCGCCGAGATCTCCGAGCAGATCTCCATCGCCGGCAAGGAGGCCAGCGGCACCGGAAACATGAAGCTGATGATCAACGGCGCGGTGACTCTGGGCACCCTGGACGGCGCGAACGTGGAGATCCACGAGCAGGTGGGGGACGACAACATCGTCCTGTTCGGCCTCAAGACCGAGGAGGTCAACGACCTGTGGCGCAGCGGCTACCGCCCCCTGGACTACGTCCACGGCGATCCGGAGCTGAAGGCCGTCATGGATCTGCTCATGGGCGGCATCGGCGGAATGCACTTTGATGACATCGTGCGTTCCCTGACCACCAACCACAAGGGCCCCGCCGATCCCTATATGTGTCTGGCGGACTTCCACGACTACGTGCGCGCCCAGCGGGACGTGTCCGCCATCTACGGCGACAAGGCCCGGTTCAACAAGATGTCCCTGGTGAACATCGCCAAGGCGGGCTTCTTCTCCGCCGACCGGGCGGTGGAGGAGTACGCCCAGAACATCTGGAACATGAAATGAGAGCTGGCCCGGTCCGCCGGGCGGCGGGCCGGGCCAAATTTTGAGGAGGTTTGGCCATGAGACAGGTATGCTTTGGCATCGACATCGGCGGCACCACCGTCAAGCTGGGGCTGGTGAGCCGGGAGGGGGACCTGCTGGAAAAGCGGGAGTTCTCCACCCAGCGGGAGCTGGCCGCCGCCTTTGACGACATCGCCGCCAATATGCGGCAGGTGCTGGACAGCTTCCCCGACGCCATGTGCATCGGCGCGGGGGTGGGGGTGCCCGGCCCGGTGCTGGATCAGTCCCTGGTGCGGGGGTGCGTAAACCTGGGCTGGGGGGATGTGGACGTGGCCCAGGAGCTGGGCCGCCGGGCGGGTATGCCCGTGAAGGTGGAGAACGACGCCAACCTGGCCGCCCTGGGCGAGCTGTGGCAGGGGGGAGGCAAGGGCTGCCGCAACCTGGTGCTGTTCACCGTGGGCACCGGAATCGGCGGCGGCGTGATCTGCGGCGGGCGGATTGTCTCCGGAGCCACCGGCGGCGGCGGGGAGGTGGGCCATATCCCCACGGCCTTCCATACCGACTGGCAGTGCTCCTGCGGCAAGCACGGCTGTCTGGAGCTTACCGCCTCCGCCACCGGCATTATCCGGGCCGCCCGGGAGTATTCCCCGTTTAAGGAGATGGAGAAGGTCACCGCCAAGGACGTGTACGACGCGGCCGCCGCCGGGGACGAGAACGCCAAGCGGGTCACGGAGGAGGCGGGGACCGCCCTGGGCGTGGCCGCCGCCATCCTGGGCTGCGTGGTCAACCCGGAGGTGATCCTGCTGGGGGGCGGCGTGTCCGCCGCCGGCCGGGCCCTGCTGGACCCGGTGGAGGACGCGTTCCAGAAGAACGTATTCCCGCCCTGCCGGGATGTGCGCTTCGCCTTGGCGCAGCTGGGGAACAACGCCGGAATCTTTGGCGGCGCGGCCCTGTTTTTCACCCAGTCCACATAACCAACCTTTAGAACCTGTATCCACAGGCGTTGAACGCTGTCTGGCCGGGTCTTTTGCCGCCCTGCCGCGTTAAAAAATCTTGAAATACTCAAGTATTCCTGCGGTTTTTTGCCTTGCAGGACGGCAAAATCCCTTGTCCATCCAGCATCCTCCGCCTATGAATACAGGTTCTCATTCTTTGCTTGTTTAGGAGGTTTTGATCATGCTGAAACTTGATTTATCCAATCTGGAGGGAGTGGTCTCCCAGCAGGAGATCGACGCCCTGGCCCCCGAGCTGGAGGCCGCCCACGCCAAGCTGTACGACCACGCCGCCCCCGGCGCGGACTTCACCGGATGGGTGCGTCTGCCGGAGAACTATGACAAGGAGGAGTTCGACCGCATCCAGAAGGCCGCCGCCAGGATCCGGAAGGACTCCCAGGTGCTGGTGGTGGTGGGCATCGGCGGCTCCTACCTGGGGGCGCGGGCCGCCCTGGAGGTGTTCCCCTCCAACGGGCCGGAGATCTGCTTCGTGGGCTGCTCCCTCAGCCCCAACGAGCTGGACAACGTGATCCGCCGCATTGACGACCGGGACTGGTCCATTAACGTGATCTCCAAGTCCGGCGGCACCACCGAGCCCGCCGTGGCCTTCCGGGTGTTCCGGGAGCTGCTGGTGAAGCAGTACGGCAAGGACGCGGACAAGCGCATCTACGCCACCACCGACAAGGCCCGGGGCGCGCTGAAAACCCTGGCGGACTCCAACGGGTGGGAGACCTTTGTGGTGCCCGACGACGTGGGCGGGCGGTTCTCCGTGCTGTCCGCCGTGGGCCTGCTGCCCATCGCCGTGGGCGGCACCGATATCGCCGAGCTGATGGCCGGGGCCTGCGACGCCATGACCGCCTACGACAAGCGGGATATGTCCAACCCGGTGTGGCAGTACGTGGCGGCCCGGAACGCCCTGTACCGCAAGGGCAAGAAGATCGAGCTGTTCTGCAATTACGAGCCGTCCTACTCCTTCGTGGGCGAGTGGCTCAAGCAGCTCTTTGGCGAGTCCGAGGGCAAGGACGGCAAGGGGATTTTCCCCGCCTCCGCCCAGTTTACCACCGACCTGCACTCCCTGGGCCAGTATATCCAGGACGGGGAACGCCATCTGTTTGAGACGGTGATCTACGTGGATGACACCGGCTGCGACATCGAGGTGCCCTACAGCGATGACAACGGGGATAATCTGAACTATCTGGCGGGCAAGCCCCTGAGCTTTGTCCGGGAGATGGCCTTCCGGGGCACCCTGGCCGCCCACAAGGACGGCGGTGCGCCCTCCATGGTGCTGCGCATGGACAAGATGGACGTGCGGGACTTCGGGGAGCTGCTCTACTTCTTCGAGCTGTCCTGCGGCATCAGCGGCCACGTGCTGGGGGTGAATCCCTTCAATCAGCCCGGGGTGGAGGCGTACAAGAAGAATATGTTTGCCCTGCTGGGCAAGCCCTGAGTAATTGGGGGAAGCTGGCGAAGCCCCGGCCGATGGCCGGGGCTTCGCTTTGATCCGCTGAGGGGGTCTGATTTCCGGCCCGCTCCCTTGACAGAGATTGTATAAGGTGCTATACTTTACCTCGGATATTGCCTTGTTTTTGGGGAAATCTCGTTTTTTTCCAGAGACGCGGCAAAAATTATGCCAGCGCGTGTCCGCCGGGGCGGGCATTGGCTGGGAAATAGGTTCGGAAAGGTGTGTGTCAGATGAAAAAAGCGATGTCCCTTTTGCTGTCCCTGGCGATTTTCTGTTCCCTGACTGTCCCCACAGCTTCCGCGGCGGAGCCTGTGATCGGGCTGAAGGAGAAGTACACCCTGGTGGGCGGAGAGTCGGTGCTCCAGCCCCATAATGGTACGGAATACGTTGAGGAGTCCTACTGGGCCGCCCCCATCGTGACGGATTTGGACGGCGACGGCAAGCTGGAAGTGATCGCCGGAGCCTATACGCTCACAGTGGCGGACGCCGCCACCGGAAAGGTGAAGTGGCAGGTGAACGCGGGCAAGGACCGCTCCACCCCGTACTCCCGCTATACCAACAGCGGCGCGAACCCGGCGGGGAAGATGCTGTGCACCCCCGTGGTGAAGGATTTGAACGGGGACGGCAAGCTGGAGATCGCGGCGGCCTACGCCAACGGCACCGTGTCGGTGCTGAACAGCCAGGGCTATTTCCTCCCCGGCTGGCCCCAGCGCACCGATCCTAACGGGGGCTCTGCCTGGGCTTTGACGGCGGACGATTTGGACGGCGACGGCAAGCAGGAGATCATCGCCGGCCTGGGTGTGGCCCACTCCGTCAGCCTCTATGTCTTTGGCTGTGACGGCAATCTGAAGCCCGGCTGGCCCCAGGCGAAGGTTGGCGGCCCACTGCCCGAAAGCTATGTGGACGGCATCTACAGCAACGGCATCGCCACCGGCGACCTGGACGGCGACGGCCTGCCCGAGATCATTGTGCCCACCGACAACCAGTTTATCAGCGCGTTCGACGGCGACGGCACCCCGGTGATGGTCAGCGGCAAGTTCCAGAACGACTCCAAGGATCGGTTCAGCTACGGCGGACAGATCCCCTGGAGCGCAGTGGGTTTTTATGAGAACTATGGCCGGGAGCTGGAGCGGGAGAACGGCGGCTGGGGCTTGGGCCTGCAATGGGAGAGCCTGGAGCAGAAGGGCCGCGAGGGCACCTACCGCCCGGTTATGACCTTCTCCACTGCCCGTTATGTGGACGTGGACGGCGACGGCAGGTCCGAGGTGGTGGTCACCGCCGTGATGCTGGACTACACCGCGTCCCTCCTGGACCCTAACAACCGAAGCCCCTTCACCATCAAGGACGCCCGCTACAGCACCGTATACATTTTGAACCAGGATCACACCCGGTTCAACAACGGGGGCTATAACTGGGAGAACATCCCCACAAACATCACCAATCCCAAGCTGGGTGCTCCCCTGAACCAGAGCAACGAAAACATCAGCGCGGACGTGCTGTCCGTGCCCCTGGTGGCGGATGTCAACGGGGACGGGGTGAACGAGATCCTGTTCAACTCCTCCGACGGCATGGTGCACTGCTACTCCCTGAAGGACACCAGCAAAGAGCTGGAGGGCTGGCCCTTTGTCCTGCCCAACAGCAATGGTGCGGTGTATGAGACAGCCACCGAGCCGGTGGCCGCCGACATCAACGGAGACGGCAAGCCGGAGGTGATCTTTGCGTCCAGCACGGTCAACGCCGCCGGAACCAAGACCGGCGTGGACGGCTCCCTCTATGTGGTGGACGGCAGCGGCAAGCTGCTCACCAAGCACAAGCTCCACTCCGCTATTTACGAGAGCGGCCCCACCGCTTACGACAACGGCGCGTATGCCGCCCCCACTGTGGCGGACATTGATGGGGATGGGAAGCCGGAGATTCTGGTGAACACCCGGTACTACGGCGTGTGCGCCTACGATGTGACGCCTGGGCAGGCCACCCAGGAGCCGAAGTATGTCAATCCCAATCAGCAGCGGGTAGTGGTCAACGGCACCTATGAGTTCATGGTGCATACCTATATGCTGAACAACGAGAACTATGTGGCGGTCCGGGATCTGGCGTGGTACATGACCGACGCCCTCCCCTGGTGGAACAAGCCCCTCCCCAAGGCCCTGTTTGATGTGAGCTGGAACGGCAGGGTGAATCTGGTCACGGGGAAGGCCTACGCCCCCTACGCCCCCAACGGCGGTCATAACGACCCCCTGGAGTGCCTGCTGCGCTTTGTGGGGCCCCAGACCTACCGCACGGGCACCAACCCGATCAATGTGAACGGGAAGCCCGTATCGATACAGCATATCATCCTCACCAACGAGAAGGGCGGCGACACCACCTACTACAGGCTGCGTGACCTGGCCGATGTCATGGGCACCTTTACCGTGGGCTGGGATGGGGCCACCAGGACGGCTACCATCACCACCAAATAAGGCTTTGCCCTGAAAATGGAGCGGCCCTGCCAAATCAGAACAGGTTCTGGCCTGTGGATTGGGCAGGGCCGCTTTGATCCGGCGAACACGCCGTGTCCGGCCGGCGGAACCGGGCCGGCCTTTCGCGCTGTCGTCAAACAATCTTGAACCGGAAAGGCAGGGAAATGCCATGGAGGAGCTTTTGGAGCGTCTGCTGGAGGAATGCCGCCCCGCGGCCCGGGAGGGACGGGTGGCGGACTATATCCCGGAGCTGGCCAAGGGGGACCCGGAGGCCCTGGGGATCTATATCATCGGGAGCGAGGGAAAGCGGAGCTGGGCGGGGGACTGCCGCCAGCCCTTTACCATTCAGAGCATCGTCAAGCCCATTCTGCTGCTCCAGGCCCTGCTGGACAACGGGGCGGAGTTCGTCATGAGCCGGGTGGGGGTGGAGGCCACGGGCAAGCCCTTTGACGCCATCAACTCCGGAGACCAGCACCTGGACAGCGGGAACATCAACCCCATGGTGAACATGGGGGCCATCGTCATGTGCAGCCTGATCCACGGCGGCAGCTATGAGGAGCGGTTCAGCCGCCTGCTGGACCTGACCCGGAAGCTGGCGGGGGACAGGGAGCTGGGGGTGGACGAGGCGGTGTACCACTCCGAAAAGAGCCACGGAAGCAAGAACCGCGCGCTGGCCTACCTGCTGAAGTCCCATGGCCTGTTGGATGGGGACGTGGAGGAGGTGCTGGACTGCTACTTCCGGGCCTGCTCCATCCGGGTGGACTGCCGGGGGCTGGCCCACATCGGGGCGGTGCTGTCCAACCGGGGGCGTCTCCCGGTGTCCAACGAGCGGATCTTCCCATCCGTCCTGTCCCGGTATGTGAACGCCATTCTGATGACCTGCGGTATGTATGACGGCTCCGGGGAGTTTGCCCTGCGGGTGGGGGTTCCGGCCAAGAGCGGCGTGGGGGGAGGCATTATGGCGGTGGCACCCACCCGCATGGGGATTGGCATATTCGGCCCCGCCCTGGACCGCAAGGGGAACAGCGTGGCGGGGATCAAGCTGCTGGAGCGGCTGAGCGGGGAACTGCATTTGAGTATTTTTTAGCAGCCAGAGCCTTCCTGTGGGGAGGTCAAGGGCCGCATGGCTGCGCCGCGCTGTAACGGACAGCCAAACCGAAAAAACGCCCCTTTTCTGCCACCCGGTTGGGCCGGATGGCAGGGAAGGGGCTTATTTTTTGCGGGCGGTCCTTCCGCGCGGCAGGGGAGGCGGTTTTCCGCCGGGAGGAACGGGGTATAGCGCGGCGTTGGGCGGTGGATTGAGCCATCAAAAAATGCTCATTTCGCCGCAGGTAATTCTTGAAATTTTGGGAACAATGGGCTATGATATGAGATGGTGACAATCCTATATTTTCCCGATGGAGGGGAACTGTTATGAAGTTCATGGAAAACAAAAAGCTTGCTGCGCGGATCGGAATCATGCCCATCATCGTCACCCTGGTGGGCATGGCAATCCTATGGCTGTTCGTGTCCACCAACGCGGCCTCCGTAGTCAAAAACGACATCACCAATCAGATGACCGATGCCGTGGAGTCAAGGGCGTCCATCATTGATGCGTACGTGCTCTCCGCAGAGGAATCGCAGAGGAATATATGACAGCCTTCGCCTTGGGCGGCGAGGTTCGGGCACTGCTCTTGGACCCGGACGACCCGGAGCTGCTGGCCCAGGCCCAGAAGTACACCGAGGACTTCGCCGCCGGGGTGTTTGAGGGCCTGTACATTGCCACACCGGAAACCCATGTCCTCACCCACACCGCCCAGGGGGCCATCGGCATAACCACCCGGCCGGGGGATTCGCTGAATACCTTCCAGGAACGCCATTCTGGCCCGACAGGAGCTGACCAACTCGGGCATCATGCAGTCCCCCGGCACCGGCAGCATGATCCTGTCTATGTACTACCCCATCTTTGAGGACCAGCGGTGCATCGGCTATGTGGGCGCGGGGGTGTATGCCAGCCACCTGATGGATTCCCTGCTCAACCTGAACATCAAGGGCCTGCCCGGCAGCGAGTACGTGTTCCTGAACGTGGAGACGGGAGTGTACCTTTACCACGAGGACGAAACCCTGCTGAACACCAGCACCACCGAGTCCGGGTATCTGGAGATCCTCCGGCGCATCCAGGAGGACGGCGGCACCCAGGCCAACACCTACTCCTACTGGGATGAAGCCGGGGTTCGGCAGCTGGTGGTCTACAAGTACCTGCGGGACCGGGGCTGGGTCTCTATGGTCCGGGACAACGCCACGGAGGTTTATGGTGCCGTGACAATGGTGCGGGTTCTGGTGGGCGTGATGTGCGCCGTCACCGCCGCCGCCGTTATTCTGATCACCCTGCTGATCCTGCGGAGAGAGGGCCGCGAGCTTATGGTGGTGGAGCGGGCCATCGGGCGGCTGGGGGATCTAAACCTGTCGGCGGACCAGGAGCTGGAGCCCTTCTACGGCCGCTTCGATGAGATCGGCATGATCGCCCAGACCACCCACGGGGTATGCAGCTGCCTGCGCAAGACCATTGACGATGTGGGGCGCATCCTGGGCGAAATGGCCCAGGGGACGACAGAGCAGGCGTCCTCCGTGGAGGGGCTGATGGAGAACGTGACCTCCATCACCGCCCAGATCCAGACCAGCGCGGTGCACTGCGGCAGTGCCACCCAGCAGGTGGGTCTGGCTACCAGCTACGCCGCCGAGGCGGACACCAGGATGGAGCAGCTCACCACGGCCACCCAGCACATCGACCAGTCCTCTACCCAGATCGGCACCATCATCAACACCATTGAGGATATCGCCTTCCAGACCAGTATCCTGGCACTGAACGCCGCTGTGGAGGCTGCCCGGGCCGGAAGCGCGGGGAAGGGCTTCTCCGTAGTGGTGGACGAGGTCCGCAATCTGGCGGCAAAATCCGCCGCGGCCGCCCAGAACACCAACCAGCTCATCAGCCGCTCCATTCAGAGCGCGAAGACGGGGAGCGAGTCCACGGATCTGGCCGTCTCCGCCATGCGGGACATCAACAGCTGCATCCAGTCCATCAAGACGCTGATGGACGAGATCGCCGCCGCCAGCGTCCAGCAGTCGGAGATGATCTCGCTGGTGGAAACCGGGATCAAGGAGATTTCCGTGGTGGTCCAGAGCAACTCCGCCGCGGCGGAGAAAAGCGCGGCGGTATCGCGGGAACTGTCCCAGCAGGCGCGGGTCTTGAATGGCCTCATCAGACGTTTCCGTATTTGAGAGGCGGCGGAAAACGGACGGGGACAGGGCCAGTGGCTGGATGGTATGCGGACGGGCATAAACACACCGGAAGCGGAGCTTGCTCCGGAAAAATAAGCAGGAGGAATTGAAACATGGAACAGAAATTTTATATCTGCGGGCACTGCGGCAATATCATCGCGATGGTGAAGAACGCAGGGGTGCCGGTGATGTGCTGCGGGCAGAAGATGACCGAGCTGGTCGCCGGCACCACCGAGGCCGCCACCGAAAAGCACATCCCCGTGTATCAGGTGGAGGGGAATCTGGTCAAGGTACAGGTGGGCTCCGTGGAGCATCCCATGGCGCAGGAGCACCATATTGAGTGGATTTCCCTTCAAACCAAGCAGGGGAACCAGCGGAAGGTGCTCAGCCCCGGCAGTGAGCCTGCCGCCTGCTTCGCCCTGTGCGAGGGCGATGAGGTGGAGGCCGTCTACGCCTACTGCAATCTGCATGGCCTTTGGCGGGCCTGAGGCGCGGAGCTTCTGAGCATTTCGCCGAGGCGGGGCAAGGGGGCGGCTTTGCCGCCCCCTTGCCCCGCAAACAGCCGCATCTGTGTGGAGGATTGGAATGAAGGTTCAAGACTGGTTTCCCATCTGGGATGAGCTGACGGGGGAGCATCAGGAGCGCATCAGGAACAGCCTGATCCGCCGCCGGATCGAGGCGGGCACGGTGATTCACAACGGCAGTGCCGACTGCGCCGGACTGCTGCTGGTGGAGTCCGGACGGCTCCGGGCCTACATCCTGTCGGACGGGGGGCGGGAGATCACCCTCTATCGGCTGTTCGACCGGGACATCTGCCTGTTTTCCGCCTCCTGTATGCTGCGAAGCCTCCAGTTTGACGTGACCATCCAGGCGGAGAAGGACACGGAGCTCTGGGTGATCCCCACCGAGATTTACCAGCGGATCATGGCCCAGTCTGCCCCGCTGTCCAACTACACCAATGAGATCATGGCCGCCCGGTTCTCCGAGGTGATGTGGCTGCTGGAGCAGGTGATGTGGAAAAGCATGGACCGGAGGGTGGCGGGCTTTCTGCTGGAGGAGGCCGCCATCGAGGACGGGAACCGGCTGTCCATTACCCACGAGGCCATTGCCAACCACCTGGGCACCCACCGGGAGGTGGTGACCCGGATGCTGCGCTACCTCCAGGGCGAGGGATTGGTGAAGCTGTCCCGGGGGGCGGTGGAGCTGCTGGACGAAAAGCGGCTGGAGGAATTGAGCCGGACGTGAGAATACCCCGCCCCGCTTCCGGTTTGGAAGCGGGGCGGGGCCTTTTTTACTGATCCATACCGCAGGCCGAGGCCCGCTCAATGAGCCGGCGGTCGTTCCTGACCGCGTCATAGAACCGGAAGCCGCCGGAGAAATTGTAGGTCTCGAACCCGTGTCCCGCCAGAATACGGCAGGCAATGTAGCTGCGCAGGCCGCTCTGGCACATGACGTACACCGGCTTGCCCCGCTCCAGCTCGCCCAGCCGTTTGCGCAGGGCGTCCACGGGGATGAGCTGGAAGCCCTCCACATAGCCTCCGGCGTACTCTTGGGGGGTGCGCACGTCCAGCAGAGTCACACTGCCGTCCCTGGGCAGGGTGTCCACGTCCTCCAGGTGGAACTGCTTCACAACCCCTTTTTCCAGGTTTTCCACCAGGAACCCCGCCATATTGACCGGGTCCTTGGCGGAGGAGTAGGGCGGCGCGTAGGCCAGATCCAGATCCTTGAGCTGGAGGGCCGACAGTCCGGCGCGCAGGGCGGTGGCCAGCACGTCGATCCGCTTATCCACCCCTTCGTAGCCCACGATCTGGGCCCCTAACAGGCGGCAGGTTCCCTTTTCAAAGACCACCTTCATGGTCATCAGCTTGCCGCCTGGGTAGTAACCCGCGTGGCTCATGGGGGACAGCACCACCCGATCCACGTCCAGCCCCGCCCGCCTGGCGGCGGTCTCGTTCAGCCCGGTGGCCGCCGCCGTCATGCCGAACACCTTGAGGACGGAGCTGCCCTGACTGCCAAGGTAGCAGCTGTCCCCGCCGCAGATATTGTCCGCCGCGATCCGGCCCTGCTTGTTGGCGGGGCCCGCCAGGGAGATCAGCGCGTCCTGCCCGGTGACGGCGTGCTTTACCTGGACGGCGTCCCCCACGGCGTAGATGTCCGGGAGGGAGGTCTCCATCCGGTCGTTGACCACAATACTGCCTCGGAGGCCCAGCTCCAGCCCCGCTTCCTTAGCCAGGGCGGTGTCCGGAGTGACGCCGATGGCCAGGGCCGCCAGGTCGGCGTGGAGGGTTTCCCCGTCCTTCAGCAGCACGTCCACGCCGCCGTCCCGGGTCTCAAAGCCCGCCACGGCGCGGCCCAGGGCCAGCCTGACTCCGTTTTTCCGCATCTCGCTGTGGAGGAAGGCCGCCATGTCGGGGTCGAAGGGGCTCATCAGCTGGGGAAGCTGTTCTACGATGGTGACCTCCAGCCCCAGCTCCCGCAGGTTCTCCGCCAGCTCCACCCCGATGAAGCCGCCGCCCACCAGCACTGCGGATTTGGGGCGGGCGGTGCCGATGTAGTCCTTGAGGCGGAGGGTGTCCTCCACCGTCCGCAGGGTGAAGATCCGGTCCAGATCAATCCCCGGGATGGGGGGCTTGGCGGGCTTCGCGCCGGGGGAGAGGATCAGCTTGTCGTAGGACTCCTCGAACACCTCTCCCGTCCCCAGGTTCTTCACGGCGACGGTTTTGCGGTCCGGATGGATGGCGGTGACCTCGTGGCGCACCCGCATCTTCACCTGGAAGCGGGCATCGAAGCTCTCCGGGGTCTGGAGGGTGAGGGCGTCCCGGTCCTCAATGGCCCCGCCGATGTAGTAGGGCAGGCCGCAGTTGGCGTAGGAGATATAGCCCGACCGCTCGAACACCACGATCTCCGCCTGTTCGTCCAGGCGGCGCAGCCGTGCCGCCGCTGTGGCTCCCCCCGCCACGCCGCCCACAATGACAACCTTCATTCAGCGTTCCACCTTTCCCTGATAGGCGGCTATGCCGCCGATATTTTTCGCGTGGGCATAGCCCATCTGTCCCAGCAGGCTGACTGCCTGCCGGCTCCGCGCCCCGCTGTGGCAGTAGACGAACAGGGGCGCGTCCTTCCCGGCGGGGACGGACGCCCCACCGCCCAGGCTCTGCAAGGGCAGGTTGACGCTGTTGGGGATGTGGCCCTCCCGGTATTCCTGGGGGGTGCGCACATCCAGCAGCACCGCGCCGGGGGTGGCGTTCCACTCGGCGACGCCCTGGTTGATGTCAGGGCCTTTCAGAAAATCAAAGAATCCCATAAAGCTTACCTCCTTTACAGCAGGGCCAGAATCTGGCTTTTGGGCCGCGCGCCCATGGCCTGATTCACGATCTCGCCGTTCTTCAGTACCATCAGGGTGGGGATGCTGGTGATGCCGAACTGGCCCGCCAGCTCCGGCTGTTCGTCCACATTGACCTTGCCCACCTTGACATCGGGGCGTTCCGCCGCGATCTCCTCCAGGATGGGGCCCACCATGCGGCAGGGGCCGCACCAGGGGGCCCAGAAGTCCAGCAGGACGGGGCGGTCGGAGCGGAGGACCTCTGCGGGGAAGTTGGTTTGATTGATATTGATTGCAGACATGGCTTTTGTCTCCTTATCTTGTGTGATGAGTGCAGTATAAACAAAAAGGCGGCCTGGGTCTGTGACAATGTCACCCTTTTGGATCTGATCCGGTATCTGGGCCGGAGGCAGTGGGGCGGAAACGCGCGCCGGGTGTCTATTCAGGCTTGAAATTGGCGGGTATTTCCGGTATACTGATGGTGTCAGCAATCATCCACAGAAAATTTGAACGATGGAGATATGAATATGGAGACAAACAAGCTGCTGGAGGCTGGCGCGAACGCGCCTGGTTTTACGCTGCCGGACGGGTCGGGGAAGCCCGTTTCCCTGGCGGACTTTGCCGGGAAGAAGGTGGTGCTGTACTTCTACCCCCGGGACAACACCCCCGGCTGTACCCGTCAGGCCTGCGCCTTTGCCGGGGCGTTTGAGGAGTTTCAGCAGATCGGCGCGGTGGTGATCGGGATCAGCAAGGACTCCACAGCCTCGCACAAAAAATTTGCGGAGAAGTACGGGCTGCCCTTCCTTCTGCTCTCCGACCCGGAGCTGGCTGTCATCCAGGCCTACGGCGTATGGCAGGAGAAAAAGCTGTACGGCAAGGTGAGCATGGGCGTGGTGCGCTCCACCTTCATCATCGGCGAGAACGGTGTGATCGAAAAGGTCATGCCCAAGGTGAAGCCGGACACCAACGCGGCGGAGGTTCTGGCGTATCTCAAGGGGGACAAATGAATCGAAAACAACCGCCCACGGTCAGCCGTGGGCGGTTGCTTTCTGCGCGGTTTTCAGAAATACGCTGTGGTGCTCAGTGGACTGATCCGGCTGGTACTGATACCCCAGCTGGTCAAACGCCCGGATATCGGCCCAGCTTGTGACGCCGTTCTCCGCCAGCCAGCGCACCATCTGGCCCCGGGCCATCTTGCACATCGTGCCTTTTTCCACGATTTTGCCGTCCTTCCATTCGCCAAAGGCGCAGGTGAGGAAACGGACGGATTTGGGTAAGTGGGGTTCCACCGCGCGGCTGTATTCCTTGGAGGCCAGGTTGAGCACAAAATCCGTCTCGGCGGCGAGCCGGCGGGCCAGGGCGTCCCCCCAGAAGCCATACAGATCGCGGTGCCCGTCCACCGGAAGCCTGGCCTGCATCTCCAGCCGGTAGGGGGTTACGCCGTCCAGGGGCCGCAGCAGGCCGTAGAAGCCGGACAGGATGCGCAGATGCTCCTGGAGATAGTCCAGCTGGGCCGTCTCCATCACCCGGGGGGCCATGTACTGGTACTGGATGCCCTCGTAGGAGAGGATGGCGGGGGTGAGGCGGCGGCGCAGATCCATGGCGGACAGCCGCTCCACGTTCCGCTTGGCGATGGCGTCGTTACACTTCCAAAGGGCCTGCAATTCTGCCGGGGACATTTCCTGGAGGACGGCCTTCAGCCGCTCCGTCCGCTCCAGAAGGGCGGGCAGTCCGTCCGCGGCGAGGCTGTCCGTGTCTGCCGCCATTTTCTTGGCGGGTGAGATGATGATTCGCATGGTTTCCCTCCGTTTCCGCCTGCGGCTGCGGCGCGGCTTGCTTTTTTATGTGGCATTTCGGGATGAGCAGGGGCGAGGGCGTGCTCATCCATCCTGGGTCAGCTTCTTCATCCACTGGTATTTGCGGAAGCGCAGGTAGGTGGGCAGGCCCTTGAAAATCTGGTCGGACTGGATCACCAGCACGACCGCCTCCACGGGCCACCTCCACCAGAAGGCCGCCATAAAGGACAGGGGCATTACAATGAGCCAGGTGGAGATCAGGTTCATCTTCATGGTGAAGCCCGCGTCGCCGCCCCCCTGGATGATGCCGAAGCTCACGGGCATCTGGTAGGACATTCCGATCATCACCACGCTCATGACGGCGATGAGGCTGCGGGCCATTTCCGCCGCCTCCGGCGTCAGGTCGTACAGCGACACCAGCGGTCCCCGGAGCACAAACAGCGTGGCCGCCAGCACGCAGCCGATGGCCACGTCGATGGCGGCCATGGAGCGGGCATCCGATCGGACGCGCTTCCGCTCGCCCCGGCCGATGGCACTGCCGATCATCACCGCGGACACAGAGGACATGGCGATGACGATTACCTTCAAATACTGGTAGAAGGTGGTGGCGATGGAGTTGGCGGCGATGGCGTCGTCGGACAGGTGGCCCAGGATGGCGGTCTGCATGGGCACCGAGATCCCCCACAGCACCTGGGAGCACATGATGGGCAGGTAGACCTTGGCGTAGTCCCGGCGGAGGGCGGGGTCCCGCCGCAGCAGCGCGCCGCCGCTGAACAGGCGGAGCTTTTTGTCCACCTTCAGGATGTAGGCCAGCACGATCAAAAATTCCAGCGTCCGGGCGGTGAGCGTGCCCACCGCGGCACCCAGAATGCCCAGCTCCGGGAAGCCGAATCTGCCGAAGATCAGGGTGTAGTTTATGCCCACGTTGACGAGCAGGGAGACCACCGACACGTAAAAGGAGATGTTCACAATGCCCACGCTGCGCAGGGCCGCCATCAGCACGTTGGTGAGGATGAACAGGGCAAAGGTCCACTGGAGCAGGGACAGGTACTTGGTCCCCTCCGCCACAATCGCCGCCGAGTCGGTAAACAGGTAGAGCAGCGGCTCCGGGAACAGGGCGCAGACCGCCACCAGTGCTACGCTGAGGATCACCCCCAGCTTGAGGGCAATGCCCGTCAGCGTCCGCACGGGGCCGGGGCGGTTCTGGCCCCAATACTGGGCGGCCAGCGCGACCAGGGCGTTGCCGATGGACAGGGCGAACTGCTGCACCACGAAAAATACCTGGTTGACGGTGGCGGCGGCGGACAGGGAATCCTGGCTGTAAACGCCCAGCATGATGTTGTCCGCCATATTTACGCTGTAGGCCACCAGGTTTTGCATCGCCACCACCAGCAGCATCCGGAACAGGGTCTTGTAGAACCCGCTGTCCCGGGTGAAAAAGGGGTCCTTCTCTATGGGCCGTTCTGTGGCCGTGTTCATGGTATCCACTCCCGATTGCTTGTATCACGCCTTGCGGCGGGGGAAGTATATCACACTGGAAGGGGAAAATCAATTCCCTTTCCCCAATCAGCGGGACGGAATGGGGCGTAAATGCGGAGCAAGGGTGCGGCCTGTGCTGGCCACACCCTTGCTTGGAATGATAGTGCTCATTTGAAGGACTTGGAGTTTCCGGCGTCAGTCCTGGGCCGTTACCGCCTCGGTACGCCACACGAACTTGACCTGTCCGTCCATGTCGGGTCTGATGCCGGAGAAGGAGGCGTACCGCTCCTGTTTCGTTAGAGTGCTTTGATTATAGACGATCCGAGGCAAAAAGTAAAGGAGGGCCGGGGCGGATTCTCATCGCCTCTCATATTCGACCCGCAGCTTTTCCAGGGCTTTTTTTTCGATGCGGGACACATAGGAGCGGGAAATCCCGCACAGCGACGCGATCTCCCGCTGGGTAAGGGGGGCTTGGTCGTTCAAACCGTAGCGCAGGCGGATGATGTGGGCCTCCCGTCCGGTGAGGCAGGCGTCCACGCACCGCCGCACCTTGGCGCAGGCGTCCCGGAGATCCAGCTCCTCCAGCATATTGTCGTCCACCCGCACCACGTCGATGAGGGACAGGGAGCCGTTTTCGCCGTCGCTGTCCAGGGAGTCGGAGAGGGAAAGCTCCCCCTGGAGCTTGCGCTGTGAGCGGAAGTACATCAGGATTTCATTCTCAATACACCGGCTGGCATAGGTGGCAAGCCGCACATTTTTGTCCGGCTTGAACGTGGACACCCCTTTGATCAAGCCGATGGTTCCAATGGAGATCAGATCGTCCTGGTCCCCGTTTGGGGTGTAATACTTCTTCACAATATGCGCCACCAGCCGCAGATTGTGCTCAATCAGCTCATCCCGGGCGTCCGTATCCCCCCGGGCCATTCGCTCCAGGCAGTCCTGCTCCTCCTCCCGGCTGAGGGCCCGGGGAAAGGAGCCTGTATTCCCCGCCAGCCGCAGGGTGAAAAAAAGTCCGTTCAGCGTCAATAACAGCCATGCCGTCCACATGGATACCACCTCCACTCAAACTGTATGCTTGAGCGGCGTGTCCATATTAAACGGGGAGGGGGAGAAAATAAAACGTGCCGCACCTGAGTCAACCAGGTGCGGCACGTCCTTATGCTTCAAATTGTGACAAGGGAGATCACTTGCCCTCCGCGATAGCGGCCTGGGCGGCACTCAGCCGCGCGATGGGCACCCGGAAGGGGGAGCAGGAGACGTAATCCAGCCCGATCTTGTGGCAGAACTCCACGGAGGCGGGATCGCCGCCGTGCTCGCCACAGATGCCCACGTGGATACCGGGGTTGGTGGAGCGGCCCCAGCGGGTGGCGTTGGAGATCAGGCGGCCCACGCCGTGCTGATCCAGCTTGGCAAAGGGATCCTGCTCATAGATTTTCTTCTCATAGTAGGAGCTCAGGAACTTGCCCGCATCGTCCCGGCTGAAGCCGAACACCAGCTGGGTCAGGTCGTTGGAGCCGAAGGAGAAGAAGTCGGAGATGGGGGCGATGTCGTCGGCAGTCATGGCGGCCCGGGGAGTCTCGATCATGTTGCCCACCTTGTAGGTCATGCTGGAGCCAGCCTCCTTCAGCAGCTCGTCGGCCACGCCGGTGACGATGCTCTTGACGTAGGCAAACTCCTTCAGCTCGCCCACCAGGGGGATCATGATCTCGGGAACGATGTTCCACTCCGGATGGCGGGCCTGCACCGCCAGGGCGGCCTTGATAACGGCCTTGGTCTGCATCCTGGCGATCTCGGGGAAGGTGACGCTCAGGCGGCAGCCGCGGTGGCCCATCATGGGGTTGAACTCGTGAAGTCCGGCGATGATGGCCTTGATCTCCGCCACGGTCTTACCCATGTCGGAGGCCAGCTTCTCAATGTCGGCCTCCTCGGTGGGCACGAACTCGTGCAGGGGGGGGTCCAGGAAACGGATGGTGACAGGCAGGCCCTCCATGGCCTCGTAGATGCCCTCAAAGTCGGACTGCTGCATGGGCTCCAGCTTATTCAGGGCCTTCTCCCGCTGCTCCACGGTGTCGGAGCAGATCATCTCCCGGATGGCGGGGATGCGGTCCTCGTCAAAGAACATATGCTCGGTGCGGCACAGGCCGATGCCCTGCGCGCCGAACTTCCGGGCCTGGGCGGCATCGTGGGGGGTGTCGGCGTTGGTGCGGACCTCCAGGCGGCGGTACTTGTCCGCCCAGCCCATCACCCGACCGAATTCGCCGCCGATGGAGGCGGGGACGGTGGGAACCGCGCCGTCATAGATCTTACCGGTGGAGCCGTCCAGGGACAGCCAGTCGCCCTCATGGAAGGTCTTGCCCGCCAGCTCGAACTGCTTGTTCTCCTCGTCCATCTTGATCTCGCCGCAGCCGGACACGCAGCACTTGCCCATGCCCCGGGCCACCACGGCGGCGTGGGAGGTCATGCCGCCCCGCACCGTCAGGATACCCTGGGCGGCCTTCATGCCCTCAATGTCCTCGGGGGAGGTCTCCAGCCGGACCAGCACCACCTTCTCGCCCCGGGCGGCCCACTCCTTGGCCTCCTCGGCGGAGAAGACGATCTTTCCGGAGGCCGCGCCGGGGGACGCGCCCAGGGCGGAGGCCAGCATGGGGGCCTCCTTCAAGGCCGCGCCGTCAAACTGGGGGTGGAGCAGGGTGTCCAGGGAGCGGGGCTCGATCATGGCCACCGCCTTCTTCTCGTCGATCATGCCCTCGTCCACCAGGTCACAGGCGATCTTCAGCGCGGCGGCGGGGGTGCGCTTGCCGTTGCGGGTCTGGAGCATATAGAGCTTGCCGTGCTCCACGGTGAACTCCATGTCCTGCATATCCCGGTAGTGATCCTCCAGGGTCTTGCAGACGCCCTCGAACTGGGCGAAAGCCTCGGGGAACTTGTCCGCCATCTCGCTGATGGGCATGGGGGTGCGCACGCCGGCCACCACGTCCTCGCCCTGGGCGTTGGTCAGGAACTCGCCGAACAGCTTCTTCTCGCCGGTGGCGGGGTTGCGGGTGAAGGCCACGCCGGTGCCGCAGTCGTCGCCCATGTTGCCGAAGGCCATGGACTGCACGTTGACGGCGGTGCCCCAGGAGCCGGGGATGTCGTTCATGCGGCGGTAGACAATGGCCCGGGGGTTGTTCCAGGAGCGGAAGACGGCCTTGATGGCCCCCATCAGCTGCTCCTTGGGGTCGGCGGGGAAGTCCGCGCCGATCTTCTCCTTGTACTCCGCCTTGAACTGGCCCGCCAGCTCCTTCAAATCATCGGCGGTCAGCTCCACGTCCAGGGTGACGCCCTTCTTCTCCTTCATCTGGTCGATGAGCTGCTCAAAATACTTCTTGCCCACCTCCATCACCACGTCGGAGTACATCTGGATGAAGCGGCGGTAGCAGTCCCAGGCCCAGCGGGGGTTGCCGGATTTCTCAGACAGCACCGCCACCACGTCCTCATTGAGGCCCAGGTTCAGGATCGTGTCCATCATACCGGGCATGGAGGCCCGCGCGCCGGAACGGACGGACACCAGCAGGGGGTTCTCCTTATCGCCGAACTTCTTGCCGGTGATGGACTCCAGCTTGTCGATATACTCCATGATCTCCGCCTGGATGTCATCACCGATTTTGCGCTCGTCGTCGTAGTAGCGGGTGCAGGCCTCGGTGGTGATGGTGAAGCCCTGGGGGACGGGCAGGCCGATGTTGGTCATCTCGGCCAGGTTGGCCCCCTTGCCGCCCAGAAGCTCCCGCATATTTGCGTTGCCCTCTGAGAACAGATAGACGTACTTATGATCCATTGCGACATACCTCCAAAAATTATCTTCAAGTGTAAATGATAAGCTCCCTGCAAATCGCTCTACTATTTTAAACAGGGTATCCGGGATTGTCAAGTAAAAAACGGCCAGAATTTTCATGTTTTTCCCCAGAAAGCTGTGTCATTGGCCCACAATTCCATCATCTGGGGATTCCCGTTTCGGGAGCGGCCCGCCCCTCGAAAATGTGAGAAATCACAAGAATTTGGTTTGTGAGGCGTTCGAACCTGATTTTTGAGCTGAAATTTTGCGCCGGAGCAGAAATTGATTGACAAAAACGGCCTATATGATATACTGAACCCATATTTGAGAGAGAAAACGGCAGTCCGGTCCGGGGCGTTTTCCCCGGCGGGGCCGCTCAGGAAAGGGGAAGCCAGCATGGGCTATACAAAAGAGGACATCATCCGCATCGTGCGGGAGGAGGACGTCAAGTTCATCCGGATGCAGTTCACCGACATTTTCGGTCAGCTGAAAAACGTGGCCATCACCGCCTCCCAGGTGGAGCGGGCGGTGAACAACGAGATCATGCTGGACGGCTCCTCCATCGAGGGCTTTGTCCGCATCAACGAGTCCGACCAGTACCTCTATCCCGATCTGGACAGCTTCGTGATCTTCCCCTGGGAGCCCCAGCACGCCAAGGTGGCGCGGCTGATCTGCGATGTGCACAACCCGGACGGCTCCTCCTTTGTGGGCGATCCCCGGGGCGTGCTGGAGCGCGTGCTGGAGCGGGCGAAGGCCATGGGCTACGACACCTTCAACGTAGGCCCGGAGGCGGAATTTTTCCTGTTCCAGACCGACGAGGACGGCAAGCCCACCACCAAAACCAACGACGAGGCGGGCTACTTCGACCTGGGCCCCCTGGATCACGGCGAGCCCACCCGGCGGCGGATCTGTCTGGCCCTGGAGCAGATGGGCTATGAGATCGAGGCGTCCCACCATGAGGTGGCCCCCGGCCAGCACGAGATCGACTTCAAATACGCCCCCGCCCTGGAGTGTGCCGACAAGATCATGACCTTCAAGCTGGCGGTGAAAACCATCGCCCAGCGGGACAACCTCCACGCCACCTTCATGCCCAAGCCCATCTACGGCCTGGCCGGAAACGGAATGCACACCAATATGTCCCTGTACAAGAACGGCAAAAACGCATTCTTTGACGAGAAAGGGGAGAAGGGCCTGTCCCGGGAGTGCTACGCCTTCATCGCGGGCATTCTCCGCCACATGAAGGGCATGGCGGCCATCACCAACCCCCTGGTGAACTCCTACAAGCGGCTGGTCCCCGGCTTTGAGGCCCCCTGCTACATGGCCTGGTCCGCCTCCAACCGTTCCACCCTCATCCGCATTCCCGCCAGCCGGGGCCAGGGCACCCGGGTGGAGCTGCGCTGCCCCGACCCGGCCTGCAACCCCTACCTGTCCTTGGCCGTCTGTCTGGCCGCCGGACTGGACGGCATTGCCCACAATATGACCCCGCCCCCCGAGGTGACGGAAAACATCTTCACCATGACCCCCGCCACCCGGAAACGCCGGGGCATCGAGGCCCTGCCCGGCTCCCTGGAGGAGGCCCTCAACGCCATGAAGAAGGACAAGCTGGTGATGGCCGCCCTGGGCCAGCACGTGTCCAGCCAGTACATCGCCGGCAAGGAGGCGGAGTGGCACGAATACTGCACCCGCGTGTCCTCCTGGGAGCGGGACAAGTACATCATCAACTACTGATCCCGGCATAGCGGGACAATCCAAGCGCATACGCTCCCCTGTAAGGAGGGGAGCGTATGCGCTTTACCAAAATGCACGGCCTGGGCAACGACTATATTTTCCTCAACTGCCTGGAGGGGATGCCGGAGGACCCGGGCGCGCTGTCCCGCCGCCTGTCCCACCGCCACTTCGGCGTGGGCGGGGACGGGATCATCTGCGTCTGCCCGTCCCGGCGGGCGGATTTCCGGATGCGGATGTTCAACGCCGACGGCTCCGAGGGGGCCATGTGCGGCAACGGCATCCGCTGCTTCGGCAAGTACGTCTATGACAAGCGGCTGACGGACCGGGCCCACCTCACCATCGAGACGGCGGCGGGGGATCGGGAGCTGGCCCTGCTCATCGGCTGCGGCACGGTGACCGGGGCGGTGGTGGGCATGGGCATCCCGGAGCTTGGACAGCCTGTGGCAATTACTGTCAAGGGAATCCCCCGTACAGTCTATCCGGTGTCCATGGGCAATCCCCATGGGGTGGTGGAGGTGGACGATCCCGCCGCCCTGGACCTGGGGGAGCTTGGCCCCCTGGTGGAGTGCCACCCCGCCTTTCCCAACCGGGTGAACGCCGAGTTTGTCCGGGTGCTGAACCGCCGGGAGCTGGAAATGCGGGTCTGGGAGCGGGGGAGCGGCGAGACCATGGCCTGCGGCACCGGGGCCTGCGCCTCGGCAGCGGCCATGGCGTCCCAAGGGAAGCTGAACCGGGAGGCGGTGATCCATCTGGCCGGGGGAGATCTCGCCGTCCGCTGGGACGAAAAAACCGGCCATATGTTCATGACCGGGCCTGCCGTTACCGTGTTTGATGGCGAAACTGCCGATTGACCGGGATGTTTTTCCTGTGGTACAATGATTTAACCAGATAAAGTAAGGAGTGGTCGCCATGGCCCGCGTCAACCAGAATTTCAAAAAGCTCCCCGGAGGATACCTGTTTCCGGAAATCGGCCGCCGGGTGCGGGCCTTTTCCGCCCAGAACCCGCCCCTGCCCCTGATCCGGCTGGGCATTGGCGACGTGATCCTGCCCCTGGCCCCCGCGGTGGTGGACGCCATGGTGAAGGCGTCCAAGGAGATGGGGGTGAAGGAGACCTTCCGGGGCTACTGCGAGGAGACCTGCTGCGCCTACGATTTCCTCCGCTTCGCCATCCGGGACGACTACAAAGCCCGGGGCGTGGACATCGCCGACGATGAGATCTTCGTGTCCGACGGGGCCAAGACCGACTGCGGCAGCATCGGCGACATTTTCTCGGTGGACAACGTGGTGGCGGTGTGCGATCCGGTTTACCCCGTCTACGTGGACACCAACGCCATGGCGGGCCGGGCGGGGGACTATGACGGGGAGAAGTGGACGGAGCTGGTCTACCTGCCCTGCACTGCGGAAAACGGCTTTTTCCCCGAGTTGCCCACGGGTAAGGTGCCCGACCTGATCTATATCTGCTCCCCCAACAACCCCACCGGCACGGCGGCGACCAAAGAGCAGCTCCAGGTGTGGGTGGACTACGCCAACGCCCACGGCAGCGTGATCCTGTTCGACTCTGCCTACGAGGCGTTTATCCGGGAGGAGGGCGTCCCCCACAGCATCTTTGAGGTGGAGGGGGCCAAAACCTGCGCCATCGAGTTCCGCTCCTTCTCCAAATCCGCCGGGTTTACGGGCAACCGCTGTGCCTACACCGTGATTCCCAAGGCCCTGGAGCGGGACGGCGTGTCCCTCAACGCCCTGTGGAACCGCCGCCAGGGGAGCAAATTCAACGGCGTGCCCTACGTGATCCAGCGGGCGGCGGAGGCGGCCCTGTCCCCGGAGGGCAAAGCCCAGACCAGGGAGGCCATCGACTACTACTTGAATAACGCCAGGGTGATCCGGGACGGCTTGACTGCGGCGGGCCTGACGGTGTACGGCGGGCGGAATGCCCCCTACCTGTGGGTGAAAACCCCCAGCGACACTCCGTCCTGGGACTTCTTCGACGTACTGCTGAAGAAGGCCTGCGTGGTCACCACCCCCGGCGCGGGCTTTGGCCCCAGCGGGGAGGGTTATGTCCGGGTCACCGCCTTCGGCGACGCGGACGCCACCCAGGAGGCAGTCCGGCGGATTGTGTCCGTTCTGTAACCGTTCAACCAACAAAATCCGGTCCGGCAGGGCAGGGGAAAGCAATTTCCCTTGTCACTGCCGGGCCGGATTTTTCATGCCCGGACGGGCCGGGAACCGTCTGTCCGCAAAAATTTTCCGTTCCTGGGAATATCGCGGGGCACGTCCACATAGAAATGGGGTAACAAGCGAGGCGGTGACACAATGGACAAGCGATATCCCTGGGAGCAGGGGCTGGCGGTACTGCCGGAGCACCTGCGGACAGGTCTGCGGACACTGGGCCCGGACAGGCTCTCCCGGCTGGAGGAGGCGCGCCTGCGCCGAGGCTTCCCCATGACGGCCCTTCTGCCGGAGGGGGAGATAGACACGGACACGCCCCCCATCGGCGAGGAGGACCTGCGCCAGGTATTGGAGAACGCCACCCAGTCCTCCGCCCACACGGCGTTGGACCGGGTGCGGCAGGGCTTTGTCACCCTCCGGGGCGGGCACCGGGTGGGCTTATGCGGCTCGGTGGTGCGGCGGGACGGACAGATCGTCACCCTGCGGGAGCTGTCCTCCCTGTCCATCCGGGTGGCCCGCCCGGTGACGGGACAGGCCCGGACGCTGCTGCCCCAGCTCATGGAGCACGGGACCTTCGCCAGCACTCTGATCCTGGCCCCGCCGGGGGCGGGCAAGACCACCCTCCTGCGGGAGCTGGTGCGGGGCCTGTCCGACGGGGACGGGGTTCCGCCCCTGCGGGTGGGGGTGGCGGACGAGCGCGGGGAGATCGCCGCCCTGTGGCGGGGGGAGCCCCAGCTCTACGTGGGCCGCCGCACCGATGTGCTGGACGGCTGTTCCAAGGCGGAGGGGCTGTCCATCCTCCTCCGGGGGATGAATCCACAGGTGGTGGCGGTGGACGAGATCACCGACCCCGCCGACGTGCGGGCGGTGACGGAGGCGGCGGGCTGCGGCGCGGCCCTGCTGGCCACCGCCCACGGCAGGGGGCCGGAGGATCTGCGGCGCAGGCCGGTGTACCGCGCCCTGCTGTCGGCGGGGGTGTTCCGGCGGCTGGTGGTGCTGGACCGCCGGGACGGACAGCGGACGGCCCGGGTGGAGGCCCTGCCGTGATCCGGCTGGCGGGGGCGTGCCTGCTGATGGCGGGGTGCGGCGCGCTGGGCCTGGGGGCGGTGGGCCGCCTGGACGGACGGGTGCGGGATCTCCGGGAGTTGTCGGCGGGGCTGGACACCCTCCAGCGGGAGCTGGCCTGGCGGCTGGCCCCTCTGCCCAACGCCCTGGAGACGGCGGCGGAGGGCGTCCACGGCCGGGCCGCCCGGTTTTTCGCCTTCTGCGCCCAGGGCGCGGGGCGGCTGGACGGCTCGCCCTTCCAAACCCTCTGGCGGGCGGGGCTGGCGCAGTGCCCCCTGTGCCTGGACCGGGAGGACCGGACGCTGCTGGAGCAGCTCGGCCCGGTGCTGGGCCGCTACGACGGGGACAGCCAGCGGCAGGCGTTGGAGCGCGTCCTGGCGGAGCTGTCCCAGCGGCGGGAGCGGGCGGAGGAGGATCGGCGGCGGCTGGGCCGGGTATACGGTGTGCTGGGGGTGACGGCGGGGCTGTTCCTGGCGATCCTTCTGATATGAACCAAGAACCTGTGTTCACCGCCTCAAACACTGTGCGGACGGACCTTTTTCCGCCATACTGGGCGGAAAAATCCCCCGCCCGCCCGGTATCCCCGGCGATGAATACAGGTTCCAAGGAGGAGTCAATTTGAACGTGGATCTGATTTTCAAAATTGCGGCCATCGGCATTCTGGTATCGGTGCTCAACCAGGTGCTGACCCGCTCGGGCCGGGACGAGATGGCCACCATGACCACCTTGGTGGCGTTGGTGGTGGTGCTGATGATCGTGGTGCAGGAGATCAGCGACCTGTTCGACCTGGTGAAGAACCTGTTCGGGCTGTGAGCGGCATTGTCAAGGTAGGGGCGGCGGCCATCGCCGCGGCGGTGTGCGCGGTGGTGGTGCGCAAGCAGGCCCCGGAGCTCGCGCTGACACTGGTGGCCTGCGCCGGGGCAGTGATCCTGCTGTACTGCTCCGGGGCCCTCCGGGCGGTGGTGGAGCTGATGGACAAGCTGATGGAGGCCGGGGGCCTGTCCCCCCAGGTGGCGGGCCCGGTGGTCAAGACGGCGGGGGTGGCTATCGTCACGCGGCTGTCCGCCGACTTCTGCAAGGACGCGGGGGAGGGCGGGCTGGCCTCGGCGGTGGAGCTGGCGGGGACGGTTCTGGCCCTGTCGGCGGTACTGCCGCTGATGACGGCGGTGGTGGAGACCCTGACGGGGCTGATCTGAGGGGGGCGGCGGGATGAGAGGAAGGCTGGCGTTCGCGCTGCTGCCCCTGGTGCTGTCCCTGCTGTGCCTTCCCGCCTGGGCGGGAACCGTCCGGGAGGAGGACTTCGGCGTCAGCGAAGTGGAGCGGTCGGCGGCGGAGCAGGGGGGCACGGCGGAATACGGCGCGGCCCTGGACGACGGGCTGGCGGAGCTGGTGGACACCGGAACCCGGGAGCTGGCGGGCATCATCCGGCGGGCGGTGCGCTCGTCCGTCCTGATTCTGCTCATCCTGCTGTTCTGCGGGCTGGCGGAGACGGTGCAGGAGGGGGCGGGAGGCTCGCCCTCCCGCTCGGTGTCCCTGGCGGGGACGCTGGCGGTGACGGCGGTGGCGGTGGCGGACGTGAACGCCCTGCTGGGCATGGGCACGGGGGCCATCGCCCGGATGACCTCCTTCGCCAACGTGCTTCTGCCCACGGTGGCGGCGTTGACGGCGGCTACCGGGGCGGTCACCGGGGCGGCGGCCCGGCAGCTGGCGGCGGCTCTCTTTTCCGATCTGCTGGTGAACCTGATCCACGGCCTGCTGGTGCCCCTGCTGTATGGCTACATCGCCGCCTCGGCGGCCCAGGCGGCGGTGGGGGAGAACCGGCTGAAGCGGCTGGCGGATCTGCTGAAGTGGACGGTGACCACGGTGTTGACGGTGGTGACCATGGCCTTTGTGGGCTATCTGACGGCCAGCGGCGTAGTGGCCGGGACGGCGGACGCCGCCACAGTGAAGGCCGCCAAGTTCGCCATATCCGGGGCCATCCCGGTGGTGGGTGGCATCCTGTCCGACGCGGCGGAGACGGTGCTGGCCTCGGCAGGAATTCTGAAGGGAACGGTGGGGGTGTTCGGCATGGTGACCATCCTGGGGATTTGCCTGATCCCCCTGTTACAGCTTGCGGTCCACTACCTGGCCTACAAGCTGACGGCGGCGTTGGCCTCCGCCCTGGGGGACGGCCCGGTGTGCGGCCTGGTGGACCGCCTGGGGGGCGCGTTCGGGCTGGTGCTGGGCATGACGGGGGCCTGCTGCCTGCTGCTGCTCATCGCGCTGGTGTCCTGCGTGTCGGTGGCCGCCCTATGACGGCCCTGCGGCAGTGGCTGCTGGGGGTGGCCTGCACCGCCCTGATGCTGGCGGCGGCGGAGGGGCTGGCCCCCAAGGGCAGCGTGAAAAAGGTGTGCCGTCTGGCGGGAGGGCTGGCCCTGGTGCTGGCGGCGGCGGGGCCGCTGCTCCAGATAGACAGCGGGCTGATCGCCCGGGCGGCGGAGGAGTACCGGGCCGCCTCCCGGAGTTGCGAGACGGAGCTGGCGGAAAAAAACAATTTGCTCTACCAAACCATCATAGAGGACAGAACCGCCGCATATATTGTGGACAAGGCGGAGGAATTAGGCATCCTCTGTCAGGCGGAGGTGACCTGTTCCAATGACGAAAACGGCGTGCCCTGCCCCTGGGAGGTCACCGCCCGGGGCGTCTGGACGGAGGAGATGCGGGCCGCGGTGGGCCGTCTCCTGGAGGACGATCTGGGGATTCCCCCACAGCGGCAGCACTTTGAGGAGGAACTGCCATGAAGCTCCAGTGGAAGCCCTCGGAGGGGGGGCTGTGGAAGCTGCTGGACCAGTACAAATATGTGCTGATCGTCATCGCCGTGGGCATTCTGCTGCTGCTGTGGCCCACGGGGGACGGGAAGCGGCAGGCGGCGGACGGCATTCTCCCGGAGCCGCAGGAGGATTTCGACCTGGAGGCTTTGGAGGAAAAGCTGTCCCGCACCCTGTCCCAGGTGGAGGGGGCGGGGCAGGTGACGGTGACCCTCACGGTGAAAAGCGGCATGGAGCGGGTGCTGGCCTCCGACCGCACCACCTCCGTTACCGACCGGGGCAGCAGCGTGGAGGAGGAGACGGTGCTGACAGGCTCCGGCGGCAGTCAGGAGGCGGTGCTGTTGTCCAGGCGGTATCCTACCTTCCAAGGGGCGTTGGTGGTGTGCCAGGGCGGGGACGATCCCGCCATCCGCCTGCTGATGACCCAGGCGGTGTCCGCGCTCACCGGGCTGGGGGCGGACCGGGTGACGGTGTGCAAGGGCGCGGAGTAGATTCTACATCCTATATCTTGCAAAATTTGAAGTGGAGGGCAGAGCAATGAGTGTTTGGAAACGCAACGCGGTGGTGGTGGCCATCGTCCTGTTCGTGGGGGCGGCGGTGTACCTGAACTGGTCGTACAGCAAGGAGGCGGCGGACGGCGGCAAGGAAGGCGAGGGCGGCAAGCTGCTGGGCCAGACCACCCTGGTGAACGGGGAGAACGACGGCAAGGGCGGCACGGGCAAAAACGACGGCAAGGACGGGGACCCCAAGGCCAGCGCGAGTCCCAGCGCGGCCCCCAGCGGGGAGCCGGGGGGCGCGGTGTCCACGGGCTACTTCGCCTCGGCGCGGCTGAACCGCCAGCAGGCACGGGACAGCGCGCTGGAGCTGCTCCAGAAGGCCGCCGCGGATGAAAACGCCCAGCAGACCGTGCTGGACGAGGCCAACGCCTCCATCCAGGCCATGGCCGCCCTCACCCTGTCGGAGGCCAATGTGGAGAACCTGGTCACCGCCAAGGGCTATGGGGACTGCGTGTGCTTCATCAACGAGAACAGTGCCAGCGTGGTGGTGTCCTCCACCGCCGACGGGCTGAATGAGACCGACATCGCCAAGATCGCGGAGATTGTCATGGAGGAGACGGGGCTTACCCCCTCCAAGGTGACGATCATTGAGGCGGAGCCGTGAGAAAGCCCGGAGCCGGAAAAATCGGGATTGTAATTTGGCCGCCGGGGTGATATAATACCTCCAACCTGAAAAAAGGAGCGTGAGGCGTTATGGCCGAAGGCAGGGAATATATCTCCCACGAGAGCGAGCTGGGCAGCGTCAGCATTTCCGAGGAGGTGCTGGCTGTCATCGCCGCCGCCGCCGCGGTGGAGGTGGAGGGCGTGAGCTGTCTGGGCTCCGGCCTGAGCAGCGATGTCACCGCCACCGCCAACCGCAAGGCGTTGACCAAGGGCGTGCGGCTGTGGGTGGAGGAGGAGAAGGTGACGGTGGAGCTGTCCATCCTGGTGCGGTACGGCTACGTCGTCACCGATGTGGCCCGGGCGGTGCAGGACGCGGTGTTCAGCGCGGTGGAAAACACCAGCGGGCTGGGCGTGGCCTGCGTCAATGTGGCGGTCGTGGGCGTGACCTTCCAGAAATAACGGGGTGTTCCCCAAAGCCGGGCCGGTACGGCCCGGCTTTTTCACGCTTTTTTCCAGGAGCGGAAAAAAGGGGTTTTCTTTTTCCCGTCCGGCGTGTATAATAGGTTAGATAAACAATAATGGAGTTTTGTGCCCATAGAGAGAAAACCGGCGGGTTTGCCGGGAAAGGATGAGGTTCCCATGAACAGAAGCACCGCCCGCGAGATCGCCGTCCACCTCACCTTCGCGCTGGCCTTTTCCAGCGAAAGCGCGGAGGATCTGCTGGCCCGGGAGCTGACCCCGGAGCGTTTTGCCCTGCGGGCCAAGGACGAGCCGCTGTACGCCGAATTTCCCGGGGAAGGGGAGCTGGCCTACGTCACCCGGCTGGCCCGGGGGGTGGGCGGCCACGGGGCCGAGCTGGACGGCTACATCGAGAAGTACGCCAAGGGGTGGCGGTTCTCCCGGATCGACCGGGTGGCCTCCGCCATCATGCGGGTGACCATGTACGAGATCCTGTATATGCCCGACGTGCCCAACAAGGTGGCCATCAACGAGGCGGTGGAGATCGCCAAGAAGTACCTGGACGACGACGTGGTGAAATTCATCAACGGCATCCTGGGCTCCTTTGTGCGCGCCGAGCTGCCGGAGCAGGAGTGAACGCCATGGGAACACAGTGCCTGGGCTTTGACACCAGCAATTACACCACCTCCGCCGCGGTGTTCGGCGGCGGGACGGCGGAGAACCGGGGCAGGCTGCTGACGGTGCCCGAGGGGGCCTTGGGCCTGCGGCAGAGCGACGCCCTGTTCCAGCACGTGAAGCGGCTGCACCTGATGGTGGAGCAGCTGCGCTCCGAGGGGGCCGTCGGGCAGATCGCCGCGGTGGGGGCCTCCGCCCGGCCCCGGGAGGCGGAGGGCTCCTATATGCCCTGCTTCCTGGTGGGGGAGGGGGAGGGCCGCGCCCTGGCGGCGGCGGTGGGAGTGCCCTTCTATCCCTGCTCCCACCAGCAGGGCCACGTGGCGGCGGCGGCCTGGTCGGCGGGCCGGGAGGATCTCCTGGACAAGCCCCATCTGGCATGGCACCTGTCCGGCGGCACCACCGAGCTTCTGCGGGTGGAGCCGGAGGGCCACACCGTCCGGGCGGAGGTGATCGGCGGCACCAGCGACATCTCCGCGGGCCAGCTGGTGGACCGGGCGGGGCTGCTGCTGGGCCTGCCCTTCCCGGCGGGCAAGGCGTTGGACGGGCTGTACCCCGAGGCGGACGGCGCGGGCTTCTTCCGGGTGAAGCTGAACGGCCTGACCTTCTCCCTGTCCGGCATGGAGAACAAGGTGAAGGAGCTGGCGGAGAAGGGCGAAAAGCCCGCCAATGTGGCCCGGTTTACCATTGACACCATTATGGACGTGCTGCTTCGGGCCACCCGGGAGGCCCAGGGGAAATGGCCGGGGCTTCCGGTGCTCTGCTCCGGCGGGGTGGCCTCCAACCGTCAGATCCGGGCCTCCCTGGAGCAGGCCTGCGGCGCGGTGTTTGCCCAGCCCCAGTATGCCACCGACAACGCCCTGGGGGTGGCCATCCTGGCCCACCGGGCATTGGAACGGGGGATACCAGGATGAGGCTTGCCAATCTGCCCGTCTATACCGTGTCCCAGGTGAACGGCTACGTGAAGGGGCTGATGGACGGGGACGAGCTGCTCACCGGGCTGCTGGTGCGGGGGGAGATCTCCAATTATAAACGCTATCCCTCGGGGCACCACTACTTTTCGCTGAAGGACGAGGAGGGGGCCCTGCGGTGCGTCATGTTCCGGGGGGAGGCGGCCCGCCTGCGCTTCCGCCCGGAGAATGGGATGCGGGTGGTGGCCTTCGGCCGGGTGTCGGTGTACCCCCGGGACGGGGCCTACCAGCTCTACTGCCAGGAGCTGATGCAGGACGGCCGGGGCGCGCTGGATGAGGCGTTCGAGCGGCTCCGCCGCCGCCTGGAGGCGGAGGGACTGTTCGACGAGGCCAACAAACAGCCCCTGCCGGAGTACCCGGGGAAGATCGCCCTGGTTACCTCCCCGGCGGGGGCGGCGGTGCGGGATATGCTGCGGATTTTAGGGGTGCGCTGGCCCCTGGCGGAGGTGCTGGTGGCCCCCGTCCGGGTGCAGGGGGCGGAGGCGGCGGAGGAGATCGCCGCCGCCATCCACCGTCTGAACAACCGGGCGGACATCGACCTGATCATCACCGGGCGGGGCGGCGGCTCCATGGAGGACCTGTGGGCCTTTAATGAGGAGGCGGTGGCCCGTGCCATTGCCGTCTCCAACATCCCGGTGATCTCCGCCGTGGGCCACGAGCCGGACGTGACCATCGCGGACTACGCGGCGGATCTGCGGGCGGCCACCCCCTCCAACGGGGCGGAGCTGGCGGTGCCCGATCAGGCAGAGGAGCGGGAGCGGCTGGCCCAGCTGAACCGGCGACTGGCCCGGGCCTTGCGCGTCCAACTGGACAGGGCCCGCCTGGAATTGAAAAGGCTGAAAAGCAGCAGGGCTTTACAGAATGGAAAGGCCCCCATCCAGGACCGGCGGCTGGCGGTGGACGCCCTGCGCCGCCGGATGGGGCTGGCACTGGGCCACGACGCGGAGAAAGCGCGGCAGCGGCTGGACGCCCAGCGGGGCCGTCTGCCCCTGGCGTTGAAGCACCGCACGGCGGAGCAGCGGGGGCGGCTGGGCCGCCTGTCCGCGGGGCTGGACGCCCTGAGCCCGCTGAAGGTGCTGGGCCGGGGCTACGCCATCGCCCGGAGGGGGGAGGACGTGGTGTCCTCCATTGCCCAGGCGGAGCCGGGGGATAAACTGAAGGTGCTGGTGTCCGATGGGACGCTGAGCTGTGTGATCGAGGGGAAGGAGGAGAGGACATGGCGGTGAAAAAGCCGTCCTTCGAGCAGGCCATGGGCCGCTTGGAGGAGATTGTGGGACTGCTGGAGCGGGGTGAGTGCGGCCTGGACCAGTCCCTGAAGCTGTTTGAGGAGGGGGCCAAGCTGGCGGGCCAGTGCGAGGATCTGCTGGACAAGGCGGAGCAGAAGGTGAGCCTCCTGCTGTCCGGCGGGGAGGAAGTGCCCTTCGAGGAGGAGGACGGGTGATGGACTACCGGGCGGAATATGAGGCTGCGCTGTCCGTGGTGGAGGGGAAGCTGGCGGACAGCTTCCGGACGGAGTGCCCCCAGGGGGAGCTGCTGGACGCCATGCGGTACAGCCTGCTGGCGGGAGGCAAGCGGGTGCGGCCTGTGCTGACGCTGAAATTCTGCCAGGCGTTGTGCGGCGAGATGGAGCCGGCGTTGGATTACGCCTGTGGAGTGGAAATGCTTCACACCTATTCTCTAATCCACGATGACCTGCCCTGCATGGACGATGATAACCTGCGCCGGGGAAAGCCCACCTGCCACGTGAAATACGGCGAATGGCTGGCCCTGCTGGCGGGGGACGCCCTCCAGGCGGCGGCCTTTGAGCGGCTGGCGTCCTCATCAAGAACTTCCCCGGCGGCCAACGGGAGGGCCTGCGCGGTGCTGGCGAAGGCGGCGGGAGCGGCGGGAATGTGCGGGGGCCAATACCTGGACATTGTGGACGAGGGGAAGACGCTGGACGAGGAACGGCTCACCCAGATCCACCGTTGGAAAACCTCCGCCCTGCTGGAGGCGGCGTGCCTGCTGGGGCTGACCGCCTCCCCGGTGGAGCCTTCGGCGGAACAGTGGGCGGCGGCGGAGCGGTACGCCCGGGAGCTGGGGCTGGCCTTCCAGATCCGGGACGATATGCTGGACGTGGCCTCCACCGCGGAGGAGCTGGGCAAGCCCATCGGCTCCGACGCGGACAACGATAAGACCACCTTCGCCTCCCTGTACGGACTGGAGGAGTGCGGGCGTTTGGTGGCGGAGCACACCCGGCTGGCTCAGGAGAGCTTGGAGGGCGTGTTCCAGGACACGGGCTTCCTGTGTGAGCTGGCCCGGTCGCTGGCGGTGCGGACGCATTAGGAAGCCATGCGCAAAGCATTTCCCACCGCGCGAATGAAATTTTCTGAAGTGCGCAAAGTAGCTCCACGGAGCTGTGCCCTTTCCGGCGGGCAGGCTCTGTCCATCCGGGAGATGGCAGGCTTGAAAACAGACAGGAGGCGGGGCCAATGGCAAACAAAATACTGCTGATCGCGGTGTCCGCCTGGGCGGCGGCCCAGGTGCTGAAGCTGCTGATCGCCTGGGCGGTGTACCGCAAGCTGGACCTGACCTACCTGACCACCGGGGGCGGTATGCCCAGCTCCCACTCGGCGTTGGTGTGCGCCTGCGCGGTGTCCGCAGCCTTTGAGACCGGGCTTGACTCCCCTGTGTTTGCCGTGGCGGCGGTGCTGGCGTTCATCGTCATGTATGACGCCGCCCATGTGCGGCTGGAGACGGGGAAGCAGGCCAAGGTGCTCAACCAGCTCATGCGGAACCTGGGCGAGGGCAGGCCGGAGACCTTCGAGGAGGATCTCAAGGAGCTCATCGGCCACACGCCCCTCCAGGTGGCAGTGGGGGCGGTGCTGGGCGTGGCCGTGGGCGTGCTCGGCGAGCTGTTGTTTCTTTGACGATTTGGCATGGAGATAGAAAGGGGGTGCGTCCATGATTCCGGAACAAATCCATGAGATCACCGATCTACAGGCCCGGATGCTGTGCGATCAGCTCCGGGAGCGGATTGTGGACAGCGTTTCCAAAACCGGGGGCCATCTGGCCTCCAGCCTGGGGGTGGTGGAGGCCACGGTGGCCCTCCACCGGGTGTTCGACCTGGAGACGGACCGGCTGGTGTTCGATGTGGGCCACCAGTGCTACGCCCACAAAATCCTCACCCAGCGGGGGGGGCGGATGGACACCCTGCGGAAGCTGGGGGGGCTGTCCGGCTTCCCCAAGCCCAGGGAGCACCGGGCGGACGCGTTCATCGCGGGCCACGCCTCCAACGCGGTGTCGGTGGCCCTGGGGATGGCCCGGGCCAGGACGGTGAACCGGGAAAATTACTGCGTTCTCGCCATGCTGGGGGACGGGGCCATGACGGGCGGGCTGGCCTATGAGGGCCTTTCCGACGCGGGCCAGAGCGGGGAGCAGCTGGTGGTGATCCTCAACGACAACGGGATGTCCATCACCAAGAACGTAGGAGGCGTGGCCCGGCACCTGGCCCAGCAGCGGCTGAAGCCCCAGTACCTCCAATTTAAAAAGGTATACCGGAAGGTCACCGGGGCCACCGCTGCGGGGCGGGGGCTGTACCGCTTCACCCACCGGGCGAAGCAGGCGGTGAAAAACGCCGTCCTCCATTGCAGTATGTTTGAGGACATGGGCTTTACTTACCTGGGCCCGGTGGACGGGCACGATGTGAACTACCTCACCCGCCTGCTGCGGTACGCCAAGGAGCTGAACTGCCCTGTCCTGCTCCACATCAAGACTGTAAAGGGAAAAGGCTATCTACCTGCGGAGCAGGAGCCGGACCGCTTCCACGGGATCGGTCCCTTCCGGATCGAGGACGGAAAGCCCCTCCACGAGGGGGGTGAGACCTTCTCCTCAGTGTTTGGGGACACCCTGTGCCAGCTTGCCGGGGAGCGGGAGGACGTGGCGGCGGTGACCGCCGCCATGCCGGGGGGCACGGGGCTGGACCGCTTTGCCAGGGAATACCCGGACCGCTTCTTTGACGTGGGCATCGCGGAGGGCCACGCCATAGCCATGGCCGCGGGGATGGCCAAGCAGCGGGCGGTGCCCGTGGCGGCGATTTACTCCACCTTTTTACAGCGGGCCTTTGATATGCTGATCCACGACGTGGCCATCCAGGGACTGCACGTGGTACTGGGCGTGGACCGGGCGGGGCTGTCCGGGGAGGACGGCGAGACTCACCACGGCGTGTTCGACGCGGCCTATCTCAGTACGGTGCCGGGGATGAAGATCTACTGTCCCGCCAGCTTCGAGGAGCTGCGGGCCATGCTGCGGTACGCGGTGGAGAAGTGCCGGGGCCCGGCGGCGGTGCGCTACCCCAAGGGGGGCGAGGGGACGTTCCGGGCCCTGTGCGGTATTGAGGGGGCCAGCGTCATCCGTCCGGGGACGGATGTGACCCTGGCCGCCTATGGCACCATGATCAACGAGACACTGGCGGCGGCGGAGCTGCTGGCGGAGCGGGGGGTGTCCGCCCAGGTGGTGAAGTGGAACAGCATCGCCCCCCTGGACGTGGACACCGTGGCCGCCTGCGCCCAGAAAACCGGGCGGCTGGTAGTGGCGGAGGAGTGCGTGGACGCGGGCTGCGTGGGGCGCAGGGTGGCGGCGGAATTTGCCCTGCGGGGGATTTCCGGGGTGAAGCTGGCCCTGGTGAACCTGGGCGACCGCTTTGTCCAGCACGGGACCGTGGCGGAACTGCGGCAGCTGTGCGGCATCGACGGGGCGTCCATCGCCCGCCGGACGTTGGAGGTGATGGGCCGTGGCTAAGAAACGGCTGGATGTGCTCCTGGTGGAGCGGGGGCTGATGGAGAGCCGTCAGAAGGCCCAAGCGGTGATCATGGCGGGGCAGGTCTACTCCGGGGAGCGGCGGCTGGACAAGGCCGGACTGGCCCTGGAGGAGGGGACGCCCCTGGAGATCCGGGGCCAGACCCTGCGGTACGTGAGCCGGGGCGGACTGAAGCTGGAGAAGGCCATGGGGGCCTTCCCCATTGCGCTGGCGGGGAAAACCGCCGCCGACATCGGCGCGTCCACCGGGGGGTTCACCGACTGTATGCTGAAAAACGGAGCGGTGAAGGTGTACGCCGTGGACGTGGGCTACGGCCAGCTGGCCTGGGCCATCCGGAACGACCCCCGGGTGGTGTGCCTGGAGCGCACCAATGCCCGCTACCTCACGGCGGAGCACATACCGGAGCCGCTGGACTTCGCCTCCGTTGACGTGTCCTTCATCTCCCTGGGGCTGATCCTGCCAGCCCTGCGCCCTCTGCTGAAGGAGGGCGGCGAGACGGTTGCCCTGGTGAAGCCCCAGTTTGAGGCGGGCCGGGAGAAGGTGGGAAAAAAGGGCGTGGTGCGGGAGCCCGCCGTCCATCTGGAGGTGCTGGAGCAGTTCCTCCGCCACGCGGCCCAGGCGGATTTTTCTGTCAAGGGTTTGGACTTTTCACCCATACGGGGGCCGGAGGGAAATATTGAGTATTTGGGCTATCTGCGGGCCGGGGCCGGGGAGGACGGGAGCTTTGACCTGCCCGAGCTGGTGCGGCAGTCCCACGAGACGCTGAAGGCGGAGGGGGAACAACATGAAGGTGGTGCTTAGCCCCAACCCGTACCGGGACCGGGGCCTCCGGGCGGCCCAGTTCGCCCGCCGGGTGCTGGAGCGCAGCGGGGTGGAGGCGGTGATCTGCCTGCCCTTCGAGCTGGACGAGGGCAGCCGCCTGGAGCTGCCCGCCGATCAGCCCCTGGGCAGGCTGGCCCAGGAGCTGGAGGGGGCGGACGTGCTGGTGTGCTTCGGCGGGGACGGCACCATCCTCCACTCCGCCCGGGAGGCCACCGCCCGGAACGTCCCGGTGCTGGGGGTGAACCTGGGCAGCATCGGCTTCATGGCGGAGCTGGAGCACAACGAGCTGTCCCTGCTGTCCCGGCTGGCGGGGGGGCGGTTCGGCGTGGAGCGGCGGATGATGCTGGACGTGACGGTCCGGCGGGAGGGCCGCCCGGTGTTCACCGAGTCGGCTTTGAACGACGCGGTGGTCACCAAGGGGGCGGTGGCCCGGGTGCTGGATCTGGAGGTGACGGGGGACCGGGTGGTGATCTCGTCCTTCTCCGGGGACGGGCTGGTGGTGGCCACCCCCACCGGGTCCACCGCCTACTCCATGGCGGCGGGGGGGCCGATTGTGGAGCCTACCGCCCAGAATATCATCATCTCCCCCATCTGCGCCCACTCCCTCCACGCCAAGCCCTTCGTGCTGGACAGTGCCCGGACCGTGGGGGTGCGGGTGGCTCCGGGGAGCAAAAAGACCGCCTACCTGTCGGTGGACGGCGGGCGGGCCTTTCGGATACAGCCGGGGGACTGGGTGGAGTGCCGGCGTTCCAGGCAGGTGACCCGGCTGGTGAAGCTCACCGGGCGGAGCTTCTATGAGCGGATCAACCAGAAATTAGGGAAGGCGTAAGGGGGATACGAGGATGCTCTCCTTGCTTCACATTGAAAATATCGCGGTGATCTCCGAGGCGGACATCACCTTTGACCGGGGCTTCAACGTGCTCACCGGCGAGACGGGCGCGGGCAAATCCATCGTTATCGACGCCATCGGTGCCATCATGGGGGAGCGCACCAGCCGGGATCTCATCCGCACCGGGGCGAAGTCCGCCCGTGTGTCGGCAGTGTTCCGGGACCTGCCCGCCCTGGCGTGGTTTGAGCGGCAGGGGATTGCCCCGGACGAGAACGGGGAGCTGCTCATTGAGCGGGCCATCCAGGGGGACGGGAAAAACGTGTGCCGGGTGAACGGGCGGCCCCTGCTGGTGACCCAGCTGCGGGAGCTGGGCTGCCAGCTGCTGAACATACACGGCCAGCACGACGGCCAGCAGCTGCTGGACGAGGAGTGCCACCTGGACTACCTGGACAGCTTCGGCGGCACAGGGGAGCAGCGGGGGGCCTTCGGCGCGGCCTATGAGAAGGTGCGCGCCCTGCGCCAGGAGCGGGACGAGCTCCAGATGGACGACGCGGAAAAGGCTCGCCGGATCGACACGCTGACCTACCAGATCGAGGAGCTGGAGCGGGCGGAGCTGAAGGAGGGCGAGGACGAGGAGCTGTCCCAGCGGCGGGACGTACTGCGCAACGCCGAGCGGCTCACCGACGCGGTGGACGGGGCGTGGCAGGCCCTCACCGGGGGGGACGACGGGGCGGGGGCGGTGTCCCTGCTGATGGAGGCGGAAAACCGGCTGGCCCAGGGCGGGCGGTACAGCGGAGATCTGAAGGGGCTGTCGGAGCGTGCGGCACAGATCCGGTGCGACGCGGACGATCTGGCGGAGCTGGTGCGGGACCTCCGGGGGACGCTGGACTTTTACCCAGGGGAGCTGGACGAGATCGAGGAGCGGCTGGACAAGCTGTACCGCCTGAAGAAGAAGTACGGCGGCAGTACGGCGGAGATGCTGGCCTACCTGGAGAAGTGCCGCGCCGAGCTGGACGCCATCCAGTTCTCCGAGGACCGGATCGCCCGTCTGGACCAGGAGCTGGACAAGGCCCTTCTCCTGGCGAGGGAGCAAGGGGAACTCCTTTCCACCCAGCGGCGGGCGGCGGCGGAGCGGCTGTCCGCCCGGATCCAGTCGGAGCTGAAGGAGCTGGATATGCCCAAGGTGCGCTTTCAGGTGGAGTTCGCCCCCAAGGACGCCGCCGACGGCATGGACGCCACCGGGATGGACACGGTGCGCTTCCTCATGTCCGCCAACGTGGGGGAGGATTTGAAGCCCATCAACCGGATCGCCTCCGGCGGCGAGCTGTCCCGGATCATGCTGGCGTTGAAGAACGTGCTGGCGGAGACGGAGCAGGTGACCACCCTGATCTTTGACGAGGTGGACACCGGAGTGTCCGGCCGCGCCGCGGGCAAGGTGGCCCGGAAGCTGTTCCAGGTGTCCGGCACCAAGCAGGTGCTGTGCGTCACCCACCTGCCCCAGATCGCCGCCATGGGGGACGTGCACTTCTCCGTGGAGAAGGGGGAGCGGGACGGGCGCACCTACACCGAAGTGGAGCGGCTGGACCGGCCCCGCCGCCGGGAGGAGCTGGCCCGGCTCAGCGGGGGGGAGGTCACCGCCGTCATGCTGGACGGGGCGGAGGAGCTGCTGTCCGCCGCCGACGAGTTCAAGAAAAGGGCTGGGAAAAAGAGATGATCAAGGCGTTGTTTTTTGATGTGGACGGGACGCTGGTGTCCTACCGGACCAAATTTTTGTCCGATGGGCTTCTGGCGGATTTAGCCGCCCTCCGGGAGCGGGGGATTAAAACCTTCCTGAGCACGGGGCGGGCCTTGCAGGACCTGGAGCGCACCGGGATGCTCCGGGGGGCGCGGTTCGACGGCTACGTGACCATCAATGGGCAGTTCTGCTGCGATGGGGACGGCGTCCCCTTCCGGGACCGGCCCATTGATCTGGAGAATATGCGGGGCGCGTATCAGGTCATGAGGGCCAACCCCGGCATATCCGCCCTGCTGGAGGGGAACGGGGAGAGCTGGCTCACCCAGATCAACGGCCGGGTGCGGGAGCTTTACGAGTTTTTACATACGGAGCCCTACCCGGCCTGCCCGCTGGAGGAGCTGCTGAGCGGGCGGGTGTACCAATTCGTGCCCTTCGTGACCCCGGAGGAGGAGCGGCCCTTTCTGGACGCCATGCCAAACTGCATCCACACCCGCTGGCACCCCATGGGGCTGGACATCATGCCCGGAGACGGCGGCAAGGACGTGGGCGTCCAGGCGGCCATGGCGCGGTACGGGCTGGCCCGGGATGAGATTATGGCTTTCGGCGACGGGGAGAACGATATGCCCATGCTGCGGCTGGCGGGGACGGCGGTGGCCATGGGGAACGCCGGGGCCCCTGTGAAGGAGCTGGCGGACTATGTGACGGCGGGGGTGGACGAGGGCGGGGTGTCCCAGGCCCTGCGGCACTTCGGCCTGCTCCCTCCGGGGTAAATTTTTGGAAAAGATACATGAGGACCAGGCAGCGGAGGGGGCCGCGGAAGCGGATTTTCCCATCTGCGGCCTGGTTTTTTCTGCTTGAACCGGAAATTTTCCGGAATTTTTGCAAATTTAAGGTTGCATTGCCAATTTAAAAAGGGTATACTACTTATGAGATATTATACATAGGCTAAAGGGGGCGAGAAGGTGTACCAGATCGGAGACAAGGTGGTGCATCCCATGCACGGGGCCGGAGTCATTGATTCCATTGTCCAGCGCAAGGTGGCTGGGAAGGTAGAGAACTATTACCTTCTCAAGCTGTCGGTGGGGAGCATGACGGTGATGATCCCCACGGGGAATACCCAGGAGATCGGCGTGCGCCCCGTGGTGTCGGGCCAGGAGGCGGAGAGCCTGATCGACGCCATGGAGGGCATTGAGGTAGACATGACCCAGAACTGGAACCGGCGTTACCGGGAGAACATGGTGCGGCTGAAAAGCGGGGATCTGCTGGAGGTGGCCCGGGTGGTGAAGGGGCTTCTGCTCCGGGAGGACCAGCGGGGCCTGTCCAACGGGGAGCGGAAGATGCTCCACACCGCCAAGCAGATTTTGATCTCCGAGCTGGTGCTGGCCCAAAGCCTGCCCTATAAGACGGTGGAGGAAAACATTGATATGGTGCTGAGCCATTGAGCGGAAAGCGGAGGGGAGCCGAAGGGCTCCTTTTTGCGCAGGAGGGGGATTCTTGATGGGCCTGTTTCGCAGAAAAGAGAAGGAACCGGAGGCACTTTGCTCCGCCGTGATTGTGGCCGCCGGGTCGTCCAGCCGCATGGGGCTGGACAAGCTGCTGGCGGAGGTGGGGGGCCTTCCGGTGCTGGTGCGGTGCGTGGAGGCGTTCCAGCAGGCCCCCAGCGTCGCGGAGGTGGTGGTGGTCACCCGGGAGGAGCTGGTGCCCGAGGTGGCCCGTTTGTGCCAGTCGTTCCAGCTCACCAAGGTGTCCAAGGTGATCCGGGGAGGGGAGAACCGCACCCAGTCCGCCCGCCTGGGCACGCTGGAGGCCCGGCAGGATACGCCGCTCATCGCCATACATGACGGGGCGCGGCCCTTCGTCCCGGTGCAGGTGATCGAGGACGCGGTGGCCCAGGCCGCGAAGAACGGCGCGGCGGCCCCCGCCGTCCCGGTGAAGGACACCATCAAGATTGCGGAAAACGGGATCGTCACCCAGACGCCGGACCGGGCGTCCCTGTACGCGGTGCAGACCCCCCAGGTGTTCGACGCCTCCCTGATCCGGGCGGCCCTTCAAAAGGCGTTGGACGATGGGGCGGCGGTGACCGATGACTGCGCCGCCGTGGAGCGGCTGGGGATGAAGGTGGTGCTCACCCCGGGGGATGAGCGGAACATCAAGCTGACGACCCCCATAGACCTGGAGGTGGGGGAGCTTTTGGCGGCAGAGGGGGCCGGGATGCTGTGAGAATCGGGCACGGATATGATGTCCACCGGCTGGTGGAGGGGCGGAAGCTCATCTTAGGCGGGGTGGAGATCCCCTTTGAGAAGGGGCTGCTGGGCCACTCGGACGCGGATGTGCTGGCGCACGCCGTCATGGACGCCCTGCTGGGTGCGGCGGCTCTGGGGGACATCGGCAAGCTGTTCCCGGACAGCGACCCGGCCTACGCAGGGGCGGACAGCCTGGTTTTGCTCCGCCGCGTGGCGGAGGTGCTGGCGGAGCACGGGTACGGGATCGGCAATGTGGACGCCACGGTGCTGGCCCAGCGGCCCAAGCTGGCCCCCCACATTCCGGAGATGCGGGAGCGGCTGGCCGCCGCCATGGGCATCGGCCCCGGACAGGTGAGCGTGAAAGCCACCACCGAGGAGGGCCTGGGCTTCACCGGGACGGGGGAGGGCATCGCCGCCCACGCGGTGGCCCTCATCGGCGAAAACTGAAGAAGCGTGGAACCCGCGTCCCCCTCAGGGCATAGGATGGCCTTGAGGGGGGCGTTTTGCCGTCCCTCTCCACGGGCAATCAGACGACACGGGAAAGGAAGGGTGGGCCCATGGTTTATTATCTGATCATCTGCCGCTCGCTGACCTACGCCCAGCGCACCGCCCATGTGCTGGAGCGGGCGGGCATACCCGGATACGTCCTGCGCGCCCCCAAGGTGATCTCCAGGGAGGGCTGCGGCTACTGCGTGCGCATCGCGGAGCGGCGGCTCACCGACGCGCTGGTGGTGCTGCGCCGGGAGGGCCTGGCCCCCAAGCAGGTGTTCCTCCAGTCGGCGGACGGCGGATACAGCGAGGTGAAGGCATGATCTATCTGGACAGCGCGGCGACGACACTGGAAAAGCCCCAGGCGGTTTCCGCCCGCACCGCCTGGGCCATGACCCATCTGGCCAGCCCAGGCCGGGGCGGGTACGGCGCGGGCATGGGGGCGGCGGAGCTGGTCTACCGGGTGCGGGAGCGGGCGGCGGAGCTGTTTCACGTGGGGGACCCCCAGCGGGTGGCTCTGACCTCCAACGCCACCCACGGGCTGAATATCGCCATACACACCCTGGTGCCCCCCGGGGGGACGGTGGTGATCTCGGGCTATGAGCACAACGCGGTGACGCGGCCCCTTCACGCCATACCGGGGGTGAAGATCCGGGTGGCGGCAGGGCCGCTGTTTGACGCCGGGGGCGTGTATGACGCGTTTCAGCGGGAGATCACCGCCGGGGTGGACGCGGTGATCTGCAACCACGTCTCCAACGTATTCGGCTTTATCCAGCCGGTAGGCCCGATCGCGGCCCTGTGCCGGGAGCAGGGGGTGCCCCTGATCGTGGACGCCTCCCAGTCCGCCGGGATTCTGCCGCTGGACCTGGAGGGCTGGGGGGCGGCATTTATCGCCATGCCGGGGCACAAGGGGCTGTACGGGCCCCAGGGCACCGGGCTGCTGCTGTGCGGCGGGGAGGCCCAGCCCCTGATCCGCGGCGGCACGGGCAGCCTGTCGGCCTCCCAGGAGATGCCCGACTTCCTGCCTGATCGGCTGGAGGCGGGCACCCAGAACGTGTGCGGCGCGGCGGGCCTGCTGGCCGGGATGGAGTTCGTGGCCCGGAAGGGCACGGAGTGCATACACGCCCACGAGCGGAGGCTGGCCTGCCGGATGATGGATCGGCTGGCCCGGCTGCCCGGTGTGACCGTCTACCGGGGGGAGGACCAGAGCGGCCTGTTTTCCGTTGTGGTGGACGGCATGGACTGTGAGGACGCGGCGGAGGCGTTGGCCCGGCGGGGGATCGCGGTGCGGGCCGGACTGCACTGCGCGCCGCTGGCCCACCGCTCGGCGGGGACGGCGGACACCGGAACCGTCCGGTTCAGCTTTTCCGCCTTTAACCGCGCCGATCAGGCGGACCGGGCGGCGGAGGCGTTGGGCTGCATTGTGAAAGACGGCAAAAAGGCGTGGTAAACCCACGCCTTTTTTGTAGGATAAATTTTGAATTTTCTTTGTTTTATCTGTGATTTGCTTGCCAACGGGCGGCGGATACGATATAATATGGGGAAGTGATCGGAGGCCCTGCCTGACAGGCGGCGGGGGGAGGGGTGGATCTATGGACATCATTCTGGAGGCGTTGAAGTCTGCGCCGGAATATCTCAAGCTCATCGGCTTTACCGACATTGTGGACATGGCGATCATCGCCTTTGGGATCTACCACCTGTTCCGCTTTGTCCGCAAGAGCCGCTCCGGGCAGGTGGTGAAGGCCATCGTGTTCCTGCTGGTGGCCCTGGCCCTGACCAGTCCCAGCCTTCTGAACCTGCGGGTGATGAATTTCGTCCTGACCAACGCCATGGAGCTGGGAGTGATCGCCCTGATCATCATCTTCCAGCCAGAGCTGCGCCGTTTCCTGGAGCAGATGGGCAGCGGCAAGATCAAGGAGCTGTTCGTGGCGGAGACCTACGGAAACGACCTGGAGAGCGCGATCAAGGAGACGGTGGAGGCCTATGCCGCCATGTCCCGGGACAAGGTGGGCGCGCTGATGGTGTTCGAGCGGCGCACCATGCTGGACGATATGCTGAAAACGGGCACCACCCTGGACTGCCAGGTGTCCGCCGAGCTGCTGAAGAACCTGTTCTGGAACAAGGCCCCCCTCCACGACGGGGCGGTGATCGTGCGCAACGGGCGCATTGTGGGGGCGGGCTGTATGCTCCCCCTGTCCGGCAATGTGAACCTGAGCCGGGAACTGGGGATGCGCCACCGGGCGGGCATCGGCGTCAGCGAGAACTCCGATGCGGTGGTGGCCATTGTCTCCGAGGAGACGGGGTCCATCTCGGTGGCGGTCAACGGGATGCTGAAGCGGCACCTGTCGCCGGACACCCTGGAGCGTCTGCTGCGGATGGAGCTGATGCCCGCGGCGGACGGGGAGAACGGGCCGGTTACCGCCGCCGCCCGGCTGACCAGTGTATTCAAGGGCATTAAGGGAGATAATTCCAATGGGAAAGAAGATTCTTGACAGCAAGCTGCTCTACGTGGTGCTGTCGGTGATCCTCACGGTGGGGCTGTGGTGCTACGTGACCTCCACCGACGGCACCCCGAAGCAGACCCCCTACCGGGGGGTTCCGGTGGAGTTCCGGGGGCTGGACATTCTGAGGGACCGGGGGCTGATGGTAGTCAACCAGAACGCCACCGTCAACCTGACGGTGCAGGCCAAACCCGCGGTGCACGCCAAGCTGGCCAACGGGGAGGGGCTGTCCGTCACGGTGGACGTGTCCGGCATCAGCGAGGAGGGCAGCCACTCCATCGTCTATATCCCCAACCTGCCCGCCGGGGTGAGCTCCAGCGATGTGAGCTACGTGACCACCAACGCCCGGATGGGTGTGGTGAACGTGGAGGTGGCCCGGTATCTCAGCCGCGCGGTGCCCATCAAGGGCAGCTTCCAGGGCACGGTGGAGCAGGGCTATCTGGCAGGCAGTGAGAACGACTTCAAATTCTCCCCCGAGACTGTTGTGGTCAGCGGGCGGGCGGAGTTTGTGAACCAGGTGGCCTACGCCCGGGTGACGGTGACGGAGGAAAACCTGACGGGCAATGTGGAGGGGGACTTCCCCTTCCAGCTCATCGGGGCCAACGACGAGCCGCTGGAGGAGCTGGACGTGACCTGCGACGCGGACAGGGTCTACACCACCTTCCCCATCCGGGCCATGGCGGAGATCCCGCTGGAGGTGAAGCTCATCGCCGGAGGCGGGCTGGATGAGGACGACGTGAGGGTGGAGCTGACCACCGGCAGTATTACGGTGGCGGGCAGCAAGGACGCGGTAGCCGCCCTGGAGGGCCAGGGCGGGATCACTCTGGCGGAGATCAACCTGGCCACCATCAAGGACAAGGATGAGCGCACCTTCGCGATTCCCCTGGACGACAGGCTGGAGAACCTCAGCGGCGTGGCAGAGGTGACGGCCACCTTTAGAGTGACCAAGCGGGTGGTGAGCCAAACCTTTATCACCAAGAACATCCAAGTCATCAACGAGCCGGAAGGCTGGAATGTGGACATTGTGACTCAGGAGCTGTCGGTGGAGATCCGCGGCACCCAGAAGCTCATAGATGAGCTGATCCCGGAGAATATCCGGGTGGTGGCGGATCTGCGGAACTTGGACCCGGCGGCGGGGCCGTATACCGTCCCAGTCGACATCTACCTGGGCAGCGCGGGCACCAAGGAGGATCTGGGAGAGCTGCCCCCCGCCAACGCGACCTATTATTCGGTGGTGGTGTCCCTGTCCCCGGCAGCGGCGGGCGGCTGACGTGTTCGGCTATGTCCGCCCCGTCCTGGACCGGCTGGACGAGGGGCAGCGGGAGCTGTACCAGGGCGCGTACTGCGGCCTGTGCCACGCCCTGGGGGAGCGGCACGGCTGGCTGGCCCGGTTCACCCTGCAATATGACTTCACCTTCCTGGCAATTCTGCTGGCGGCGGGGGAACAGGGGGACAGGCCCTCCTGCCGCCGCTGTCCCGCCCATCCCTGGCGGAAGCCCAGGGCCTGTCTGGCAGGGAAGCGGCTGTATGACGCCGCCGACGAGAGCATCATTCTGTTCTACCACAAGCTGTCCGATGATGTGTCAGATCACGGGCTGATCACGGGCCTGCCCTACCGGGTGGTCCGGCGGCTGTTCCGGCGGGCCTACCGCCGGGCGGCCCAGGCCCAGCCCGGATTTGACCGTCAGGTGCGGGAGGGGCTGGCCCGCCTGGGCCGGATGGAGGAGGAGCGTTCCCCGGAGCTGGACCGGGCGGCGGACGCCTTCGCGGGGATTCTGGCCTGTGCCGCCTCGGTCTACCCGGCGGACAGCCCGGAGGGGCGGTCGCTGGGGGAGCTGCTGTACCATGTGGGGCGTTGGATCTACCTGATGGACGCCTGGGACGATCTGGACGAGGATCGGAAGCGGGGGCGGTATAACCCGCTGGACGCCCGGTTTGAGGGCAGGGCACGGGAGGAGCGGGCTTACCTGGAAACCACCGCCGTCCACTCCCTGCGGCTGGCGGGCTCCGCCGCGAATTTGATGGAGCTGGGGCATTGGACGCCCATTGTGGAAAATATACTCTATCTCGGCCTGCCGGCGGTACAGCGCGCCGTGCTGGACGGCCAGTGGAAAGAAATGAGACAGACAAGGAGAAAACCGCATGAGAGATCCCTATGAGGTGCTGGGCGTCAGCCCTGACGCCGGCGACGACGAGATCAAGAGGGCCTACCGGGATTTGGCCCGGAAGTACCACCCGGACAACTACCAGAACAACCCCCTGTCCGATCTGGCCGAGGAGAAGATGAAGGAGATCAACGAGGCCTATGACGCCATCACCAAGGGGCGAACCGGAGGGGGAGCCTACGGCGGCGGAAGCGGGTCCCAGGGCGGCTATGGTTACGGGTACGGGGGCGGCTCCGCCTACCAGCAGCAGCGGCAGGGTAGCGGGGCGGGCCTGTTCAGCCAGGCCCGGTCGGCCATCCAGCGCAACGACCTGGAGGGGGCGGAGCAGATTTTGCAGGGCGCGCCCTCCCGGAACGGCGAGTGGTATTTCCTCATGGGGAGCATCGCCTACCGCCGGGGCTGGCTGGACGAGGCCCGGCAGAACTACCAGATCGCCGTCCAGATGGAGCCGGGAAACATGGAGTACCGGCAGGCGTTCAATATGATGCGGCAGGGCGGCTATGGCTACCAGCCTGACATGGCGGGCGCGCAGTGCGACGGCATGGACTGCTGTACCACCATGCTGTGCCTAAACTGCCTGTGCGGGGGCTGCCGCTGACATGAGGAGAAAGAACGCGGCGGCAATGACGGCGTATCCCGCCATTTTGGGGGCGTTGGCCTTGATTTTAGTCTACCTGGGCTCCATCGCGCCCACGGGAAGCTGGGGCATCGTGGCGGCGGCGGGGCTTTTGCCCGGGCTGGCGGTGATCTCGGCGGGGATGAAGGCGGGACTGCTGTGCTGGGCGGGTGTGTCCATCCTGGCCTTCCTGCTGGTGCCGGATAAGCTCTGCGTCCTGCTGTTCGGGGCGTTGTTCGGGCTGTACCCCATGGTGAAGTCCCTTATTGAGGGGCTGCGGCGCGGGCCGCTGGGGTATCTGCTGAAGCTGGCCTTTTTCAACGCCGCCTTTACCCTGATCTACCTGACCATGGCCGGGGCGGTGGCGTCGTCCCTGCCGGAGGTGCTGGGCAGGTCGGTGTGGGTGCTGTATGGGGCGGCGAATGTGGTGTTTTTACTGTATGATTACGGGTTCAGCAGGCTGATCGCGGTGTATATTGCCCGGGTTCAGCGGGCGGCCCACGGAAAGGCGGGGACGTGAAATGGTGAGAAGCATGACCGGCTACGGCCGGGGGGATTGCTCCTTTGAGGGGCTTCAGGTCACGGTGGAGCTGCGGGCGGTGAACAACCGCTATCTGGACTGCGCGGTGAAGCTGCCCAGGGCCTATATCTTCGCGGAGGACGCCATCAAGACCCGGGTGCAGGCGGCGGTGGGCCGGGGCAAGGTGGATGTGTTCGTCACCCTGAACCACTCCGGCGGGGGCGATATGGTGGTTACCGTCAACGAGGATCTGGTGGTTGGCTATCTGGACGCCCTGAGGAAGCTCCACGAGCTGGGAAGCGGCCGGGTGAAGAAGGACTTCCGGGCCACGGATCTGGCCCGGTTCCCCGATGTGCTGACGGTGGAGAAGCAGGCGGAGGATCTGGATCTGGTGAAGGAACGCCTGCTGGCGGTGCTGGATCTGGCCATCGAGGACTTCAACGCCATGCGGGCGGTGGAGGGCGAGCGGCTGGCCGCCGATATCCTGGGCCGCGCGGACACGGTGGAGCGGCTGCTGGGAGAGGTGGAGGCACGCTCTCCCCAGACGGTGGCGGATTACCGGGCCAGGCTGGAGGGCAAAATGCGGGAGGTGCTCCAGAACACCCAGATCGACGAGGGGCGTCTGCTCACGGAGGCGGCTATCTTCGCCGACAAGGTGGCGGTGGACGAGGAGACGGTGCGCCTGCACAGCCATTTGGGCCAGCTCCGGGAGCTTTTGTCCGCCGGGGGCGGGGTGGGCCGGAAGCTGGACTTCCTGATCCAGGAGTTCAACCGGGAGACCAACACCATCGGCTCCAAGTGCAGCGATCTGGAGATCACCCGCCGGGTGGTTGACATGAAGGCGGAGATCGAGAAGATCCGGGAACAGGTCCAGAATTTGGAGTGACGGCATGAAGCTGGTCAATATTGGATTTGGAAACATGGTGTCCGCCCAGCGGGTGATCGCCATCGTCAGCCCGGACTCCGCCCCGGTGAAGCGGCTGGGGCAGGAGGCGCGGGAGCGGGGTATGCTCATCGACGCCAGCTTTGGCCGCAAGACCCAGGCGGTGCTGGTGATGGACAGCGGGCACGTGATCTGGTCGTCCCTGCCCGCGGGGCAGGTGTCCGCCCGGTTTGGGGACGGGGCGGAGCAGCAGGACGGGATGGAGGAGGAACCGCAATGAGTGGGAGAAGGGGAGAGCTGATCGTACTGTCCGGGCCATCCGGGGTGGGGAAAAGCACGGTGATCGCCGAGCTGCTGAGCGCGCGGCGGGATATCCATTTTTCCGTGTCCTTCACCACCCGGCAGCCCAGAACGGGGGAGGCGGACGGGGTGAACTACAACTTCGTCTCCCGGGAGGAGTTTGAGCGGATGATTGCCGCCGACGAGCTTCTGGAGTACGCCGAGTATGTGGGCAATTACTACGGCACGTCGCTGAAGGTGATCCGGGAAAAGCTGGATCAGGGGGTGGACGTACTGCTGGACATCGAGGTTCAGGGGGCGGCCAAGGTAAAGGAGCGGTGCCCGGAGGCGGTGCTGATCTTCCTGATCCCGCCGTCTATTGAGGAGCTGTCCCGGCGGCTCCACCGCCGGAACACCGACGAGGAGGAGACCATCCAGCGGCGTCTGGAAAAGGCCCGGCAGGAGTGCCAGGAGAGCGTGCACTACGACTATCTGGTGGTAAACGACACGGTGGTCACCGCCGCCGGGGAGATCCAGTCCATTTTGGAGGCGGAGCGGTGCCGAACCGCAAAACGGCTCCACTTGGCTGAGAGCATTATCAATTATTAGGAGGATGCGTCATGTTACTTTATCCCGCAATCAAGGATTTGCTCAACGAGGTGCCCAGCCGTTATATGCTGGTGAATATGGTGGCCAGCCGGGCCAGGAAGCTGTCCAGCGAGGCGGAGCAGTCCGGGGAGCCGCTGGAGGAAAAGGCCGTCTCCCTGGCCATCCATGAGGTGGCCAGCGGCACGCTCCGGGTGGAGGACGCGGAGCAGGAGCTGGAGGCGGAACAGGAGCAGGAGCAGGAGCAGGCGTAGCAATTCTGGGCAAGCAGGATGCCTGCTTGCCCTTTGGACTTTGGAGAGGGACGGGGTGAGGCCGTGGCCGGGATCGCAAAAATCGCAGTATCGTCGGCGGCCTACGCCATCGACAAGCCCTACGACTACCTGATCCCGCCCAAGCTGGCGGACGCCCTGCGCCCAGGGATGCGGGCGGCGGTGCCCTTCGGGACCGGAAACCGGGTGAGCGACGGCATTGTGCTGGCCCTGGGGGAGCGGGAGGACACGGCCAAGCTGAAATACGTGCTGGCCCTGCTGGACGAGGAGCCGGTATTGGATCCGGAGGCGGTCCAGCTGGCCCTTTGGATGCGGGAGCACTACTTCTGCACCGTGTATGACGCCATGCGGGTGATGCTTCCGGCGGGGCTGTGGTTTTCCCTAAAGGACTGCTGGCGGATCGCCCCTGGCATCGACCGGGAGGCGGCCTACGGTGCGGCGGGGGAGGACGAGGCCGCCCGGAAGCTGGTGGGCCTGCTGCTCGCCAACGATGGCTGGTCGGAGCTGGGCGGAATCCGGGTGGCGTTTGGGACCGCCAACCCAGGCCCCGCGCTGCGGGCGTTGGAGAAGCGGGGGATCATCGTCCAGGAGGCCGCCGCCGCCCGGGGGGTAAAGGACAAGACGGAGCAGGTCGCCACCCTGGCGATGGACCCGGGGGACGCCCTGGCCCTGCTGGCCCCCAAGCGGAAGCGTGCTCCGCTGCAATACGCGGCGGGGGAGGCCCTGTGCGCGGCGGGGGAGACCTCCGCCAAGGAGCTGTGCTATTTCACAGGGGCGTCCATGGCTACCCTGCGGGCATTGGAGCGGCAGGGGGTGCTCACCCTGTCCAAGCGGGAGGTCTACCGCCGTCCGGAGCTGCCCGCCTGCGATCAGGCGGTCCCGGTAGAGCTGAACGGGGAACAGCAGGCGGCCTATGAGGGCCTGCTGGCCCAGGCCGAGGGGGGCGGGGGCGCGGCGTTGCTGTACGGCGTCACCGGAAGCGGCAAGACCCAGATCTACCTGAAATTGATCCATACTCTGCTGGAACGGGGGAAAACGGCGTTGGTGATGGTGCCTGAAATCGCCCTGACCCCTCAGCTCATGCGGATCTTTGTCTCCCACTTTGGCTGTGAAGTGGCAATCCTTCACAGCTCTTTGTCCGCCGGGGAGCGGTGCGACGAATGGAAGCGGGTGCGGCGGGGAGAGGCCAGGGTGGTGGTCGGGACGCGTTCCGCGGTGTTTGCCCCCCTGCCCAACCTGGGGGCCATCATCCTGGACGAGGAGCAGGAGCCCTCCTATAAGTCGGAGCAGAACCCACGGTATCACGCCAGGGAGGTGGCCCGCTATCGTTGCCACCGGGCGGGCGCACTGCTGGTGCTCGGCTCAGCCACCCCGTCGGTGGACGCCATGTACCGGGCCAGGCAGGGGGAATATCGCCTGTATACGCTGAGCCGCAGGTTCAATGAGCGGGCCTTGCCCAAGGTGACCATTGTGGATATGAAGGAGGAGCTGCGGCAGGGGAACGGCGGCTCCATTAGCGGAGTGCTGGCCCAAAAGCTGGAGGAGACCATCGACCGGGGAGAACAGGCCATCCTGTTCCTCAACCGCCGGGGGGCCAGCCGGATGGCGGTGTGCGGCGAGTGCGGAGAGATCCCCGCCTGCCCCCGGTGCTCGGTCCATCTGACCTACCACTCTGCCAACCGGAGGTTGATGTGCCACTACTGCGGCCACTCCCAGCCCCTGCCGGAGCGGTGCCCGGAGTGCGGCGGGCTGTTCCGCTTTGTGGGGGCCGGAACGCAGAAGGTGGAGGAGGAGCTGCGGAGCCTGTTCCCCGGCGTGGAGGTGCTGCGGATGGACGCGGACACCGTGTCCGTCACCCACAGCCACGAGGCCCTGCTGGAACGGTTCCGGCGGCGGCGGATTCCCATTTTGCTGGGCACCCAGATGGTGGCTAAGGGGCTGGACTTTGAAAACGTCACCCTGGTGGGGGCGGTGTCGGCGGATCAGAGCCTGTATACCGGGGACATCCACGCCGCGGAGCGCACCTTCTCCCTGCTCACCCAGGTGGCGGGCCGGGCGGGCCGGGGGGAGAAGGAGGGGCAGGCGGTGATCCAGACCCTCACCCCGGACAACGACGTGATCCGGTTCGCGGCGCGGCAGGACTATGACTCCTTTTACCGCCAGGAGATCCGCATTCGGGAGGTGCGGGAGCTGCCGCCCTGTAACGACCTGTTTCTGCTGTGCGCCTCCGGGCTGGAGGAAACGGCGGTGCTCCAGGCCTGCCTGCGGCTGCGGGACAGCTTGGGGGCCGCCATGGTACGGGGGCCTTACGCGGGGACGCCTTACCGTCTGTTGGGGCCTGCCCCCGCTCCGGTGGCCAAGGTAAACGACCGTTACCGCTACCGGCTGGTGCTGAGCACACAAAACACACGGGCCATTCGCCAGCTGGTGGCCCATCTGCTCCGGCGTGCCCAGTCGGACAGGCAGAACCGTGGGGTGGCGATTTACGCGGACCTGGACCCCATGGAATAAGAGGAGGAATTTGCGATGGCTTTGCGAAAGATTTTGACCCAGGGGGACCCCTCCCTGGAAAAGGCGTGCCGCCCGGTGGAGAAGTTCGACCGGAAGCTCCATTGGCTGCTGGATGATCTGAAGGAGACGCTGGAGAACGCCGGGGGCGTGGGGCTGGCGGCCCCGCAGATCGGCATACTCCGCCGTGCGGTGATCGTGATGGACGAAGAGGATCGGATGCTCGAGCTGGTAAACCCAGAGATCATTCACGCGGAGGGCGAGCAGGAGGGCTGGGAGGGATGCCTCAGTGTGCCCAATCAGTATGGCTGGGTGAATCGGCCCAGCTCCGTCACCGTCCGCGCCCAGGATCGGGATGGGAATTTCTTTGAGGTCTCCGGGGAGGAAATGGTGGCCCGCTGTTTCTGCCACGAGCTGGAGCATTTGGAGGGCCACCTGTTTGTGGAGCGCACCGACGGACAGCTTTACACCATGGAGGAGCTGGACGCCATGGAGTCGGAGCAGGCTGAGAGCCGGAAGCCCCGCCAGAAAAGGGGTCGGCGGAAATGAGAATTGCGTTCATGGGCACGCCGGAGTTCGCGGTGCCATCGCTGAAGGCCCTGGTGGAGGCGGGACATGAGATCTGCGGGGTATTTACCCAGCCGGATAAGCCGAAAAACCGGGGAATGAAGCTCCAAATGCCGCCTGTGAAGGAATACGCCTTGTCGGTTGGCCTGCCAGTGTTCCAGCCCGCCAGGGTGCGGGACGGTGAGGCGTTGGAGATCTTGAAGGGGCTGGAGCCGGAGCTTATCGCGGTGGCGGCTTACGGGAAGATCCTTCCCCTGGAAATTCTGGAGCTGCCCCGGCTGGGGTGTATCAATGTGCATTCCTCCCTGCTGCCCAAGTACCGGGGGGCCGCGCCCATCAACTGGGCCATCCTCAACGGGGAGGACGAAACAGGGGTTACCATTATGGTCATGGCGGAGGGGATGGATACCGGGGACATTCTGGCCCAACGGGCCACCCCAATCCCTATGGAGGAAAACGCCGCCCAGCTTTTTGAGCGGCTGGCCCAGATGGGTGCGGAGCTGTTGGTGGAAACGGTGGCACAGATCGGGGCGGGGGCGGTGACGCCTGTGCCCCAGGACGAGAGCGGGTCCAGCCACGCCCCCATGCTGTCCAGGGAGCTGTCGCCCATGAATTGGGAAAAAACCGCCCGGCAGCTCCACGACCAGGTGCGGGGGCTGTATCCCTGGCCCGCCGCCACGGCGGTGGTGGACGGGGTGCGGTGTAAGATTCTGCGCACCGTTTTGGCGGGGGAGGCCGGGAAAGCGGCTCCGGGGACGGTGCTGCAAGCGGACAAAAAGGGCCTGCGGGTGGCCTGCGGCGATGGGGCGTTGGAAATCCTTGAGCTTCAGCCCGACGGGAAAAAGGCCATGGCCGCGTCCGCGTTCCTGATGGGACATCCCATCAGGACAGGCACAGTTTTGACAGGTTAGGAGGAAGCCTGATGGGTTCTGCCAGAGAGGCCGCGCTGATCACCTTGACCGCTTGTGAGCGGCAGGGGGCGTGGTCGGATGGATATTTGAAAAAGGCCCTGCGGGAGCAGGAGCTGGACAAACGGGACGCCGCGCTGGCCTCCCGGCTGTGCTACGGGGTGCTGCAAAACAGGCTGCTGCTGGACTGGCAGCTGGCCCGGTTCTGCAACAAGAGGCTGGAGGCGTTGGACGCGCCGGTGCTGTGCGGGCTTCGGGCGGCGGTCTATCAGATCCTGTTTTTAGATAAGATTCCGCCCAGCGCGGCGGTGAATGAGGCCGTGGAGCTGACCAAAAAATACTGCCGCAACCCCCGGGCCGCCGGGATGGTGAATGGCATTCTGCGGGCCATGCTCCGGCAGAAGGATCTGCCCGAGCCGGAGGGATGTGACAAGGCAGAAACCTTGTCACTAAAATACAGCCATCCCCTGTGGCTGGTGGAGGAGTTTATAGATACGCTTGGTCCAGAGGGGGCGGAACGCCTGCTGGAGGCGGACAATTTACAGCCCCCGACCGCCGCCCAGATCAATCCCCTGCGAGGGACTTTGGAGAAGCTGACGGAGGAGCTGCGGGAGACCGGGGCGGAGGCGACGCCCCACCCGTGGATGCCCGGTTGCCTGCTGCTGAGCGGCGGGGGGGATTTGGAGCGGCTGGCCCCCTTCCAGGAGGGGCGGTTTTACGTGCAGGATCCGGCGGCACGGCTGGCGGTCACCGCCGCCGGGGTGACGCCGGGCCAGCGGGTGCTGGACTGCTGCGCCGCGCCGGGGGGCAAGTCCTTCGCCGCCGCCATCGACATGGATAACCAAGGCGAGGTGATCTCCTGCGATATCCACCCCCACAAGATCAAGCTGCTCCAGGCGGGGCGGGATCGGCTGGGGCTGTCCGTCATTACCCCCTGCCGCCAGAGCGCGGCGGAGCTGAGGGAGGAGTGGGTGGACGGTTTTGACACGGTGATCACCGATGTGCCCTGCTCTGGGCTGGGGATCATCCGCAAGAAGCCGGACATCCGCTATAAGGATCCCAAGGCGTTAGAGGGCCTGCCCCAGGTGCAGCGGGGCATTTTGAGCAACTGCGCCCGGTATGTGCGGCCCGGCGGGGTGCTGGTCTACTCCACCTGCACGGTGCTCCGGCGGGAAAACGAGGGCATTGTGGAGGAATTTCTGGCCGGGCACCCGGAATTTGCCCTGGAGCCGTTCACCCTGCCTGAGTTCGGGGAACAGCCGGGGCGGATCACCTTCTGGCCCCATATTCACGGGACGGACGGGTTTTTTGTGGCCAAGCTGCGCAGAAAGGGGTGAGCCCCGTGGTGGATTTGAAGTCCATGACGCGGTCAGAGCTGGAAGCCTGGTTTCAGGAGCAGGGCCTGCCCAGGTTCCGGGCCGCGCAGGTGTTCCGTTGGCTCCACCGGGGCGTGGAATCCTTCGACGAGATGAGCGATCTGCCCAAGCCTCTGCGGGAGGTGCTGAAGGAGCAGTGCCTCCTCACGGTGCCCAAGGTGGAGCGGAAGCAGGTGTCTCAGGCGGACGGTACCATAAAATACCTGTGGCGGCTTTTGGACGGAAATTGTATCGAGACGGTTTTGATGCGGTATAAGCATGGGAATACTGTTTGTGTGTCCAGCCAGGTAGGGTGCAATATGGGCTGCGTGTTCTGCGCCTCCGCCCTGGGCGGCAAGGTGCGGGACTTGACACCCGCTGAGATTCTTGACCAGATCATCTTTACCCAGAAGGACAGCGGGGCGGAAATCTCCAACATCGTGCTGATGGGGATTGGGGAGCCGCTGGACAATTTTGACAACGTGATGCGGTTTCTCACGCTGGTAAACCACCCCGATGGGCTTAACATTGGGATGCGGCACATCTCCCTGTCCACCTGCGGGCTGATAAAGAAAATTGACAAACTGGCCCTTCTTGGGTTACAATTAACATTAAGCGTTTCCCTCCATGCCCCGGACGACGAGACCCGGTCCCGGCTGATGCCGGTGAACAGGGCGGTGGGAGTGGGGCCGCTGATGGAGACCTGCCGGAGGTACTTTGAGACCACCGGGCGGCGGATCTCCTACGAGTACGCCATGATCGACGGGGTGAACGACAGCGACGCTCAGGCGGACAGGCTGGCGGAGCTGCTCCGGGGACAGCCGGGGCACGTGAACCTGATCCCGCTGAACGATGTGGCGGAGTCGCCGCTGAAGCCCAGCCGCCGGGTGCGGCAGTTTCAGCAGCGGCTGGAGGGGCACGGCGTCACCGCCACGGTGCGCCGGAAGCTGGGGGGCGACATCGATGCCTCCTGCGGTCAGCTCCGGCGCAAGCACATTGGCGGCGGGGACGGCCTTTGATTCCCAGAAGGGGGGACCTTCTATTATGAAATTGTTCGGCGTGACGGATGTGGGCCGTCACCGGAAGGACAACCAGGACAGCTTTGTGTTTCGGGAGCTGGACGGGGCGGCCCTGCTGTTGGTATGCGACGGCATGGGCGGTGCCCAGGCGGGGAGCGTGGCCAGCTCCGTGGCGGTGGAGACCTTCTCCGCCTTCGTGGAGGAGCGGTTCGCCCAAGGGCCCCGGGACGACCCGGAGTGGTGGGAGGACACGCTGGCGGAGGCCTGCGCCCAGGCCAACCAGAAGGTGTTCGAGCTGGCCCAGGCCAACCCGGAGTACCGGGGGATGGGCACTACGCTGGTGGCGGCCCTGGCCCTGCCGGGGGAGTCCTACGTGGTGAATGTGGGGGACAGCCGGTGCTACCTGCTGGAGAACGGGATGATCCGGCAGGTGACGGTGGACCACTCCCTGGTGCAGCTTTTGGTGGACCGGGGGGAGATCACCGCGGAGGAGGCCCGGCGGCACCCCCAGAAGAACCTGATCACCCGGGCTTTGGGGGTGGAGCCCGCCGTGGCCTGCGACCTGCTCCGGGTGGAGACGGGGCAGGGCAGCCGCCTGCTGCTGTGCAGCGACGGGCTGTCCAACGTACTGCCCGACCTGGTCCTGCTCCGGACCTCCCTGGAGGAGCGGGGGCCGGAGGAGCTGTGCCGCAGGCTGGTGGATATGACGCTGGAACAGGGCGCGCCGGATAACGTCACCGTTGTCCTGGCGGAGCTGTAAGCAATTTGTAGGAGGACTTTTACCATGGATCAATACATAGGTAAAATGCTCGACAACCGATATGAAATTCTGGAGTGCATCGGCATGGGCGGCATGGCGGTGGTCTACAAGACCCGGGACCACCGTCTGAACCGGCTGGTGGCGGTGAAGATCCTGAAGCCGGAGCTGGCCCAGGACGCCGAGTTCCGCCGCCGCTTCCATGACGAGTCCCAGGCGGTGGCCATGCTGTCCCACGCCAACATCGTGTCCGTGTACGACGTGAGCCGGTCCGATGGGCTGGACTATATTGTCATGGAGCTGGTGGACGGGCTGACGCTGAAGCAGTATATGCAGCGCAGGGGCACCCCGTTGAATTGGCGGGAGGCCCAGCATTTCATCACCCAGATCATGCGGGCGTTGAGCCACGCCCATTCCAGGGGCATCATCCACCGGGACATCAAGCCCCACAACATTATGGTGCTCCGGGACGGCAGCGTGAAGGTCACCGACTTCGGCATTGCCCAGCTGGCCAGCGCGGCCCAGAACACCATGACCCAGGAGGCCATCGGCTCCGTCCACTATATCTCCCCGGAACAGGCCAGGGGCAGCCACGTGGACTGCCGCACCGACATCTATTCCGCCGGGGTGGTGCTGTATGAGATGCTCACCGGGCGGTTGCCCTTTGAGGGGGACACCCCGATGGGGGTGGCGATCCAGCACATCAGTGCCATCCCGGTGCCCCCCAGGAGCCTGAACCCGGACGTGCCCCAGGCCCTGGAGGACATCACCATGAAGGCGATGGCTCCGGACGCCAACCAGCGGTACAGCTCGGCGGACGAGATGCTGGACGATCTGAAGGAGTTCCGCAAGAACCCGGACATGGAGGTGTCCCAGCCGGAGGTGGTGGATGAGCCCACCATGGTGGTGCCCATCGCCCGGAATGCCGCCGGGGACACGGGCGCGCGCCGCAGGGAGCCGATCCGGGAGCCGGAGCGGCGGGAACGCCGCTACCGGGAGGAGGAGCTGGATGAGTACGATGAGCCGCCCCGGGGCGGATCCAGCGTGGTGCCCGCGGTGGCCGCCATTGTGGTGATCCTGATCTTTATCGGCGGTATGGCCTTTTTCCTCTACAATTTCATGTTTAAGGGAATGTTTGAGGAGAAGAAGGAGTACCAGGTGCCCTCCCTGCTGGGGTATACCCTGGAGGATCTGAAAAAGAACCCGTCCATCGCAGAAGGCTTTAAGGTAGAGGAAGGGGACACCGTCTACAGTGAGGAGTATGAGGCGGGCGAGATCTGCGAGCAGACCCCTGAGGCCGGAACCAAGGTCAAAGAGGAGGAGCTGGTGATCAAGGTGACCATCAGCGGCGGCGAGGACAAGATGGTGATGCCGCCGGTGGACGGCTGGGGGTACCGGCAGGCCCAGTTGAAGCTGGAAAACGAGATGGGGCTTGAAGTGGAAATACAGGAGGAGTTCTCCGACACCATCACCAAGGGCATGATCATCTCCTATACGCCCTTGGCCGATGTTGTGGTGGAAAAGGGCGACAAGGTGGTACTGGTGGTGAGCAAGGGTCCGGAGACCCCCAAGGTAGCCGTACCCAGCTTTGTGGGCTGGACGTTCGAGGACGTGGAACGGCAGCTTGGCACCATGGGGCTGATCCGGGGCAAGGTGGATAATCACCCCAGCGAGGAGTATTCCGAGGGCAGGGTGATCTGGCAGAGCGTGCTGGGCGAGGTGGAAAAGGGCAAAGTTATCGACTTCTGGGTGAGCACAGGCCCGGAGGAGACGGAGCCGCCGGAGACAGAGCCGCCCGTCACCGAACCGCCCGCTACGGAACCGCCTCCCACAGAGACACCCCTGCCCACGGAGAACGTGGGCATCCCCGCCAGCACCAAACCGATCAACGTGGATCTCAGCGGATTTACTGGTACAGTGGAGGTGCGGATTGTGGTTGGGGATCAGGTGATTTTTGATGGATCAGTAGAGGCGTCCACCGGGGTGCTGAGCAAGCCGGCCACCGCATCCGGGCTCCAGAAGGTGTCCATCTATATCAACAACAACCTGGAGCGGGATTACACGGTGGACTTTTCACAACCATGACGGGCCGGATTGTCAAGGCCCTCAGCGGATTCTATTACGTGGACACGGGGGAGGGCGCTCCTGTCCCCTGCCGGGGGCGGGGGAGGCTCCGCCACCGGAAGCTCACCCCCCTGGTGGGGGACCGGGTGGAGATCAGCGCGCTGGACGACGGCACCGGGATGGTAGACGCCATCCTGCCCCGGAAAAACCAGTTCTGCCGCCCCATGGTTGCCAACATTGACCAGATGGTGATCATCGCGTCAGGGGCCATTCCCGTCACCGATCCCTTCCTCATTGACCGGATGGCGGCCATGGCGGAGTGGAAGGGGTGCGAGGTGCTGGTGTGCCTGAACAAGTGCGATCTGGATCGGGCGGACGAGCTGGCGGCCCTCTACCGGGCGGCGGGCTTTTCCACCCTCCAGGTCAGCGCGGAGACAGGGGACGGCATCCCGGAGCTGGCGGCGGCAATCGCTGGAAAGGTGTCAGCCTTTACAGGAAATTCCGGCGTGGGCAAGTCCAGCATCCTCAACGCCCTCCAGCCGGGGTTCGGCCTGGAGGTGGGAGACGTGAGCGAGAAGCTGGGCCGGGGCCGCCACACCACCCGCCATGTGGAGCTGTTCCCAGTGGCGGGAGGGCTGGCGGCGGATACGCCGGGCTTCTCCGCCTTTGACGTGGAGCAGATGGAGGCCATCCCGAAGGAGGAGCTGGCCGGGGCCTTCCGGGAGTTCCGGCCCTTTCTGGACGGGTGCCGCTTTCAGGGGTGCGCCCATGTGAAGGAAAAGGGGTGTGCTGTGCGGGAGGCGGTGGAGTCGGGCCAAATCGCCCAAAGCCGCCACAAAAGCTACATCCGCCTGTACGAACAGGCCAGGGAGATCCCGGAGTGGGAGACCCGGAAAAATTGAATGGAACCGGACAGCCCCCTTTTTCATATGCTGGTATAGATTCCAGCGTTGAGAAAGGGGGCAGTTTTCATGCGAGTCGTGGTGGTGAAGTTTCCGAAGGCACTGTGCGGCCTGATGCGCAAGATCTTCCATATGGACTGAGAGAACCCGACATATCCCGGCCCTTCCCCTCATATAGTGAACACAGAATACGTGCAAGGAGAGGAAGCCTATGGACATGGAGCTGCAGCGCATGGTGATGGAGGGCTACAGGCCCGTCAGCCAGGGGATGTTTTCCCAGGAGGAGACGTTGGAGAGCATTGTACCCGATGCCTTTCCGGATATCTCCCGGATCGTCTCCGCGGTGGGCAAGGTCTTTTTGAAGGATAAGGAGCTGGGGGAAGGCTCCCTGCGGCTGTCCGGCACCGCCCGGGTCACCGTGCTCTACATACCGGAGGGGGAGGCGGCCCCCCGGCCGCTGGAGGTGACCATCCCCTTCCAGTGCGTCCGGGACGATCCCCAGTTCCACGCCGGATGCCCGGTGCAGGCAGCGGTGTACGCCGCCTCGGCGGACGCCCGCACCATCAATCCCCGGAAAATGCTGGTGCGGGTGAACCTGACGGTGTGGGCGGCGGCCTACCAGCAGGAAAAGCAGGAGCTGAGCTGTGATGTGAGCTGCGGGGAGGGGAGCGGGGTGGAGAAGCTGCTCACCCCCTGCAAGTGCTGTGTGATCCCCGACGTGGCGGAAAAGACGTTCACCTTCTCCGACGTACTGCGGCCCCCGGCCTCCAAGCCGGAGATGGAGGAGCTGCTGTTCTACCGGGCGGAGCTGGGGGCGGTGGACGCCAAATTCATCGGCAAGAAGCTGGTGCTCAAGGGGGACATCCAGCTGGTCACCCTGTACCAGGGCGGGGCTGGGCTGGTGCCCCTGCGCTTCGAACTGCCCTACTCCCAGATCCTGGACCTGGGGGAGACCGCCGAGGAGGCGGAGCCGGAGGTGGTGATGACGCTGAAAAGCGTAGACTGCCGCCTGCGGGAGGGGGAGCTGGAGGTGACGCTGGAGGCCCTGGCCCAGGCCGCGCTGTGGGTGCGCCGGTCGGTGACCCTGATCAGCGACGCCTACTGCCTCAAACAGCCCATCGACGTGGAGCGCACCCCGGCCCGCCTGTGCACCATGGCGGAACGAACCAACCGGAGGGAAACGGCCCGGAAGCTGTGCGAATCGGGCATACCTGCCAAGCAGGTGCTGGACTGCGCCGTGTCGGTGACCTCTATGGCCTCCGCTCCGGCGGAGGGGGGCATGGAGTTCACCGCCCAGGCGGTGGCGTCCATCCTCTATCTCAGCGAGGACGACGCGCTGTGTGGGGTGGAGGTGGACATTCCCGTGTCCTGCCGGGGAGAGCTGCCCCCGGGCTGTACCTGCTCCTGCACCTGCCGCCCTGTTGGAGAGGCCACCGCCGTCCCTGTCACCGGAGGGCTGGAGGTGCGGTTCGAGGCGGAGTTTGCCTGGACCACCCTTAAGGAGGAGCAGGCGGCCTGCGTCACCGATTTGAAGCCCAGCGCAGCCAAGGAGACGGGTGTGCGGCCCTCGGTGGTGATCCGCCGGGTGGAGCGGGGGGAGGCCCTGTGGGACATCGCCAAGTCCTGCGGCTCCACCGTGGAGGATATTTGCAGTGCCAACGGATTGCCCGCGCGGGAGGCGGCGCAGGGGGAGCTGCTGCTGATCCCGGCAAGAAGATGCTGAACAGAATGGGCGGCGTGGACAAAATCCATGCCGCCCTGTCATATTCTCCCGCTTGTGCCCATACATATAAGACGAGTATGCGGTGAGGAGGGTTCAGCTTTGGAAAACAAACTGTATGAGGATATCGCCCAGCGCACCCAGGGCGATATCTATATCGGCGTGGTAGGCCCCGTGCGGACGGGGAAGTCCACCTTCATCAAGCGGTTCATGGAGACCCTGGTTCTGCCCAAGATCGAGAACGCCTACATCCGGGATCGGGCCAGGGATGAGCTGCCTCAGAGCGGTTCCGGGCGGGTGGTGATGACCGCCGAACCCAAATTCGTCCCGGAGGACGCGGTGGAGATGAGCATGGAGGACGGGGGGGTATTCTCCGTCCGGCTCATCGACTGCGTGGGCTACATGGTGCCCAGCGCGCTGGGGCAGATGGACGGCGACCAGCCCCGGATGGTGATGACCCCCTGGTTCGACCATGAGATCCCCATGACGGAGGCGGCGGAATTCGGCACCCAGAAGGTGATCACCGACCACTCCACCATTGGGATTGTGGTGACCACCGACGGCACCGTGGCCGACATTCCCCGGGAGGATTACCTGGAGGCGGAGGAGCGGGTAATCAGCGAGCTGAAGGGGCTGGGAAAGCCCTTTATGGTGCTGCTCAACTCCGCCCAACCCTACGGTGAACGGGCCCAGACCCTCCAGGCGGATATCGCGGAGCGGTATGACGTGACCTGTCTGGCCGCCAACTGCCTGACCCTGGACGAAGGGGCGGTGAGCGAGATCATCCGGGCGGTGCTCCACGAGTTCCCCATGAAGCAGATGGATCTGTTCCTGCCCCCGTGGGTGGACGTACTGCCCTTCGACCACCCCATCAAGAGCGGGCTGTACGCCATGATCCGGGAGGAGACCGCCAACCTGATGCGCCTGCGGGACGCGGAGGGGGCGGTGCTGGCTATGGGCGACCGGGAGGAGGTCAGCTCCGCCGTGCTCAACCGGATGGACATGGGCAGCGGGGTAGTCACCGCCACACTGGAGCTGCCCCGGGCGTTGTTCTACTCCACCGTGTCCGAGCGGTGCGGGCTGGAGATCCGGGACGATGGGGATCTCATCGACCAGCTCACCCAGATGGCCGCCATGAAGCGCAGCTATGAGAAGGTGGAGGAGGCCCTCCATCAGGTGGAGGCCACGGGGTATGGCATTGTGATGCCCGACCCCCAGGAGATGACGCTGGAGGAGCCGGAGATCGTCAAGCAGGGGGGACGGTACGGGGTGCGGCTCAAGGCGTCCGCCCCGTCCATCCATATGATGCGGGCGGATATCCGGGCGGAGGTGTCCCCCATTATGGGCACCGAGAAGCAGTCGGAGGAGATGGTGGACTACCTGCTCCAGCAGTTTGAGGGGGACACCGGGAAGATCTGGGACTCCAACATCTTCGGGCGTTCCTTCCACGAGCTGGTGGGGGAGGATTTGAACGGCAAGCTGAAGCGGATGCCGGAGGAGGCCCGGGAGAAGCTGCGGGAGACCTTGCAGCGGATCATCAACGAGGGGTCCGGGGGGTTGATCTGTATCATCTTATGAAAAAAGAGGAGCGGCAAGGCAAAACGCCTTACTGCTCCTCTTTTAACAGCCCATAAAAATAGAGGTCGGCCCAGTTTCCGTCATTGTCTTTTGTTTGGCTTCGCTGGATTCCCTCCAGCCGCATACCGAGTTTTTTCATTAGGCCAACTGATTTTACGCTGTCAATGGCTTCCGCAAATATTTTGTGTGCTTCCAGCTGATTGAAAGCATACTCAACCACCGCTTTGCAGGATTCAAAGGCGTAGCCCTGCCGCCAATAGTTTTTGTTGAAAATCCAGCCAATTTCGTAAACGCCTTCTTCAAAAGCCTTGAATAGAATATAGCCAATCATTTTGCCGCTGTCTTTGTGAACTGCGGCAACAGCCCCTCTTTTCTCAATACAAAATGTTGATAAGAAATCAGTTGTTTTTCAGGACTGTATGCAGGCTCACAATGCTTCATCACCTCGGCATTACCAAAAATCTCATATAAATCTTCTGAGTCACCCATCGTATACTCCCGAATGATCATCCTTTGAGTTTCAATATACATAATAAACCACTTTCTCCAATAGAACTTGTCATTTTGAATCAGAGAAGGCCAGCACAGCGAAAGATACTGATCAGCCCTCCAAATTGATCATCTCATACAATCCCTCACGATCCAAGATAGCTACCGTCCGATACCCCAGCCCCACCAGCCCCTGGGCGGCCAGCTCCCCCAGCACCCGGCTCACCGTCACCCGGGACAGGCCAACCGCCTGCCCAATCTCCTCGTGGGTGGTCCTGATGGTGCCGTCCTCTCCAGTGGGCTGGCCCAGCAGCCAGCGGGCGATCCGCTGCTGGGCGGGCAGGGAGGAGGCCCCCACGTGGCCGGACAGGGTGCGCACCGTCCGGGCCAGATGCTGGAGCATGGGCAGGGCCAGCTCCGGGTGGCGTTGGAAGGCCCGGTCCAGCTGTTCCCGGTTGACGGACAGGATCAGGCAGTCCTCCAACGCCATGGCGGAGGTGACCCGGGGGCAGCCGTCAAAAAAGGACGCCTCCCCCATGAGATCGCCCGCCCGATGGACGGTGAGCACCCGTTCCTCCCCGGCGGGGCTGCTGATGAAGCTGCGCACCGAGCCGGAGGCCAGGTAGTAAAAGCAGTCCGGAGGGGTGCCCTGGAGGTAGACCATCTGTCCCGCCCGGTATTTCCGGGGACTGCGGCCCTCCGACAGCCGATCCCAGTCCGCCATGTCCACCGCCTCCTTTTCCTTGCTGAACTGTATCACAGTTTACATTGTTTCCCGGCGGCATTTGGCATAATAAGTGCACGAAATATTTTGAGGAGGTAATTCCATGGGTATGACCATGACCCAAAAAATCCTGGCCCGTTCCGCCGGACTGGACCGGGTGGAGCCGGGACAGCTCATTGAGGGGAAGCTGGATCTGGTGCTGGGCAACGACATCACCACCCCGGTGGCGATTACGGAGTTTGAGAAGGCGGGGCTGTCCAGTGTGTTTGACCGGGAGCGGATCGCCATTGTGCTGGACCACTCCACCCCCTGCAAGGATATCAAATCCGCCCAGCTGTGCGCCGCCTGCCGGGAGTTCGCCCAAAGGCACACCATTACCCACTTCTACGATGTGGGGCGGATGGGGATTGAGCACGCCCTCCTGCCGGAGCAGGGGCTTACCACACCCGGAGAGGTGATCATCGGGGCGGACTCCCACACCTGTACCTATGGGGCGTTGGGGGCGTTCTCCACCGGCGTGGGCTCCACCGACATGGCGGCGGGAATGGCCACCGGGCTGGCGTGGTTCAAGGTGCCCTCCGCTATCAAGGTAAATCTGGTGGGGGAGCTGGGGCCGTATGTCAGCGGCAAGGATGTGATCCTTCACCTCATCGGGTTGATCGGCGTGGACGGCGCGCTGTACCAGTCCCTGGAGTTTGGCGGGGAGGGGGCGGCGTCCCTGGAGATGGACGACCGCTTCACCATCTGCAATATGGCCATCGAGGCCGGGGCCAAGAACGGAATTTTCCCGGTGGACGGCAAGACCGCCGCCTATCTAAAGGGCCGGGTGGACCGCCCCTGGCAGGCAGTTGAGGCGGACCCGGACGCCCAGTACACAAGGAAAGTCACCATCGACCTGTCCGCCCTGCGGCCCACGGTGGCCTTCCCGCACCTGCCCTCCAACACGAAAACCGTGGACGAGGCGGCGGGAAAGCCTATTCAGCAGGTGGTGATCGGCTCCTGCACCAACGGACGGCTGAAGGATCTGCGGGAGGCCGCCAAGATCCTCCGGGGGCGAAAGGTGGCGGAGGGAGTGCGCTGCATCGTGATTCCCGCCACCCAGCAGATCTATTTGGACGCCATGGCCGAGGGACTGGTGGCGGACTTTATCAACGCGGGCGCGGTGGTTTCTACCCCCACTTGCGGGCCGTGCCTTGGGGGGCACATGGGGGTGCTGAGCGACGGCGAGTGGGCAATCTCTACCACCAACCGGAATTTCGTGGGGCGCATGGGGCCCACCAGCTCCATGATCATCCTGGCAAGTCCGGCGGTGGCGGCGGCGTCCGCTGTGACGGGCGTGGTCACTGACCCGGCCAGCCTTTGAAAGAGGTGTAAAGGTATGAAGATTTACAAATATGGCGACAACGTGGACACCGATGTGATCATCCCCGCCCGGTATCTCAACGCTCCGGACGAGAAATCCCTGGCCTCCCACTGCATGGAGGACATTGACGTCCAGTTTGCCTCCACGGTGGAGGCCGGGGACATTGTGGTGGGCGGCGGCAATTTCGGCTGCGGCTCCTCCCGGGAGCACGCGCCGCTGGCCATCAAGGCCTGCGGGGTGAAGTGCGTCATTGCCAAGAGCTTTGCCCGGATTTTTTACCGCAACGCCATCAACATCGGCTTCCCCATTCTGGAGTGCCCGGAGGCGGTGGACGGTATTTCTGCGGGAGATCAGGTGTCGGTGGACTTCGGAACCGGGATGATTGTTAATGAGACCACCGGGGCCAGCTTCCAGGCCGCACCCTTCCCGGCGTTCGTCAATGGGATTATTGAGCACGGCGGGCTGCTGAAGTCCTTAAAGGCGAGAGGTGTGGCAAAATGAGTGCGGGTTACAACTTCTGGAAGTACAAGCAGGACGTAGTTCACGAGGATGAAAAGGTATATGCTTCTCTGTGCGATGGGGAGCAGCTGGAAGATTTGCAATCGCTTCCCATAGAGAATATCAGGGAGCGGATTCGTGCTGTTTTTTCCGGTTGGGACTGGCTGGATCAGGACAACTGCGAAAAAGAGGGCTTTGGCAGCTTCACGCTGTATACTACGCCACAGCTTGTCCGGTTTGACTGCTATGGGATGTCTGAGCAGAATTTGAATTTGTTTATAGACGTTATGACCGAGGAATTTGGTATTCCTGTATATGACCCGCAGATTTCCACAAGATTTGACACTTGGACGGATGTCTGAGCATAGATGGAGAGGAACGGCCATGAATTATAAAATTGCGTTGATCCGGGGCGACGGCATCGGCCCGGAGATTGTTAATGAGACAGTAAAGGTCATTGACAAGGTGGGGGAGAGGTTCGGCCACACCTTTGAGTATGTGGATGTAATGCTTGGTGGCTGTGCCACCGACGCGGTGGGCAAGAGCTATCCCGACGGCACCGCCGAAACCTGCAAAAGCTGCGACGCGGTGCTGCTGGGGGCGGTGGGCGGTCCCAGGTGGGGCAGTGACAAGCCCGCAGAGCAGCGGCCGGAGACGGCACTGCTGGCTATCCGTAAAGACTTGGGCCTTTACGCCAATCTGCGGCCCGCCGCCCTGCGGCCCGCCCTGGCGGATGCCTGCCCGCTGAAAAAGGAGACGGCGGAACAGGGCATTGACCTGCTGATGGTGCGGGAACTTACCGGGGGCATCTACTTCGGGAAACGGGACAAGTACCAGACGGAGGACCGGGGGCTGGAGGCTACCGATCTGATGGCCTATTCCGAGAAGGAGATCGAGCGTATCGGCCGCCGGGCCTTCGAGATGGCCCGCCTGCGCCGCCGCAAGGTGTCCAGCGTGGACAAGGCCAACGTGCTGGAGACCTCCCGGCTGTGGCGGTCCGTCATGCACAGGCTGGCGGAGGAATACGCCGATGTAGAGTATGAGGATGTGCTGGTGGACAACTGCGCCATGCAGCTGGTGCGGGATCCGGGGCAGTTTGACGTGGTGGTGACGGAAAATATGTTCGGGGACATCCTGTCCGACGAGGCGTCCATGATCACCGGCTCCATCGGCCTGCTGCCCTCCGCCTCCATGGGGGACGGTGCGCCCGCGCTGTACGAGCCGATTCACGGCTCCGCGCCGGACATCGCGGGACAGGACAAAGCTAACCCCATCGCCACCATCCTGTCCGCCGCCATGATGTTCCGATACTCGTTCAAATTGGCAGAGGAGGCGGATGCCATTGAGCGTGCCGTGGACCAGGCACTGACCGATGGCTGGCGCACCGCCGACATCGCAGGGGCGGGGGAGCGCGCTATCGGCACGCGCAAGATGGGTGAGGTCATCCGAGCGAATATTTGAGCAAACGGCCGGGACGGAAACGTTCCGGCCGTTCTATTGCCTCCTTGCAATGGGCGGCGTCCCGTGATAAAATAGGTTATATTAAGGGGCAATCGAGATGAGAAATGATATTTTGAATTATTTGCGGGGGGAGCTCCGGTGCCGTTGTGAGCAGCCCTCCAATCAATTTGGGATGGGCGTGTACGATCATATTGAGGCGGTGGTCAAAAACGGGGCGTTTTTGGCGGAGCGGTACGGAGCGGACAAAGAGGTCGTGATGATCGCGGCATGGCTCCATGATATCGCGTCTGTCACCGACTACAGCCTGTATCCCGAGCATCACCTCCACGGGGCGGAGATGGCCCAGGGCATTCTGTCCCAATGGGATTATGCGCCGGAAAAGATCGCGCTGGTGCAAAACTGCATCCGCAGCCACCGGGGCAGTGTGCCGCTGGACCGGGAAAGTGTGGAGGAGCTCTGCGTGGCGGACGCGGATGCGGTCTCTCATTTTGACAGCCTGCCCAGCCTGCTGTATCTGGCCTACCGGGAGCGGGGCTTGGAGTTTGAGGAAGGGAAGAACTTTGTGAAGGAAAAGCTGGAGCGGAGCTTTCAAAAGCTGTCGTCCCGGAGCAGGGAGCTTTATCGAACCAAATACCAACATCATGGACATACTGAACGGATAGAGAAGGGGGAGAGGGGACATGATTTTAGCCATTGACATCGGCAATATCCGCACCACCATCGCCCTGTTCACCGGGGCGGGGGAGCTGTCCTTCCAGTCGGAGCTGGAGACCGACGCCAAAATGACTGATGACCGCTGCGCCATTGACCTGATGGGAGTGTTCCAGCTCTACCGGGCGGAGCTTTCTGGTGTAAAGGGAGCTATCTTGTCAAGCGTTGTGCCGCCGATTACCTCGGCCTATGTGCGCACCCTGCGGCGGCTTACGGGACGCTCGCCGCTGGTGGTGGGGCCGGGGCTGAAAACCGGGCTGAACATCAAGGCGGAGGTTCACGACCAGCTGGGCAGCGACATCGTGGCCTCCTGCGTGGCCGCGGCGGCCCTGTATCCCGCCCCTGCCATTGTGATCAACTCCCGCACCGCCGTGGCCTTCTCCTACTTGAGCGAGCGCGCCTTTGAGGGCTGCTCTATCATGCCCGGCATGGACATTGCGCTGGAGGCCCTGTCCCGGCACGGAGCCCAGCTTCCCCAGATCTCCATCGCCCAGGTGGACACGCCTTTGGGCCGGAATACGGTGGACTCCATGCGGGCGGGGGTGCTGTATGGCTACAGCGGCGCGTTTGACCGGGTCATTCAAGCCCTGGAGGAGGCAGCAGGTGCTCCCGCTGTCACGGTGGTGGCTACCGGAAGCCAGGCCCCGGAGCTTTACCACCACTGCCGCCGGGAGATCAAGTACGATCACGACCTTCTGGTGAAGGGACTGTATCTGCTGTACCGCAAGAACACCCGAAGATGAACTTTGTCCCCGCCTGACAATCCAAGCGGGGACATTTTCGCTGAAATGCAGTTTGACTTTGGCTGAACTGCAAAAACCTCCCGAAACCATCAAAACCCGCTTGCTTTTTTGCAGGACAGGGGATATAATGTGGCAAAGCAATTGGCTTGGAGGGATTCGATTTGAAGGAGCTTTCACGGACTGCGTCCGCAGTACAGATTTCCAGCACCATGGCAATTGACGCGCTGGCGAAGCAGATGAAGGCAGAAGGCGTTGATGTGATCGGCTTCGGCGCAGGCGAACCTGATTTCAATACCCCAGCTCACATCAAGACGGCGGCGGACCGGGCCATTGCCGCCAATCTGACCCGGTATACCCCGGCCTCCGGCACCCCGGAATTGAAGGAAGCGGTCTGCCAACGGATGCGGGAGGACTGCGGGCTGGATTACAAGTCCTCCCAGGTGGTGGTGTCCACCGGGGCGAAGCACTGCGTCTATCTGGCCCTGCGGGCTGTGGTAAACCCTGGTGACGAGATCATTCTGCCCGCTCCCTATTGGGTGAGCTACCTGGAGATGATCAAGATGGTGGGCGGCCAGCCAGTGGTGGTTACGGCGGGGGAGGGGGCCAGGTTTAAAATGACTGCGGAGCAGCTTGCCGCCGCCATTACCCCCAAAACCAAGGCCCTGATCCTCAACAACCCCGGCAACCCCACCGGCATGGTTTACGGCAGGGAGGAGCTGGAGGCCATTGCCCGGGTGTGTGTGGAGCATGACATCTACGTGATCTCGGACGAGATCTATTACGGACTGCTCTATGATGGGGCACGTTTTGTCTCTGCCGCCGCCCTGGGGGAGGACATGAAGGAGCGCGTCATTCTGATCAACGGCGTGTCCAAGTCCTACGCGATGACCGGATGGCGGATCGGCTGGCTGCTGTCCAATGAGCGGATCGCATCCGTGATGAGCAGCTATTTGAGCAATTCCACTGGATCCCCCTGCACCGTGTCCCAGGCGGCGGCGGTGGCTGCGCTCACTGGTCCCCAGGACTGCGTGGAGGAGATGAGGCGGGCCTTTGAGGAGCGCAGGAATTATATTGTGGAACGGATGAATGGGATCGGCGGCGTGAGCTGCCTCAAGCCGGAGGGCGCGTTTTATGTGATGATGAATGTGGAAAAGCTCATCGGCAAGACGATCCACGGAAGCCAGATCCAGACCTCCAAAGACTTTTGCACGGCATTTTTGAAGGATGGGCTGGTGGCGGCGGTGCCGGGGGAAGGCTTTGGTGCGCCTGGCTTTGTGCGCTGGTCCTACTCCACGTCCATGGAGAACATTGAAAAAGGCATGGATCGGCTGGCGGCATTTCTGAAAGGTTGATTGCTGAAATTTGGGCGAAACACTTGCAAACCGCCGCAGTTTTGGGTATACTATAGGTTGTTCGACAAAAACTGCAAGGAGGTTATCCTGAAATGGCCAAAATTACAAAGGATACCATCATCGGCGATATTCTGGACATTGCGCCCGACACTGCCCCCATCTTCCTGTCCATCGGTATGCACTGCCTGGGCTGCCCGTCCTCCCGTGGGGAGACCGTGGAGCAGGCCTGCATGGTGCACGGCGTGGACGTGGAGGCGTTGTTGGACAAGCTGAACGCCACCGTCGCCTGACTGCCACCCTGGAAAAGAGCGGAGTTTCCGCTCTTTTCCTTTATCCAAAGGAAGGGAAGGGGATTCCATGGAGCTGACACCCAGGCTTCGGGCCATTGCGGAGCAGGTGCCCCAGGGGGCACGGCTGGCGGATATCGGCACCGACCACGGCTATCTTCCCGTGTGGCTGCTGCTGGCGGGGCAGATTGACCGGGCGATTGCGGCCGATTTGCGGGAAGGGCCGCTGAAACGGGCCAGAGAGACCGCGGCGCGCTTTGGCATGGGGGAGGGAGTAGACTTTCGTCTGTGCGATGGGCTGTCCGGTATCCGTCCGGAGGAGGTGGATGCGGCAGCTATCGCCGGGATGGGCGGGGAGACGATCGCCTCCATTTTGGAGGCCGCTCCCTGGACGAAGGAGGGGACGCTCCTTCTGCTCCAGCCCATGACTGGGTTCGCGGAGCTTCGGCGGTGGCTCCAGGAGAATGGCTACCGGATTCTCAAGGAGTGCTTAGCCTGTGAAGGGAAACGGCTATACAGTATTTGGCTTGTAATGGGCGGAGAGATGCCGCCACTCACCCCGGCGGAGCAGTGGGCGGGGCGGCAGAGCGGCGATCCCCTGCGGCGGGAGTATCTGGCGATGATCCGGGGAAAGGTGGAAAAGTCCCTGGCGGGCCAGCAGGCCGCCCGTGCGCCGGATCAAGCTGCCATTGAGGAGCTGGAAGTTGTGCTGTCCGGGCTGAACATAATGGAAAAGGAGCTGGATACCATGACGAGCGTTGGCGAAGTGTTGGCGTTTTTACAGGAAAAGGCACCCTTCGAATTACAGGAGGGCTTTGACAACGCCGGATTCCTGGTGGGGCGGGCGGGCGGCCAGGTGAGCAAAATTCTGGTGTCCCTGGATATCACGGAACAGGTGGTGGAGGAGGCCGCCGAGCTGGGTGCCCAGCTCATTGTGTCCCATCATCCGGTGATCTTCGGCGGGGTGCAGGCTGTGACGGATCAGACGGTCACAGGGCGCGTACTGCTGGGCTTGGCGGAGAAGGGGATCGCAGCCATCTGTGCCCACACCAACCTGGACGCGGTGGAGGGAGGCGTGAACGACGCGCTGGCCCTGCGGCTTGGCCTCACCGGAATAGGCCAGCTGAAGCAGAGCGGTGTGGACGGGCAGGGGAGGCCCTACGGCATTGGCCGGGTGGGGTATGTGACGGAACAGCCCCTCTACGACTTTGCCATGGGGGTAAAGCGTCTGCTGGGAGCCAACGGCCTGCGGCTGGTGGACGGCGGGAAGCCTGCCCACAAGGTTGCGGTGGGAGGCGGGGCCTGTGCAGGGATGCTGGAGGATGTGCTGGCCCAGGGCTGTGACACTTTTGTGACGTCAGATGTAAAGTATAATCACTTTCTGGATGCCAAGGCTCAGGGGCTAAACCTGATGGATGCGGGGCATTTTCCCACGGAAAACGTGGTATGTCCGGTACTGCGGGATTGGCTGGCCCAGCGGTTCCCACAGGTGTCGGTGATCGTGTCCAGCCGCCATCATGAGGTGTTTTCCTACCTTTGAGATTGACATGAACCGCCCGTCCTCCTCATATGCTGGAGGGAAGGGGGGACGGGCCAGTGAAACGGGATCTGCTGTTGTTGTTTTTGTGCCTCTGCATCTTGGGGGGCGCGGCCTGGATGGGGCGGGATCGGGTGGTGTCCGCCGTGACTGCTCCAGTGGATGTGGACCGGGTACTGATTTTGGACGCGGGACACGGCGGGGAGGACGGCGGAGCCAGTTCTGCCAGCGGGAAAATGGAGAGCGGCATTAACCTGGATATTGTGCTGAAAACTGAGGCTCTGATGGCGTTTTTGGGCGTCAGGACGGAGCTGACCCGGAGCGAGGACCGCTCCATGCACAGCGAGGGAGCGCGCACCATTCGGGAGAAGAAGGTATCCGATCTGAAAAACCGGGCGGCGTTTATCTCCGGGTTTCCCAATGCCATGTTGATCAGTGTACACCAAAACCACTTTACAGACACGCGGTATAGCGGAGCACAGACCTTTTACAGCACCGGGGACATGAGCCGCCAGTGGGGGGAGGGCACCCAGGAGATTCTGCGGCAGACGCTGGATCGGCAGAACGACCGCCGTGCCAAGCCCATGCCGGATGGAATCTACCTGTTCGAGCATATCAGCTGTCCCGCCATCCTGGTGGAGTGCGGCTTTCTCAGCAACGGGGAGGAGGCGTCCCTTCTGCTGACCGACACATACCAGCGGAAAATTGCGGTGGCACTGGCCGGGGCATATGTCCAGGAATTACAGATGATACCCAGTGTTTGGGGAGGAGAATGACCGATGGCAAAGGTAAAAAGCCTGTTTTACTGCACGGAATGCGGAAATGAGTCGCTGAAATGGCAGGGGAGATGCTCCGCCTGCGGCGCATGGAACACCATTGTGGAGCAGCCCGCGGCGGAGGCGAAAAAGAAATCCTCCGCGCCGTCCCCCCGGGGGGGCGGCTTGCGCAGGCCGCGGCCCATTGCGGAGGTTGAGGCGGTGGATGAGCTGCGCTTCAACACCGGCATGAGCGAGCTGGACCGGGTGCTGGGGGGGGGCGCGGTGAAGGGCTCCCTGGTGCTGGTAGGCGGCGCGCCGGGGATTGGAAAATCCACGCTGATGCTGCAAATCTGTGATAACTTGTGCCGGTTTGCCAACGTTTTGTATGTATCAGGGGAGGAATCGGAGCGTCAGATTAAGCTGCGGGCCCAACGGCTGGGCGTCCGGGATGAGGGGCTGTACCTTTTCTCCGAGACAAACCTGGACGACATTGTGGCCGCTGTCCAGGAGCAGAAGCCGGACGTACTGATTGTGGACTCCATTCAGACGATTTACAACGGGGAGTCCAATTCCTCGCCGGGCAGCGTGGCCCAGGTGAAGGAGTGCACCATGGCGTTGATGCACCTGGCCAAGGGGATGGGGGTCACTGTATTTGTGGTGGGCCACATCAACAAGGAAGGCTCCCTGGCGGGGCCCAAGGTGCTGGAGCACATGGTGGATTGTGTGCTCCACTTTGAGGGGGAGGAGCACAACTCCTACCGGATTCTGCGGGCGGCAAAGAACCGCTTCGGGGCCACCAACGAGATCGGCGTGTTCGAGATGGTGGACAAGGGGCTGGTGGAGGTGCCAAACCCGTCGGAGGCCATGCTGTCCGGGCGTCCGGAAAATATGCCCGGCTCCTGTGTCACCTGCGTGATGGAGGGGGTGCGGCCTGTGCTGGCAGAGGTGCAGGCTCTGCTGGCACCCTCCGCTTACGGCAATTCCCGCCGCACCAGCAACGGGTTTGACTACAACCGGGCCATGATGATGCTGGCGGTGCTGGAGAAGCGGGGCGGGTTGATGCTGTCCAACTGCGATTTTTATGTGAACGTCATCGGCGGACTGACCCTGGACGAGCCGGCCGCGGATCTGGCCCTCATAGTGGCGTTGGCTTCCAGCTTCCGGGACAAGCCCGTGCCCTTTGACTTGGCGGCCATCGGGGAGGTAGGGCTTACCGGAGAACTGCGCTCGGTGAACGCCATCAACCAGCGGCTCAGCGAAGTCCGGCGGCTGGGCTTCACCAAATGCCTGGTGCCCGTCCGGAGCAGCGGAAAGCTGCTGGCTCCCGATGGCTTAGACCTGATCCGGGTGGGCAATATCCGCGAGGCCATCGCCGTGCTGGTTTGATGGGCGCGGCGTGAAGTTCAGGCAGGCCTCGTTGGGGACCGCCTGGACGGCGGCGGGCTGGGCCTGTGCCAGGGTGCACAGGCCCTCGTTCTGATATTTGCAGTTCTGCGTGCATGGGATCAGGCTCACAGAAATCACCCCATAATCCATTGGAATAGAAAACGCATCTAAGAGCCTGTTTAAAATCTATCAAAACGCCATCCCGGCACATCTTTTTCCGCTGGCCGGCGTTGATTTGACTTGAAATACACAAAGTATTCCTGCGCCAAATCGCCTTGTCCAGCGAAAAAATCTGCGCCTGTCTGGCATTCCGCCAGATTTTAAACAGGCTCTAAGACAACCGGAAACGAGAGGAGGTGTGGATCGGCATACTCAACTCAACAAAATAAAAATTTTGTTGAGTTGAGGGGAGGGGAAAACCGGGTTTTCCGGTTATCCCGCTGAGCGAGCTATTTGAGCTGGTGCCATGGTTCCGGCGTCCCGCGACTTGTAGTCTGCCCAACTGTCTCCCAGTTATGAGTGCCGATCCCCGATCATGATTGACTACCGCTTGGAAGCACCGCCCATCCTGCGGGATTTCCTGACCTACCACGAGACCATCCAGGGCCACTCCAAGAAAACTGTGGACGAATACTTCTTGGACCTGCGCACCTTTTTCCGCTACATTAAGATCGAAAAAGGCCGTGTGCCCCGGGCCACGCCCCTGGACGAGATCTCCATCAGCGACGTAGATCTGGCTCTGATCCGCTCGGTAACGCTGACGGATATTTACGCCTTTCTCAGCTTCCTCAGCCGGGATCGGAAGAAAAACGCCAACGACCCCAACTCCCGGTATGGGCTTGAGGTGTCCTCACGGGCCAGAAAAGTCGCCACAATTCGGTCTTTCTACAAGTATTTGGTGTCAAAGGCCAAGCTTTTGGACGAAAATCCCATCCAGGAGCTGGATTCGCCCAAGATTCGGCAGACCCTGCCCCGCTATTTGACACTGGATGAGAGTATCCAGCTTTTGGAATCCATTGAGGGGGACAATGCGGAGCGGGACTTTTGCATGATCACCCTGTTTTTAAACTGCGGCCTGCGGATTTCCGAGTTGGTGGGGCTTAACCTGTCCGATGTGCGGGACGATCGGCTGAGGGTGCTGGGCAAGGGCAATAAGGAGCGGATTGTCTACCTCAACGCCGCCTGCCAGAATGCCATTGAGGACTGGCTGACAATACGGGCCATGTCGGGGGCGGCAGATCCCCACGCCCTGTTCATCACCCGGAAGCACACCCGGATCACCAAGGCAGGCGTCCACTATATGCTGAAGCAGCGGTTCACCGCCGCGGGGCTGGACAGCAGCAAATACTCGGCCCACAAGCTCCGCCACACCGCCGCCACCCTGATGCTGCAAAACGGCGTGGATGTGCGGACGCTCCAGGAGGTTTTGGGCCACGAGCATCTGAACACCACCCAGATTTACACCCATGTGGACAGCGACGCGCTGCGGGACGCGGCCCAATCCAATCCGCTTGGGCAGATCAAGGCCAAGCCCCGCCGGGGCCGGCCCAAAAAGCAGGAGGAATAGAGATGGAGCAAATTCAGCGCATTATCTGCGGAAACGTGAATAGTTTTTTGATTTCCAATGGAAATTGTGCGATTTTGGTGGATACCGGCCGTGAAAAGCATCGGCAGAAGGTATTGGATGCCTGCAGGCCGTATCAGGTGCGGCTGCTGGTGCTCACCCACGGCCATATGGATCATGCGCAAAATGCGGCCTTCTTGTCCCGGGAATTGAATTGTCCGGTTGCTATGCACAGGGCTGACCTCGATCTGTTAAAGGACAATATGAGCCAGACGTTATCTGCCAACACGGTTTTAGGCCGGATCGTATTGTCCGCCTCAATCAAAAGCTTCCAACCACCCAATGGCATCCCGGCCTTTATGCCTGCCGTCTTTCTGGACGAAGGTGACAGCCTGGAACGCTATGGATGTTCCGTGAACGTGGTCGGACTTCCCGGGCACACGGACGGCTCCATTGGGCTGGACGTAAACGGAACGGATCTTATCGTGGGGGACGCGCTGATGAATATGGTTTATCCCACGGTGTCCATGCTCTACCATGACAGGGGTACGATGCTGGAAAGTGCGCGGAAAATTGAGGCGTTTGGCCACCGGAACATCCACTTTGGCCACGGGAAATCTGTCAAAAATCGAAAATGGGTATCATAAACGCATAGCGCGGAGAGTTTCAGCTCTCCGCGCCATTACCTGTCCGGATCTGCCCATTATTTGGCCCGTCCGTCACTTTCAATGCCCCCACAATGTGGAGAAACCGCCACTCCACCACGTTTTGGTAGCTGTCCAGCGGCCGGTAATCGGCGTCGTTGGAGTGGGCCGCAATGAGGATATTGTCCGGCCTGGGCACGGCCCCCACGGACACCACCACCGGCGTGTGGGCAAATACCTCGCCGCTGTTCTCAAACCGGAGCTGGATAAAATCACCCGGACGCAGGAAGTTCATGTGTACCTGGATGCCCACCGGGCCGTCGGTGGGCTGGGGCCGGGTCATGAAGTCCCAGAAAAACTGCACTCCTGTCCAGGATGGAGAACGGTCGGTGGCGTCGATATAGTACCAGCCGAATTCCGGCGTGAAGTTCATGATCCCGGTGCCGGCATACAGGCACTGGGACGCAAAGTTGGTGCAGTCCCCGCCGATCTCACTGAAATCATAGAAGGCCGGGTTGCGGGTGTAGGCCCATTTGTGGGCATAAGCCACCGCCGCCCGGCGGTTATACGGGAGCAGCTGGATCATGCCGCCTCCCCCCTTTCCCGCCATCCTATGCCCGCCGTCATTTTGTTGACACCAACCGGGAAAATTCTTCCCGGTTTTGTGGTTTTTGACCGCCAAAAACCGGAGCTTTTGCTTGCATTTTCCGGTGGCGAATGTTAAAATCATAACGGAAACCACCAAAATCAAATTTTGATAAGGAGTTGGACAATTATGCCACTGGTTACCTCTACCGAAATGTTCAAGAAAGCCTATGAGGGCGGCTACGCCATCGGTGCTTTCAACGTCAACAACATGGAGATCGTCCAGGGTATCACCGAGGCCTGCAAGGAGGAGAAGGCCCCCGTCATCCTCCAGGTGTCCAAGGGTGCTCGCGCCTATGCCAACCACACCTACCTGGTGAAACTGGTGGAGGCCGCTGTGATCGAGTGCCCCGAGATCCCCATCGTGCTCCACCTGGATCACGGCCCCGACTTCGAGACCTGCAAGAGCTGCATCGACGGCGGCTTTACCTCCGTCATGATCGACGCCTCCTCCAAGCCCTTCGAGGAGAATATTGAGATCACCAAGAAGGTGGTGGAGTACGCCCACGACCACGGCGTGGTGGTGGAGGCCGAGCTGGGCACCCTGGCCGGCGTGGAGGACGACGTGAAGGTGGAGGCCGCTGATTCCTCCTACACCCGCCCCGAGGAAGTGGAGGAGTTCGTGTCCAAGACGGGCTGCGACTCCCTGGCCATCGCCATCGGCACCAGCCACGGTGCCTACAAGTTCACCCCCGACCAGTGCACCCGCAACGAGAAGGGCATCCTGGTGCCCCCTCCCCTGCGCTTCGACGTGCTGGAGGAGGTGTCCAAGCGGCTGCCCGGCTTCCCCATCGTGCTCCACGGCTCCTCCAGCGTGCCCCAGGACTACGTGAAGATGGTCAACACCCACGGCGGCAAGATGCCCGACGCGGTGGGCATCCCCGAGGAGCAGCTGCGCAAGGCCGCTACCCTGTCCGTGTGCAAGATCAACATCGACTCCGACCTGCGGCTGACCATGACCGGCACCATCCGGGAGTTCTTCGATGAGCACCCCGACAAGTTCGACCCCCGCGAGTACCTGAAGCCCGCCCGCGCCAACATCAAGGAGACCGTCCGTCACAAGCTGGTGAACGTGCTGGGCTGCGCCGGCAAGGCCTAATCCAATTCATAACTACTGTTCCCGCCCCTATCTGTGGTATAGGGGCGGAAACAGATCCCATTTACCATAATAAAGGAGAGTTTCGACTATGTCTCAGTTAAAGGGTGCTTGCGTCATCGGCCAGTCCGGCGGCCCCACCTCTGTCATCAACGCCAGCGCGTATGGCGTGATCCGCGCCGCGCTGGACTGCCCGGACATCACCGCCGTCTACGGCATGGCCCACGGCATCAAGGGGATGCTCAACGACCAGCTGTACGATATGGGCCAGGAGGACGCCAAGGAGCTGGAGCTGCTGCTGAACACCCCCTCCTCCGAGCTTGGCTCCTGCCGCTACAAGATCGCCGACCCCGACGTGGACGACACCGATTACAAGCGCATTCTGGAGATTTTCCAGAAGTACAATATCCGCTACTTCTTCTACAACGGCGGCAATGACTCCATGGACACCTGCGCTAAGGTGAGCCGTTTCATGGCCAAGTCCGGCTATGAGTGCCGGGTGATGGGCGTGCCCAAGACCATCGACAACGACCTGTTCGGCACCGACCACTGCCCCGGCTTCGCCTCCGCCGCCAAGTATATCGCCACCTCCTGCGCCGAGGTGTACAAGGACGCCCGGGTGTATGATACCGGAATGGTGACCGTCATTGAGATCATGGGCCGCCACGCCGGATGGCTGGCTGGGGCCGCCGCCCTGGCTGGTGTGGTGGGCTGTGCCCCCGATCTGGTTTACCTCCCCGAGGTGGACTTCGACATGGACAAATTCCTGAATGATGTGGACGCCATCTACAAGAAGAACGGCAACTGCATCGTGGCCGTCTCCGAGGGCATCCATTACGCCGACGGCTCCTTCGTCTCCGAGGCCAAGACCTCCGCCACCGATGGCTTCGGCCATGCTCAGCTGGGCGGTCTGGCCGCGCTGCTGGCCAACATCGTGAAGGAAAAGACTGGGGCCAAGGTGCGCGGCATCGAGCTGTCCCTGCTCCAGCGGTGCGGCTCCCATCTGGCCTCCCAGACCGACATTGAGGAGTCCTTCCTGGCGGGCAAAACCGCCGTGGAGGCCGCGGTGTCCGGCGAGACGGACAAGATGGTGGGCTTCGAGTGCACCCGCGAGGGTGGCGCATATACCTGCAAAACCAAGCTGTTCAACCTGTCCGAGGTGGCCAATTTTGAGAAGAAGGTGCCTCTGGAGTGGATCAATCAGGACGGCAACGGTGTGACCCAGGCGTTCATCGACTATGCCCTGCCCCTGATTCAGGGTGAGAACCATCAGGCCAAGGAGAACGGCCTGCCCCGGTTCGCGCGGCTGAAGAAGGTACTGGCGAATTAATTAAAAGCAGTAAGAGGCCCGGATTCCTTGTGGAATCCGGGCCTCTTTTCATCAAAAGTTCAGATCATCTTGTCGTCAGAAACCCCTGTCATGGCGCGGGCCACGGTCTCGCTCAGCTTATCCAGGCCCTTGCTCATGGACAGAGCCTCGGTGATGTCATAATCCACGATGTCATCGCCCTTCATGGCCACCACCCGGCAGGTCTTCCCTTCCGCCAACAGCTTGACCGCCTCGTAACCCATATAAGTGGCTACCATGCGGTCCCGGGAGGTGGGAGATCCACCGCGCTGTACGTGGCCGAGCACGGTGACACGGGTGTCCAGAGCCGTCGCGTTCCGAATCTGATCGGCCACCTGGTACGCGCCGCCGGGGACACCCTCCGCCACAATGACCATGAAATGGGTGCGTCCGCCCAAGCGGGCCCGGCGGATAGGCTCGATCACATCCTGCTCAAAATTCACTTCCCGCTCCGGAACCAGAACCACCGTAGCCCCGCAGGCGATGCCCACGGAATAGGCCAGATAGCCGGCCCGGTGCCCCATGACCTCCACCACGGAGCAGCGTTCGTGGGACTTCATGGTGTCCCGCAGGCGGTCGATACTCTCCAGGGCGATGTTGCAGGCGGAATCGTACCCGATGGTGTAGGAGGAACAGGCGATGTCGTTGTCGATGGTGCCCGGAACCCCGATCACGGAGATCCCGTTGTTCGCCAGGCTCAACAGGCCCTTAAAGGTGCCGTCGCCGCCGATGCCCACCAGGGCGTCCATCCCCAGCAGCTTGCAGGTAGCCAGGGCCTTGTTCCGCCCCGCCTCCTCGATAAACTCCAGACTGCGGGCGGAGTAGAGCATGGTTCCGCCCCGCCGGGAGATATCGCTGACGCTCTCAAAGTCCAGCCTGGTGAAATCGCCGTTCAGCAGGCCGTGGTAACCCCGGCGGATGCCGATACATTCGATGCCATAGTGCAGGGACGCCCGCACCACGGCACGGATGGCGGCGTTCATGCCGGGAGCGTCGCCTCCGCTGGTAAATACTCCGATTCGACAGACAGCAGCTTTCATAAGTAGTCAATCCTTTCCAAAATATTGTTTCGGACGGGTTAAACCTTCAGATCCACAGCCCCACCGGACAGGGCGTCCGGATGGGCGGCCAGCACCGGCTGGACAAATTCCGTGAGGAAGTCGGTCACCTGCTCCGGGCACCGGCCGATGTAGCGGGCAGGCTCCATGTGGGCGGTCAGCGTCTCCCCACTCAGGTGGAATTGCTCGTCTGCGGCGATCAGATCGATCAAATTGTTTGGCAAGCCTGATTCCTTTACATTGCGCCCCGCTTCCAGGGAAAGCACCCGGATGCGCTCATGGAGCTGCTGCCGGTCTCCTCCCTGCTTTACTGCGTCCATCATGATATTCTCGCTGGCCATGAAGGGAAGCTCCTCCAGGATGTGCTTCTCTATGACCTTCTCATGGACGATCAGCCCGGAGGCCACGTTTTCATAAATGCCAAGGATGGCGTCCACCGCCAGGAACGCCTCGGGAACGGACAGCCGCTTGTTGGCGGAGTCGTCCAAAGTGCGCTCAAACCATTGGGTGGCGGCGGTATAGGCCGGGTTCGCGGCATCCGCCATCACGTACCGGGCCAGGGAGCAAATGCGCTCACACCGCATGGGATTGCGCTTGTAGGGCATGGCGGAGGAACCGATCTGGCTGCGCTCAAAGGGCTCCTCCACCTCCTTCAGGTGGCAGAGCAGCCGCACATCGGTGGCAAACTTGCAGGCGGACTGGGCGATTCCGGACAGGGTGGACAGGATCGCCGCATCCACCTTCCGGGAGTAGGTCTGTCCGGATACGGGGGCCGTGGCCTGGAAGCCCATTTCCCGGGCAATGCGGCGATCCAGCTCCCGGCACTTCTCATGATCACCCTCGAACAGTTCCAGGAAGGAGGCCTGAGTTCCGGTGGTGCCCTTACAGCCCAGCAGCTTCAAGCTGGAGATGCGGTACTCCACCTCATCCAAATCCTGGAGCAGCTCATTCATCCATAGGGTGGCCCGCTTCCCTACCGTGACCAGCTGGGCGGCCTGGAAGTGGGTAAAGCCCAGGGTGGGCAGGGCCTTATGCCGATCGGCAAACCGGGCCAGCCCGTTCAGCACCCGCACCAGCTCGTCCCGGATCAGCTCCAGCCCCTCCCGCATGAGGATCACATCGGTGTTATCCCCCACGTAACAGCTGGTAGCCCCCAGGTGGATGATGGGCATCGCCTTGGGGCATTGGGCCCCGTAGGTGTGGATGTGGGCCATCACGTCGTGGCGCAGTTCCCGCTCCTTTTGGGCGGCAAGCTCGTAGTCGATATCGGTGACGTGGGCCTCCAGCTCGTCAATCTGCTCCTGGGTAACGGGCAGGCCCAGCTCCATTTCGGCCCGGGCCAGGGCGATCCACAGCCGCCGCCAGGTGGAAAATTTCTTGTCCGGGGAAAAAATATACTGCATTTTGTCGCTGGCATAGCGGGAGGACAGGGGACTTTCATAGATAGCCTTATTCACGTGAAGCGTTCCTCCTTATCGTCCGACCCGGTGGTTTTAAAGCTGCCGCGCGCCGGACAAAACATCCTTTTCATTATACCATAGTTCCATGGGAGAAACAAGGCAAAGTGCCGTCACCCGACCGCACAATCCCCGCCTGTGCGCCTCTCATGGTATCGGCGCGCTCCTCCGAAAAAAGATTGTCTTAATTTTATCATAATCGGTCCAGAGTTTCAAGCCGCTTCACAAAAAAGGATCGTGCTGGCAGACCAGCACGATCCTTTCCGATTTTCTTATCAGCCCTCGCCGCGCATCTTGGCGAAGCACTCGCTGCAATACACGGGACGGTCGGTCTTCGGCTCAAAGGGAACCTTGGCCTCGCCGCCGCAGGCGGCGCACACAGCGGTGAAGTACTCCCGGGGACCGCGGGCAGCGGCCTTGCGGGCGTCGCGGCAGGTCTTGCAGCGCTGGGGCTCGTTCTGGAAGCCGCGCTCCGCATAGAACTCCTGCTCACCGGCGGTGAACACGAACTCCTGGCCACACTCTTTGCAAACTAAGGTCTTGTCTTCGTACATGGAAATACCCTCTCTTTTGATGCCCAGAATCGGAAATACAACCTGCTGGGACTGTAATATTTGCGTCAGCTTTCGCTGATAACGCCAAGATCGCCGGCTACCTTGCGCCGGATGCGTTGAATCGCGTTGTCCACCGATTTGGCGGGGCGTCCCACCTGCTCGCTGATTTCCCGATAGGAAAGGCCGTGCAAAAAAAGCGTCAGGATTTTCCGCTCCAGCGGAGACAGCTTCTGGGCCAGGGCATTCAACCGCTCCGCCTCCTCCTCCCTGCTGATATACAGCTCCTCCGGGCTGGCGTCACTGCCCAGCATAGGAGATTCAAAGGGAACGCTGTCGTTCAGCGGGGCGTGCTTGCTCCGGGCAGCGGTAGCTACCGCGGAACGGATGCGGTTGCGGATGCAGACCTCTGCAAAGGTTTTGAATTTCGCGTCGTGCCTGGGGTCAAATTCGCGGATGGCCTTTAACAGCCCGAAGGTGGCCTCCTGGATCAGATCCTCACTGTCCCCCCCTGCCAGAAAGTAAGGGCGGGCGCAGATGCGCACCATCCGGAGGTACCGCTTGACCAGAACCTCCTCCGCGTCCCGGCGGCCAGAGGCGGTGAGCTGGCATAGGGCCTCGTCGCTGTATTCATTGACTTGGGAATCAAATGTACTCATATTTTTACCCTACATATTATTATCACAAAAACAAAGGCTTGTCAATCTCTTTCGGCAATTTTTTAGAAATTCTCCTGAAAATTCCTTTTCCTTTATCAAAAATGCCAAAAATTTGATCTGAAACCCAACAATACACCAAATTTAGGACGCGTTAAAAGCTGAGCTGATCCAAGATCTGTCCCGGCAAAGCCCCGCCGGGGGCCGTCATTCCCAGATGCTGGTAGGCCTTGGGGGTGACGCACCGACCACGGGGCGTCCGGGTGAGAAATCCCAGCTGCATAAGGTATGGCTCGTACACGTCCTCCAGGGTAACGGACTCCTCGTTGATGGTGGCAGCCAGAGTGTCCAGCCCCACCGGCCCGCCACCGTAGTTGGTGATAATGCTGGACAGCATCCGGCGGTCCACGTTGTCCAGCCCCAGCCCGTCGATCTCCAACGCCTTCAGCGCACGGTCCGCCACCCCCTGGGTGACCACGCCTCCGGCGGTGACCTGGGCAAAATCCCGCACCCGGCGAAGCATCCGGTTGGCAATCCGGGGGGTGCCCCGGCTGCGGCGGGCGATCTCCAACGCCCCCTCCCCTTCTATGGGTACGCCCAAAATCCCGGCGGACCGCGTGACGATCAGGGCCAGCTCCTCCGGAGTATACAGCTCCAGCCGCAGGGTGACGCCAAACCGATCCCGCAGGGGTGCGGACAACTGCCCCGCCCGTGTGGTGGCTCCGATCAGGGTGAACTTGGGCAGATCCAGCCGGATGGAGTTGGCGGAAGGCCCCTTGCCGATGATGATATCGATGGCGTAGTCCTCCATGGCGGGGTACAAAATCTCCTCCACGGAGCGGTTCAGACGGTGGATTTCGTCCACGAACAGGATGTCGTTCTCCTGCAAATTGGTGAGCAGGGCCGCCAGATCCCCCGGCTTCTCAATGGCGGGGCCGGAGGTAATACGGATATTCACCCCCATCTCGTTGGCGATGATGCCGGACAGGGTGGTTTTGCCCAGCCCCGGGGGGCCGTGAAGCAGTACGTGATCCAGGGGCTCTCCCCGCATTTTGGCCGCCTGGATGAAGATGGACAGGTTCCCCTTGGCCTTCTCCTGGCCGATGTACTCCCCCAGGGATTTGGGGCGCAGGGAACCCTCCCCCTCGTCGTCCCGGGTGAGGGAGGTGGTAACCAGCGGTTCTTCCGTCTCAAAGCCGCCGTTGTCGGAAAAATCAATGCTCAAAGCTGCGCCTCCTTGTCATTCCTCGACAGATTGATAGCGGTAGAGCGGATCGAATACCGGGAAACGGCTTCGTGCTCATTACAGGGCGTCCAGTTCACTCCATTTGCCTCACAATGGTTTCCGCTGACTGCCGGGGGGAAAGTCCGTCCGTCATGATTTTAACCGTGTTCTGCCGGCCATAGGCCGACAGATATTCCAAACTCCGGGCCAAGGCATCCCCGCCCCGCAGACCGGCCCGTATGTCCGCCTCAATCCGGCGGCACAGTGTCTGCTCAGAGCACAACAACGTAAATTGATGCAAGCGCGCATTCTCCAACTCCAGCCGCGCCAGGATATCCCGGGCGATCTCAGGCTGGTGCATCACCCAGCCAAAGATCACATAGTCCAGCTCCGGGCAGGCCAGAAACCGGGAAAGCGTCCCGGTGATATTGTCCAGCACCATGGCCCTGGTTTCGTCCGTCACCCGGAAGGGATTCATATTCCAGCACCAGTCCCCATCCAGGTATACCCCCGGCGTCAGGAGCTTCAACAGTTCCCGGCAAACCGCGCTCTTGCCCACGCCCATGGGACCATTGACAAAAATCAGCGTTTTCACGCCTTCACCATCTTTTTCAACGCCTGTTTGATCACATCTTCCAAAGAAAGCCCATCCAGGTCGATCCCCTTCAGGGCCACGGCGATCTCGCTCTGGCTGTACCCCAGCACCGCCAAGGCCGCCGACGCCTCGCTGGCCTTGTTCTCCGGGATCACCGTGATTCCCCCGGCATAGCTCTCCCCCCCTGCCGAGGTGAGCTGCCCCTTTGCCAGCTTGTCCTTCAGCTCCAGGATGATCCGCTGGGCGATCTTCTTCCCGATCCCCGGCGCGGAGGTCAGGGCCTTTTCATTGCCGGACACGATGGCCAACGCCAGCCCCTCCGGGGTGTTGGAGGACAGAATAGCCAACGCCGCCTTAGGCCCCACCCCGGACACCCCGATCAGCATCCGGAAGCAGCCAAGCTCGCTTTCGCTGGCAAAGCCGTACAGCTCGAAAATCTCCTCCCGAACATACAAATGAGTGTAAAGCTTTGACACCTTCCCCACATTGAGTTTACTAATGGTGTGGTTCGTGGTGCGGCAGGCGTAGCCCACCCCCCCACAATCAATCACCACCAGGTAAGGCCCGATATGGGCCACAGTGCCGTTCAAATAATAGTACACATTAATCCCTCAAATCCTTATCGTATGGTTTTCAGCAGCGAGGTGGACGACCGGGCATGGCACAGGGCGATGGCCACCGCGTCGGCGGCATCGTCCGGCTTGGGCACGGCGGCCAGGTTCAGCAGCCGTTTGGTCATGTCCATCACCTGCCGCTTTTCCGCCTTGCCATAGCCCACCACCGCCTGCTTCACCTGGGACGGATTGTACTCGCAGATGGGCAGGCCCAGCTTTTCCGCCGTCATGAGGATAACGCCCCTGGCCTGGGCCACCCCGATGCCGGTGGTGACATTGTGGTTAAAAAACAGCTCCTCAATGGCCATCACATCCGGGTGGAACTGGCTGATCAGCTCCTCCAAATCGGTGGCGATCCGCCACAGGCGGGCGGGCAGACGCACTCCCGCCGGGGTGTTGATGGCCCCGCAGGCCGCCATGCGGTACTTTCCCTGGGCGGCCTCCACCAGCCCGAAGCCCACAATGGCATACCCTGGGTCGATTCCAAGTATCAGCATAGCGCACCTCCGCGCACACCGTCTGGAACGGCGCGCTTCAAACGAGAACTATTGTACCACAGCCCGGAGGAAAAGACAAGCGTTCCCAGGCTCAGACGTATTCTTTCCCGGAAAACATAGAGAGAACCGACAATTTCCATCGAAAATTGTCGGTTCCCTTTTGGAGCAGGTGAGGGGAATCGAACCCCCGTGTTCAGCTTGGGAAGCTGACATTCTACCATTGAACTACACCTGCAACTGTTTTTGTATTATAGCAGACCTCACCGGAAAAAGCAAGTAGTTTTTTTCCAACGGCCCACAAAATTTTCCCGGCGGGCAGGCCCTCCCCTGCCCGCCGGACTGCTCCTCAGATCACGTGGTTTTTGAGGATGCCTACACCCTCAATCTCCACCTCCACCACATCGCCGGGGATCATGGGCCCCACCCCTGCCGGGGTTCCGGTAGCCACCACATCCCCAGGCTCCAGTGTCATAGAGGCGGTGATAAACTCGATCAGCCTACCAACCGGGGTAATAAAGTCAGCGGTATTCCCCTGCTGCACAACCTTGCCGTTCAGCCGGGTCTCCACCTTCAACGACGCCGGATCCACGTCATCCACAACAAAGGGCCCCACCGGACAGAAGCCGTCCATGGATTTGCCCCGGGTCCACTGACCATCGTGCCGCTGCACGTCCCTGGCGGTGGCGTCGATCAGACAGGTATAGCCCAGCACATAATCCGTAAAGTCTTTTGCTTTTATATCCTTTGCCCGCTGCCTGATTACGACGCCAAGTTCCCCCTCGTAGTCCAGCTGCGTCACAAAGGCCGGGGCATGGATAGCCCCCTCGGGCCGATTCAGCGTATTGGGGCCCTTCAAAAACAGCACAGGAAAACCAGGGGGATCCGCCCCCATTTCACGGGCGTGCTCCGCATAATTTTTGCCCACACAGACTATCTTGCTGGGGGAACAGGGGGCCAGCAGCTTGCATTGACACAAGGGAAGCCGTCCGCCGTCGTACTCCACCCCATCAAAAGGGGGCTTGGAGAGGGTCAACGCCTCCTCCCCTTTCACCACAGCCCAGCAGGGGCCTTCCGGCCTGTCGATACGCACATACTTCATGTCCGATCCCCCAAACAATTCAGAATTTCCCCAATCAAGTCAAGCTTCCCAGTTCCCTTTTCCGCCGAAAATGGGATGACAGGCGCGGTCTCCGGCAGGGCTAACGTCTCCCGGATTCGGAGCAGATTGTCCTCAATCTCGCTCTTTTTCAGCTTATCCAGCTTGTTTGCCAGCACCAGAAAGGGCTTATCCGCGCTCAAAAAGACCTGGGCCATGGTGCAGTCGTCTGCCGTGGGCTTGTGGCGGGCGTCTACGATCAGGATACCTGCCGCCATCCTCCCGGAATCGGCAAACCATGCCTCAATGAGCCGCCCCCAGCGGTCCCGCTCCTGCTTGGACACCTTGGCATAGCCATATCCCGGCAGATCTACCAGGTACAGCTTTTTGTCAATCAAAAAGTAGTTGATATGGGTGGTTTTCCCCGGTGCCGAGCCTACCCGGGCAAAGTTCTTCCGGTTCAGCAGCCGATTGATCGCCGAGGATTTCCCCACATTGGAACGGCCCGCAAACACCACCTGGGGCAGGCCGTCCCGCGGAAAGTCCGCCGGCTTTGCCGCTGAGCGGATAAACTCCGCCTTATTCCAATTCACCGTCATAATTCCACCTCACTGCCGCAGATTGACGGTGTGCCCCACCGCCTTGGGCCTGTCAGCGGCAGGCATAGGGGCCGCGTCCAGCTGTAAGGGTAAAGCACCTGTCAGTGCTTGGGACAGAACCTCATCCACCTGCTGAACCGGAGCGAACTTCAACGCGGCACGCACAGTCTGGTCAATCTCCTGCAAGTCCTTCACATTGTCCGCCGGGAGGATTACCGTGGAAATATGGCTGCGCAAGGCCGCCATAGTCTTTTCCCGCAGTCCGCCAATGGCCATCACCCGTCCCCGCAGGGTCACCTCCCCCGTCATGGCTACGTCCCGCCTCACTGGGATTCCGGCGAGGGCAGACACCATGGCGGTGGTGATAGCAATTCCGGCAGATGGTCCGTCCTTGGGGATTGCCCCCTCCGGGAAGTGAACGTGGATATCTTTGGTGGTGTGGAAATCTGGTGCCACGCCCAGCTGCGCCGCGCGGCTGCGGATATAGGACAGCGCGGCCCGGGCGGACTCCTTCATCACGTCCCCCAGATTTCCGGTGAGGGACAGCTTGCCGGAACCGGGCACCACATTGACCTCTACCTCCAGTAGTTCCCCGCCCGCCGAGGTCCAGGCCAGCCCGTTCACCACACCCACCAGCGGCTCCATGGACGGGGTGTCGTCCTGGTAACGTCTTGGGCCCAAAAGCTCCTCTAAATCAAATTCTGTAATGGAGATATGCTTGACACTCTCTTTGACGATTTCCGCCGCTGTCTTCCGGCACAGGGCCGCCAGCTTCCGCTCCAGCTGCCGCACTCCGGACTCCTTTGTGTAGCCGGTGATCAGCTCATTCAGCCCCCCGTCGCTGATTTTCATCTGAGCGCGGGTCAGCCCGTGGCGTTTCAGCTCCCGGGGCAACAGGTGCTTTTTCGCGATCTGCAGCTTTTCCTTGTCCGTGTAGCTGGACAGCTCAATGACTTCCATCCGATCCAGCAGGGGCTTGGGGATAGTACTGGTGGTGTTGGCGGTCGTAATGAACATCACATCGGACAGATCAAACGGCAGTTCCAGAAAATGATCCCGGAAGGTGCTGTTCTGCTCCCCGTCCAGCACCTCCAGCAGGGCAGCCGCCGGATCGCCCCGGTGGTCGCTGCCCACCTTGTCAATCTCGTCCAATAGCAACACCGGGTTGGCACTTCCGGCCTGCTTGATCCCAGCGATGATCCTCCCCGGCATGGCCCCCACATAGGTCTTGCGGTGGCCCCGAATATCCGCCTCGTCCCGGATGCCTCCCAAGGAGATCCGGGCCAGCTTCCGGTTCATGGCCCGCGCCACACTCATGGCGATGGAGGTCTTGCCCACCCCAGGCGGGCCCACCAGGCAGATGATCTGCCCCTTGAGCTGTGGGGCCAGCTGCTTCACCGCCACAAATTCCAAAATCCGTTCCTTCACCTTGTCCAACCCGTAGTGATCCGCGTCCAACGCCTTGGATACCGCCGCCATGCTCACCCGCTCCCGCGTTTTCACCTGCCAGGGCAGCTCCAGGCAGGTATCCAGGTAGCCCCGAAGTACCGCCGCCTCTGACGAGCTGTAAGGCTGCTTTTCCAGGTGCCGGACCTCCTTCAACAGCTTTTCCCGCACCTCGCTGGGCAGCTTCGCCTTGGCGATACGGCCCCGGTACTCGGAGATCTCATCGTCCTCCTCTCCCTCCCCCAGCTCCCGCTGGAGGACCCGCAGCTGTTCCCGGAGGAAATAGTCCCGCTGGCTGGCGGCCACCTGCTCGTGCACCTTGGCCGCCAGCTCGCTCTCTACCTCTAAAATCTCCACTTCGCGGCCCAGAATCCGGCAGAGTCGATCCAGGCGGCGGGCGGGCCGCAACTCCTCCAGCACCGCCTGCTTGTCCTCAAACCGCAGGGGCAGGTGCTGGGCGGCGTAGTCGGCAATATAGGCCGGATCATCACTGGCCAGCAGCTTCAAGTAGATCTCCGGCGTCACCCGGTCGGACAGCTCGGTATACCGCTCCAAATAGTTGTAAACCTGCCGGATAGCGGCCTCTGTCCGGGACGAATTACCCTTAGACGTTGGAATTTCCGGGATCAGCTCCACCTCTGCCGTGAGATAAGGCTCCGATGATGTGATCCGCAGCAGGCGGCCCCGGCTGCGTCCCGCCACCATGACCCGGACGCTGTTTTCCGGCAGGCGGAGGATCTGCTTTACCTCCGCCACCGTGCCGATGGCGTAGAGGTCCTGCGCCTCCGGGTTTTCCACCGTCAGATCCCGCTGGGTGACCAGAAAAATCTCCCGGTTTTCCTCCATCGCCTCCTCCAATGCGTGGATGGACGCATTCCGCCCCACATCAAAATGAAGCAGAAGCTGGGGAAAGACCGTAAGCCCCCGCAGGGTGAGCACCGGGATCGTCAGCCGATCGGGCCCATGCTCCAGTATCTCTGTCATGAGCATCCTCCTTACTGTAATAGAACCGCTTCTGAAGTCCGCAGCGGCTCTCCGCCGCAGACTTCACAGCCATCGCCAGTGCGCGGAGCACACAGCCGGCGGGCAACATCAGGCAAAGGGGCGGGCCGAAACGCCCGCCCCTAATCGCAGCTTGTTTTCTTTACCTCCTGCTCAGGACGCGTTTCCCCGGGGATGGGCCTGCTGTCCCCCCCGCTCCGCCCGCAGCTCAGCGGCACCCAGACGCGGCCGGGCCGGGCGGCCCTCCTCCCGGAGGATCTCCGCCTCCCCTTCGCCCTTGATGGCATCGGCAGTGATGGTCACCTTGGCAATACTCTGATCAGAGGGCACCTCGTACATCACCGGAGTCATCACGTCCTCCAGCACCGCCCGCAGGCCGCGGGCACCGATTTTGCGCTCCAATGCCTTGTCCGCGGCAGCCTCCAGCGCGCCGGGGGCAAACTCCAGCTCCACATTGTCGTAGTCCATCAGGCACTTGTACTGCTTCACCAGGGCGTTCTTGGGCTCGGTGAGAATGCGCACCAGCTGATCCCGATCCAACGCCTTCAGGCTGGTGAGGATGGGCAGACGGCCCACCAGCTCCGGAATAATGCCGAATTTCAGCAGATCGTGGGGCTGGACGTGCTGGAACACGTCCTCCTTCTCCCGCTCCGCCGAGGTTTTCACATCGGAACCGAAGCCGATTGTCTTTTGATCCAGGCGTCGCTCGATGATCTGATCCAGCCCGTCAAAAGCCCCGCCGCAGATGAACAGGATGTTTTTGGTGTCAATTTGCAGGAACTCCTGGTGGGGATGCTTGCGCCCGCCCTGGGGCGGCACGTTGGCCACGGTGCCCTCCAGGATTTTCAGCAGGGCCTGCTGGACGCCCTCGCCGGACACGTCCCGGGTGATGGAGGTGTTCTCGCTCTTGCGGGCGATCTTGTCAATCTCGTCCACATAGATGATGCCCCGCTGGGCCAGCTCAATATCGTAGTCCGCGGCCTGGACCAGCCGCAGCAGGATATTTTCCACATCATCGCCCACATACCCCGCCTCAGTGAGGGTGGTGGCGTCGGCAATGGCGAAGGGCACCTTCAAAATCCGGGCCAGGGTCTGGGCAAACAGGGTTTTGCCGCAGCCCGTTGGGCCTACCATGAGGATGTTGGACTTTTGCAGCTCCACATCGTCCCCGCCGCCGAAATAGATGCGCTTATAATGGTTATATACCGCTACGGACAACGCAATCTTCGCGTTCTCCTGCCCGATAATATACTCGTCCAGCACCGCCACCATCTCCTGGGGGGTGGGGATCACGTCGGGGATCTCGGGGGCCTCGTCCGGCCCGTCGTCATAGTCCTCCCCCAGTATGTTCATGCACAGGCGGACGCATTCGTTGCAGATATACGCCCCGGGTCCGGCGATTACCCGCTCCACCTGCTCCTGGTGCTTGCCGCAGAAGGAGCAGCGCACCGATTTATAGTCGTCTCTTGCCATGGTTCATCTTCCTTTCAAGGAAAGCGGCAAAGAGCGGAGACGGCAGCCTCCGCTCTTTGGACCGTATCAGCGATTGGTAATAATTTTGTCGATCAGGCCATACTCCAGGGCCTCCTCGGCGGTCATGAAATTGTCCCGCTCACAGTCGGCGGTGACCTGGGTCAGATCCTTTCCGCAGTTGTCGGCCAGGATCTTGGTCACCCGTTTCTTGATGGTCTCCAGCCGCTTCAGGTGGAGGGCCATGTCGGTGATCTGCCCCTGAGTGCCCGCGGAGGGCTGGTGGATCATGATCTCCGCGTTGGGCAGGGCCATCCGCTTGCCCTTGGCCCCGGAGGACAGCAGGAACGCGCCCATGGACGCACCCATGCCCACGCAGATGGTGGACACATCGCACTTGATGTACTGCATGGTGTCATAGATGGCCATTCCGTCCGGGATGGACCCGCCGGGGCTGTTGATATAGAACTGAATGTCCTTGTCCGGGTCCTGGGCCTCCAGGTAGAGCAGCTGGGCCACCACCAGGGACGCAGTGGTGGCGTTGACCTCCTCGCCCAGGAAAACGATCCGGTCGTTCAGCAGCCGGGAAAAGATGTCGTAGGAACGCTCGCCCCGGCTGGTCTGTTCCACAACATAAGGTACTAAGCTCATATGAATTGCTCCTTTCTGATGGGGGAATCGCAGTCCCCCAACCGCCGGCAGACATCAGTATACCCACCGGGGCTGGGAACTTATTCCCTCCCGCCCTCAAAAAAGCAGATTAGTTTTCCTCGCTGTCGGACGCGGCCTTACCCTTGCCCTTGGAGGCGGTCTTCTTCTTGGCGGGCTTTTCCTCGGGCTCGTCTTCCTCGCCCTCCGCGCCATCGGCCTTCTTGGCCTTTTTGGCGGGCTTCTTGGCCGCGCCCTTCACCAGATCCAACGCCTTGCGCATGGCCAGATCGATCCGCAGATCCTCCATGCTCACCAGCTCCCGGACCTTGTCCGCCTCCAGCTTATACTGCTCCGCCAGCTTGGCGATCTCCTCGTCCACGTCGGCGTCGGTGGCCTCGATGCCCTCGGCGGCGGCCACGGCCTCCAGGGCCAGATCACTGCGCACATTGCGCTCGGCGGCCGTCTTGGACTGGGCCCGCAGCTCGTCCAGGGTCATGCCCATCATCTGGAGGTAGTTCTCAAAGCCGATGCCCTGGCCCTGGATGCGGTTGGCGTAATCCTCCAGCATCTTGTCCGCCCGGTGGTCGATCATGGCCTGGGGCACGTCGCACTCCAGCTTCTCGATCAGCGCGTCGATAACAGCGGTCTCGAAATCCCGGTCGGCCTGCTCCTGGCGGCGGGTTTTCAGCTTCTCGCCCAGATCCTTCTTGAACTCCTCCAGCGTGTCAAACTCAGACACGTCCTTGGCGAACTCGTCGTCCACCTCAGGCTCCTGCTTCTCCTTCACCTCGTGGACCTTGACCTTGAACACCACGGCGGCTCCGGCCAGCTCGGGGGTGTAGTTCTCCGGGAAGGTGATGTCCAGATCCTTCTCGTCTCCGGCCTTCATGCCGATCACCTGCTCCTCAAAGCCGGGGACAAAGGAGCCGGAACCCAGCTCCAGGCTGTAGCTCTCACCCTTGCCGCCCTGGAAGGGCACGCCGTCCTTGAAACCCTCGAAGTCGATAACGGCGGTGTCGCCCTTCTTGGCCTTGCGGTCCACGCTCACCAGGCGGGAGGCCCGGTCGATGTACGGCTTCAGCTCCGCCTTGATGTCGGCGGCGGACACCTTCACGTCCGCCTTGCCCACGGGCAGGCCCTTGTAGTCCTTGATGGACACCTCGGGCTTGACGGTGACGGTGGCCTTGAAGGTAAAGCCGTCCGCGCTCACGTCCAGCACCTCCAGCTGGGGGTAGGCCACGGGCTTCAGCCCGGTCTCCTTCAGCGCGGCTTCGTAGGCGTCGGGATAGGCCAGGGAGATGGCGTCCTCGAAAAAGATCTCGGTGCCGTACATCTTCTCCACCATCTTCCGGGGGGCCTTGCCCTTCCGGAAGCCGGGGACGTTGATCCGGTTCTTCTGCTTGTTGTAGACCTTGTCGATGGCGGACTGGAACTCCGCGGCCCCCACCTCGATCACTAACTCAAACGCGCTGTTTTCTGTTTTCTCGTTGCTTTTGATGTTCATGGTTGTTCCTCCAAGCTCGGCCCTGTCAATGCTCCGGGCCTTCTTTCTAAATAATCCAGCCTATTCTATCAGATAGGCGCGGAAATTTCCACTGTTTTTTTGCTCAATCTAAAATTTTTTTCGGACGGAACCCGACAAAGTCTGCGGACACCAGCCGGTAGTCCACATTCCCCTGCACCCCCTCGATGGCCAGACGGTGGCTGGCCCCGTGGAGATGCCCGTAACAGCATACCCGAACCTGATACCGCTCCAGCAGGTCGATGATCTCCTGGCAGCGGTACCCCCGGTACAGGGGCGGGTAGTGGAGAAAGCAGAGCTTTTCCCGCTCCCCCGCCGCCTTCAGGGACGCCTCCAGCCGGATAAGCTCCCGGTTGAACACCTTCTCCCAGTGGGGCGTGCCGTTCTCCTCGAAGAACCAGCCCCGGGTGCCGCACAGGGCGGCGTCCCCATAGGGAGCGCAGTTATTGTGGAGGATATGGAGCCGGGTGAAGCCGTTGGCCGCGAAAAAGGCGTTCATCTTGGACGCGGTGGTCCACCAGTAGTCATGGTTCCCTTTCAGCAGCCACTTTTCCCCCGGCAGCTCGGAGTTCAGAAACGCGAAGTCGTCCCGCGCCTCCTCCAGGCTCATCCCCCAGGACAGGTCGCCGCACAGCACCACCGTGTCGCTGTCCTCCACTGGGGCGAAGCCCTCCCGGAGCTTGTCCACGTAGCCCTCCCATCCCCCGCCGAACACGTCCATGGGCTTGTCCGAACGCAGGGACAGGTGGGTGTCTCCGATGGCGTAAAGTGCCATCCCCTCACCTCTTATTTCAGGAAGTCCAGCACGCAGTCCGTCATGCCGGCGGGATCAATGGAGCCGCTGAATCGACGCTGCCTGTTTTTCAGCCGGGCCAGGGGCATGGGCACAGGCACTCCGGTGTGCTGGCTGAGCTGATCCAGTATGTCCACCCCGGGCTTGTGATCCCGCACCCCCAGGGCGGTGAGAACGCTGGAGCAGAACTTGAAGGGGCTGGCGGTGGACACCACCAGGGTGGGGGTGTCGTCCCCCGTCTCCGCCCGGTACTCATCCAGCACATGGAAGGCCACAGCGGTGTGGGGGTCGATGAGGTACTCCATCTCCTTCCACATCCTCCCGATCGTGACCAGGGTCTGGGCGTCGTCGCAGCAGCCCGCGCTGAACAGCTTCTTCAGCTTGGTGCGGATGGCACTGTCCACCCGGTAGCTGCCGTACTCCGCCAGCTGGGACATATATTCCCGCACCTGCTTGTCGCTCCGGCCGGACAGCTCAAAGACCATCCGCTCCAGGTTGCTGGAGATCAGGATGTCCATGGAGGGGGACAGGGTGTTGTAGAAGGTGCGGTTGCGGTCGTACGCTCCCGTGTGGATGAAGTCTGTGAGGACGTTGTTATGGTTGGAGGCGCAGATCAGGCGGTTGATGGGTATGCCCATCTCCTTGGCGTAGTAGGCGGCCAGAATGTTGCCAAAGTTCCCAGTGGGGACGCACACATTGACCGCCTGCCCCTTGGTGATGGCCCCGGACTTCAGCAGATCGCAGTAGGCGGAGGCGTAATACACGATCTGGGGCAGCACCCGCCCCCAGTTGATGGAGTTGGCGGAGGACAGGAAATAGCCCCGCTCCGCCAGGGTATGGGCCAGCTCCTGGTTGGAAAAGAGCTGCTTCACCCCGGCCTGGGCGTCGTCGAAGTTCCCCGTCACCGAGGTCACCCCCACATTGCCCCCCTCCTGGGTGACCATCTGAAGCTCCTGGATGTCGGACACGCCGTTCTTGGGATAGAATACCAGGATCTTTGTCTTGTCTACGTTGCGGAAGCCCTCCAGGGCGGCCTTGCCCGTGTCGCCGGAGGTGGCCACCAGAATGCACACCGTCTTTTTCTCATCGTTTTTCTCCAGCGACGCGGTGAGCAGATGGGGCAGCATCTGAAGGGCCATATCCTTGAAGGCGCAGGTAGGCCCATGCCACAGCTCCAGGCAGTAGGTGCTGTCGTCCAGCTTGCGCACCGGGGCCACGTCCTCGTGGGAGAATTTCCCCCCGCCGTAAGCCTCGGACGCGTAGGTGGTCAGCTCGGAGGCCGCGAAGCCCTCCAAAAAGCTGTTCATGATATAGACCACCCGCTGCTGGTAGGACATCTCCTTCATGGTCTCCACCGCGGAGGCGGGCAGGCGGGGCAGCACCGCCGGGGTCAGCAGTCCCCCGTCCGGGGCCAGTCCCTTGGCGATGGCCTGGGGCGCGTTCATCCGGAGGTCTCTATTTCTCGTACTCAGGTAATTCATCTTTCACTCACTACTCTCATTAAATTGTTATAAAACAGGTCGCGCACGACTGTTTCATGATAACCGTGGTGAAGCAGATAGTCGTAAAAATCCCCTATCCTGTCGATGGAGGGCAGGGCGGGGATGGTGTCGCAGCCATCCCAGTCGCCCCCCAAGGCGATGTGGGCCGCGCCGCCCAGCCCCAGGATGTGATCCAGGTGGGCGCGGAGAGCGTCGAAATCCCGTCCGCCGCCCACGAAGGCCTCATAAAAATTGAGTCCGATCACACCTTGATTTTTTATTATCGCATTTATTTGCCCATCCGTCAAGTTTCTTGTGTGATCCCGCACAGATTTTGCGTTGGAGTGGCTGGCAATAAAGGGCCTGCGGGCCAGATCCGCCAAGTCCCAGAACCCGGCCTCCGACAGATGGGACACATCCACCAGGATATGTAACTCCTCCATTTTTGCCACAAACCGCCGTCCCAGGGGGGAAATTCCCCTTTCCGGTTCCTCCGCCGAGGAGCCGGAAAGGGCGTTGGCGTGGTTCCAGGTGAGATTGATGGCGATAACGCCCTCCGCCGCGGCCCCGTCCAGCCGCTCCGGGTCACAGCCCAGCAGCTCGGCCCCCTCCACAGTCAGAAACGCCGCCGCTTTCCCCTGCCTGTGGGCGTTTTCCGCGTCCTGGGCGGTCCGGCATTGGACGATCCTGTCCCCGTTGCGGGCCATCTGTTCCTTGAAACAGCGCAGAAGGGCCTGATAAGCCCGCTCCACCGAGTCCCCGCCGGAGGGGTAGCCGGTGTAGCCGTCCGCCGTCCACAGGGCAAAAAACTGGCAGTACCGGGCAAACCCCGCCGTCCGCTCCAGGGAAATCATCCCGGTGTTGCGGTCCAGCCCTTCGTACTCCCGCCAGCAGCGGGAAATGGTATCGCAGTGGGCGTCAAATACGCAGATAGGCTCCATAGCTGTCCCCCTAAAAGGCGTTCTCAATATAATATATGTCCGGCTGCTCCGTGCGCACCCCCTGGGGGGCGTAAACCTCGGCCACATCAAACCGGGGCTGAAGCTCCGTGGTACGGTGAAGCAAATAGGACTCGGCGGTGAGCCGCAGCTTGCGCTGCTTGGAAAGGGTTACCGCTTCACAGGCCGCGCCATAACTGCCGTCCTTGCGGAGCTTCACCTCCACAAAGGCCAGATATCTCCCGTCCTCAGCAATGAGGTCGATCTCCCCCATGCGGCACCGGAAATTCCGCGCCACAATCCGCCAGCCCTGGGCTTGGAGCCGCTCCGCCACCTGATCCTCGCCCCACTGCCCCAGGGCGCGGGCACCTCCCCCGCCCCTCACAGGTTTTTCAAGAAGGAGCGGCGGTGGATAGGACAGGGTCCAAACTTCCGCAGCAATTCAAAGTGGCGTTTGGTGGGATAGCCCTTGTGGCGTTCGAACTCATATTGCGGGTACCGCGCCGCCATTTCCACCATCCAGCGGTCCCGGCTGACCTTCGCCAAAATGGACGCCGCCGCAATAGAATATGACAAGCTGTCTCCCTTTACAACCATCTGATGCTCTGCGGTAATGGCGTGCTTGCTCCCGTGATCCCGGTTGCCGTCGATGAGGGCGAAATCCGCCTTTGGTTCCAGGGCGTCGATGGCCAGCTGCATGGCCTTGATCCGGCTGTTGAGAATGTCCAGCTTGTCGATCTCCTCCGGCTCCACCCAGGCCACGGCCCAGCTCACGGCCTGCTCCTGGATCTGGTCGAACAAGATCTCCCGCCGCTTCTCCGTCACCCGCTTGGAGTCATTGAGCCAAGGCAGCTCCAGCCCGTCCGGGAGCATGACCGCCGCCGCGTATACCCGGCCCGCCAAGGGGCCCGCGCCTGCCTCGTCACAGCCGCATACCGCATGGTATCCCCGCTCTGCCGCCGCCCGCTCATAGTCCCAGCCCGGCATGGCCTTCCCTCCCCTTCTCTATCGCTTCACATCTTCCGGTGCTTCCAGTGTAAAGCGTCCCAGCTTGCCACCCCGGAACTCGTCCAGCAGCAGCTTCGCCATCCGCTCCGTGTCCACCTCGCCGCCGGAAATCCGCATACCCCGGTTCTTCGCGCAGTCCTCCAGCAGCTCCCAGCCCTGCCTTCCCTCCAGCTCCGCCACCTTGTACCGCTCCTTTACGGCCTGGGGGTAGCGGTCCCGCAGCAGCTCCAGCAGGGCGCAGGCCAGCCCCTCCAAGTCCGTCACCTCGTCCTTCACCGCGCCGGTAAAGGCCAGGTGCAGGCCGGTGGTCTCGTCCTCGAACTTGGGCCAGAGGATGCCCGGCGTGTCCAGCAGCTCCAAACCGCTGTCCACGCTGACCCACTGCTTGCCCCGGGTGACGCCGGGGCGGTCTCCGGTCTTGGCGGACTTGCGCTTGGCCGCCTTATTAATAAAGGTAGACTTGCCCACGTTGGGCACGCCCACCACCATGGCCCGGATGGGGCGGCCCACCTGCCCCTTTTCCTTCCACCGGGCGATCTGCTCCTTCAGCGCGCTCCGGGCCAGGGCCGCCATCTGGCCCACCCCCGTCCCCGCCCGGGAGTCTGCCGCCGCAGCGGGAATGCCCAGCGTCTTATTGAAGTAGTCCGCCCAGGCCCGGGTGAGCTGGGGATCGGCCTGATCCGCCCGGTTCAGCATGATGACCCGGGGCTTGTTCCCGCAGATGGCGTCGATGTCCGGATTACGGCTGGAGATGGGAACGCGGGCGTCCACAATTTCCACCACAATGTCCACGTGCTTCAGGTCGGCCTCCATCTGCCGCCGGGTTTTGGTCATGTGCCCCGGATACCACTGGATGTTCACAGGCGCGCCTCCTTATCTATCGTGCTCCTTTGAATAAAAAAGGAGCGGTCCCCCGCTCCTTTTTTATTCCACAGCTTACAGATCCTCCTTAACCTTAGCCGCCTTGCCCACGCGGTCGCGCAGGTAGTACAGCTTGGCCCGGCGGACCTTGCCCTTCCGGACGGTCTCCACCTTCTCGATGGTGGGGGCGTGCAGGGGGAACACCTTCTCCACGCCGACGCCGTAAGAGATGCGGCGGACGGTGAAGCTCTCCTCCACGCCGCCGTGCTTCTTGGCGATCACGGTGCCCTCGAACACCTGGATACGCTCACGGCTGCCTTCCTTGACCCGGATGTGCACGCGGACGGTGTCGCCCACGCGGACAGAAGGAGCTTTGTCCTTCATGTACTTCTCGCTGAATTGCTGCAACAGATCCATTTGTATTTCCTCCTATAGTCAGGCGTTCATGCGTCCAGGCCGTTTCGCCGCGCAGAGGACCACCCGTTTTCAGACCAAGGTAGTTTATCATATCACGAAAGGATTTGCAAGGGGGTTCCCGGAAAATTTTTAACATTTGCTACAGAAAATCCCGTCCCCTCCCCTGCCCGCTGTGGCGGATCACCCCTGCCAGCAGCCACAGGGCGGTGAGCAGCAGGGTCACGTTGGCGTAGTGAATGGCGGCGATGGCCCCCGCCCCCGCCAGCAATCCCACCAGGCACCCCGCCGACGCGGTCAGCAGGCGGTCCGCCCAGTCCGGGTCCAGCCGCTCCGCCAACAGGCCGTACACCACCCGCCCCCCGTCCAGCGGCAGGATGGGCAGCAGATTGAACACCCCCAGGCCCAGGGTGAGCACCGCCGGAAGGTGCCGCCCCTGCCAGAAGAACAGTCCGCCCAGTAGCAGGTTGGCCCCCGGCCCCGCCAAGGCCACCAGGCTGTCCCGTCCATAGGACAGCGGCGTCCGGTAGGAGAAGGACAATTCCGCGCCCACCATGGTCAGGGACAGCCGCTCCACCCGGCCCCCACAGACCAGGGCCGCCGCTATGTGGCCCAGCTCATGGACGATACAGGCCAGCAGGCCCCAGGGCAGCAGCCCCACCCCCTCGTCCAGCCAGAACAACGCCCCCAGCAGAAGCAAAAAACCGGGGCTGGCCTCCACCCTGGGCTGCTCAGGATTTCGCCACATAGTGGGCCGGGTCCAGCCGGATTTTGTCCTTTTCAATGGTGAGGTGGAGATGAGCACCGACGGCGTTGCCTGTGTCCCCTACCAAGGCCACCGTCTGGCCGCAGGTCACGGGGTCGCCCTTGCGAACCAGCAGCTTGCTGCAATGAGCATAAAAGCTGCTGACGTTGTTGGCGTGGGTAATTTTCAAATAGAGCCCAAACTCATCGCTTTTGCCGATGTACTCCACGACGCCGTCGGCAAAGGCCCCGATCTCCGTTCCCTCCGCCGCGCCAATGTCCAGGGCCAAGTGGAACTCATTCTTCCCGTTCACCGGGCTGTCCCGGTAGCCGAAGGTGGAGGTCACCGGGCCCGTCACCGGGTCCACTGTCTTGGGCAGGCCCAGCTCATAGTAGGCAAAGCTCACGTTGGACGGCAGCTTTACCCCGTCGTCGGTGTACTCCTGGGCCAACGCCGTCACCACGGCGGGCTGGGTAGGCTCCGGGGTCGGGGCGGCCGTCTCCGGCGGCGGGGATGCCGGCGGGACAGGCTCGTCCGGCGGCGTCCTGTCCCGTCCCTCCATCACCCCATGGGTGCTCAGATAGGCCCGCCCCGCCCCCGGGGTCTGGCCCAGCGGCACCACCGCCGGGGGCGTGTCTCCCTCCAGGGCAGGATCGTCCGGCTCCGGCTCACCCCCGGTCACCCGCACCCACAGCGTCTCCAACGACTCCCCCAGCGTGCTCCCGTCGGAGATGGACTGGCTGAACTCCCGGAAGGCCGCGGTGAAATCCACGTTTTCGTCCAGGGCGGTGCGCCACGCCTCAAACTGAGCAGGAAATACCCCCCGCCCCACATAGACCAGCAGAAACAATACCAAGCTCACCAGCAGCTGGATCAGCCTGCGCCGATCGCCCGTTCCGGCCTGCTGGGCGGGCCGTCTTGTCCCGCGGGCCGTTCTGCGGCCGCCCCTTGCCGTTCTGCGTCCATAGGTCGTGTCCACGCCGATCCCCCCTTGCATACCCTACTGTATGTCCCGGGCGGGGGATTTATGCGCCTTGTCCACACAGAAAATGGCCGCGGAACCTCTTTCTACTGGTTCCGCGGCCTATCAGGTTTGGATTCAGGCCCGGGGATGGGCTTTCACGTACACGTCCCGGAGCTTTTGATTCACCACCTGGGTATAGATCTGGGTGGCGGAGATGTCCGCGTGGCCCAGCATCTCCTGGATGGATTTCAGATCCGCCCCGTTTTCCAGCAGATGGGCGGCGAAGGAGTGGCGCAGGGTGTGGGGCGTGATATCCTTCACAATCCCCGCCTTCTCCTGATAGCACTTTACAATCTTCCAGAACCCCTGGCGGCTCATGCGCTCCCCGTTCATGTTGACAAACAGGGCCGTCTCAGCGGGATCCTCCAGCAGCTGGGGCCGCACTTCGGTGACATAGGAGGCCAGCGCACGCACCGCCGCCTTATAGAGGGGCACCACCCGATCCTTGTTCTTCCCCCGGCAGTGGAGGAAGCCTGCGGACAGGTTGACATCCTGGGCGTCCAGGGCAATAAGCTCCGACACCCGGATTCCGGTGGCGTACAGCAGCTCCAGCATGGCCTTGTCCCGGCAGCCCTTGGAGTCCCCGATGTTGGGCTGCTCCAGAAACAGGTCTACCTCCCGGTTGGTGAGGATGGCGGGCAGCCTGCGCTCAATGCGGTTGGGGGTGAAGCCCTTGGCCGGGTTGAAGCGCACAAAATGGGCGGCGGTCATGTAGGTATAGAAGGACTTCAGCGACGCCACGGAACGCACCACCGTGGCGTTGGACTTCCCCGTCTGCTCCAGGTGGCGGGCGTACCGCTTCACATCCTCCTGGGAGGTCTGGAGCAGCTCCAGCCTGTTTTCGTCCGCCCAGTGGGCGAACTGGCGCACATCCCGGACATAGGAGCTGAGGGTGTTGGCGGCGGCCCGCTTCTCCCGGGTCAGCCACGTCTCATAACCGGCGATGTAGTCCAACGTGCTCAGCTCCTCTCTCATAGATTTAACAGCCTGGCGCATACGGCGGAAAACAGGGCGGGCATCACGGTCTGCTGAAGGGCCGCAGCCAGCACCAGCAGGCCCGCGCAGGGGGCCAGGGCCTGGATCCGCTCCGTCCAATGGATGGGGGCCGACGGCGCACCGGGCAGGCGGCTCAGCGACTGGCGGAACGCGTCCGCCGCCACAACGAACAGCACCGGCACCGCCACCAGCAGGGTGACCCCGAACACAGCCAGTGCCGCCGCCACGCCGGGCAGGTGGAACAGCCGGGCGAAGGTGGCCGCCGCGAAGGCCAGCAGAAACCCCCGCCCCCCCATCAGCAGGGGCACGCCCACCGCCCCCAGGGGAACCAGCCCCAGCAGGAACGCCGCCAAAGGCCAGCGGACCAGATCCCAGACCGTGGCGGCCAAGGACGGCTCCAGGCCGCCTCCCTGTCCGGCGGACTGGAAGTACTGCTGAAGGTAGTCCATCAGCTCAACGCTGTCCCCGGACAGGGCGGAGAACAGGAACCCGCCCAGCGCACCCAGCCCAAAACAGACGGCCAGTATCGCCAGCCGGGTCACCCCATCCAACGAGGTCGCGGACCCTATGCGTTTTCCTGTCCTGCGGACTGCCACACCCATCACCCCACAGGGATACTATGATGGCGGGACAGGATCTATGCGGAAAACCCACACGGATTGATTGTACGGCGGTGGGAAACTGCGGCCCTTCATTCGGTAAAGTTTATCATAAACCTCTTTTTCCGGAAACGCAAGAGGAAACGGGAAATTTCTCCGAATTTTTCCGTTATGTCCAGTTGTTATGTCTCCTGCATTATGTAAACTTCGTGAACAGTCGGCAAGGGTTCTTCCGTCAAACACATGATGTTGTGCCCAAATGGGCCGCGGCTTCAAAATGTTGAAACCACGGCCCAACTGTCGTATTTTCGCGGGTTTGAACGGATCAGGGTCTCTCCCCTGCCATGCCCGCCCGGATGGCCCGCATGGCGATGGCGCACTCCAACCGCTTGCGCTGCATATCGCAGCCGAAGCGGTTCGGTTTTTTTATGTCGCCGTTGACAAGCAGGTTAGAGGCGGAACAGCCGCCGCTGCAATAGAACCGCGCCCAGCAGTCCTTGCAGTCGGGCCGGGTGTAGATGTTCAGCCCCGCAAATTTCCGGGACAGATCCATGTCAAAGGAGCCGTCGTAGAGATTGCCCAGCTTATATTCCTCATTGCCCACAAACTGGTGGCAGGGGTAGATGTCCCCCTCCGGGGTGATGGCCACGTACTCGCACCCCGCGCCGCAGCCCCGCATCCGCTTGATCACGCAGGGGCCCTGGGACAGATCCACGTTGAAGTGGAAGAAGTTCACATCGTCCCGCTTCAGCAGCTCCGCCGCCAGACGCTCGTACTCCTCCAGGATTCCGGGCAGGTCCTCCTCCCGGAAGGAATAGCCGCAGTCCTGGCTGCCCACCACCGGCTCCACCGACACGTGCCGGAAGCCCTGGTCGGCGATGTGGAGCACGTCGGCGGCGAAGTCGGCGTTGTGCCGGGTGAAGGTGCCCCGGAGGTAATAGTCCTTCTCTCCCCTGCCCTGCACCAGCTTTTGGAACCTGGGCAGGATCACATCGTAGCTGCCGCCGCCCGACACGGTCTTACGCATCCTGTCGTTGACCTCGGGCCGCCCGTCCAGGGACAGCACGGCGTTGGACATCTCCCGGTTGATGTACTCGATGTTCTCGTCGCTGAGCAGCACGCCGTTGGTGGTGATGGTGAAGCGGAAGTTTTTCCCCTTCTCCTGCTCAAGGGAGCGGGCGTATTCCACCGTGGCCTTTACCGTGTCCATGGCCATCAGAGGCTCGCCGCCGAAAAAGTCTACCTCAATGTTCCGGCGGTTCCCGGATCGCTCGATGACAAAGTCAATGGCCTTTTTCGCCGTCTCGATATCCATGGTCATGCGGTGCCCGGTACCAAAGTCTCCGGTAGAGGCAAAGCAATACTGGCACCGGAGGTTGCAGTCGTGGGACACATGGAGGCACAGGGCCTTGATGGGGGCGTCCTGCTGCATCAGGGTGGCCGCGGCGGGGTCGATGTAGCTGTCCCCAGTAAACAGCAGGCCGTTCTTCTGAAGCTCCAGAAGCTCCGTCCAGACGCCGTCGATCACGGCGGGCTCGTACTGGGGCAGCTTGCTGTGGATCTCCTGGGGGCAGGTCTCCGCCATGGGACCGTCCAGCAGGGACAGGACTTCATAGGCGGTTTTATCCAGCACATGGACGGCTCCGCTGTTCACGTCCACCGCCACAGGCACCCCCAGGCAGATAAATGTATGGACCATTCCGGTCAACCTTCCTTTCATGCGCAGAAAAAGGGTGGGAGGCTCCCACCCTTTCCGGCGCGCTGTGTTATGGACTTACTTCTTGTTCTCGCACTTCTGGTTGGCCACGGTGCAGGAGGTCTTGCAGGCGGACTGGCAAGAGGTCTGGCACTCGCCGCAGCCGCCGTGGGCCGCGCTCTGCTTCAGGGTGGCACCGTTCAACGTCTGGATGTGGGTCATGGGTATCTCCCTCCATTTCAACTGGTCTGCGTCAAAGCCGCCGCTTACTACAGCAACTGGAGGTATTATAGCACATCCCTTTCCCAAATTCAATATGGCGGCGGGTTTTTCTTTTCCTCGACTTTTTATGCGCACATCCGAGGGACGACGCATAGTATGGGGTGGCAGTCAATGCCAGACTAAATTCAAGGAGGTCATTCGCTTGAATTCCGACGGAACTACTTCCCGCCCCTGCAGGGACGCCTGCGGCACCATGCCGTCCTGCGCCCCGCTGGCGGTACCATATGTCCCCTTCCAGCAGCAGGGCAGCCAGAAATACAGCCAGGCCGACGCCCTGGCCAATGGCACCCTGTTCCCCGGCCTGAACCTCCCCTTCCATCTGAAGGTGGAACCGGGAGCCTTCCCCGACAACCACTCCACCCAGCTCCAGGCCCTGCTGTTTGTCGTCACGGAGCTGGGGATGTACCTGGACACCCACAAGGATGACGCCGAGGCGTTCCAGCTGTTCCGGCAGTACGCCCAGCTGGCCAAGGAGGGCAAGCGGCGTTATGAGGAGATGCACGGCCCGCTGACTAAGCTCAGTGCCGGGCAGGACGCCGCCTACCGTTGGCTGGACGATCCCTGGCCCTGGGACTATCAGCAGGAAGGAGGGGCCGACTGATGTTTGTCTATGAGAAGAAGCTGCAATACCCGGTGCGGATTAAGAACTGCAATCCTAAGCTGGCGTCTGTAATTATTTCCCAGTATGGAGGACCGGATGGCGAACTGGGTGCTTCCCTGCGCTACCTGTCCCAGCGGTACTCAATGCCCTATCCCGAGCTGAAGGGGCTGCTCACCGATATCGGTACTGAGGAGTCGTTTTTGCACACCGACCGCAAACCGTTGCAATCACTGGGTTTTTCGGGGGTGGGTTCGGTGGGCACTGCGGGGTCATTTTTGCACACGTCGTTTTTTACGGCCTCTTTTCCCTCCAACTTCAGATTTAAATCCCGGAAATTTCCCAGAATAAACGTCCATTTCTGGGGCAAAAGGTTCAGATGAACCTCCACCCGCCTATCCCGGTAGACCACCATGTGATCCAGCAGGTTTTTATAGAAGATTTCGCTGTCTGTCTTGCCTCTTACGATGGCAGTAATTTGTCTCCCCACATCATTTCGCAAGTCCTCTGGCTCATAAGCGACCCCCTCCCTGGAGTGTGCCGCATCCAATCTGATCCGCAGGGCATCCAGTTCCCTATCGTACCGCTCGTTCACCAGCTTCATCTCGGCCTTGGTGATCTGCCGGGAAAAGAAGGCATCCAGCACATCCGCTTTCTTTTGGGTGAGCTGCTCGATCTGGTACTCCAACGCTTCGGGGCGGTCAGTTCCCTGCTCCTCCCCTGCCCGAATGGCCTCCATAGCAATATCGGTGACATTTTGGATGATTCTGTCCACGTCCACTTGCAGCGATGCCAGGGACTGCTTCAGGATATCCATGGCCAGCTCATCCCGGAGCATCTTCCCGATATCGCAGCCCACCTCATTTCCCTGGATGTCCTCGCGGCGGTTCCCCTCCGTGGTGGCGGTGAAGCAGCCCCAGCGCCGGTAACTGGTGCCGTCCTTGCGGACCTTCTTCCGGGAGATGAAGCTGGCCCCACACTCCCCGCACTTGATCTTGCCGCTGAACACGTAGCGGTTGGAGTGTCCGCCGCCGTAGTCCCCTTTGCGGTCCCGCTTTTTCAGTTCAGACTGAACGACGTCCCAAAGCTTCTGGCTGATGATCGGTTCATGGTGGTTGCGGATGACCACCATCTCCTCCTCCCCATGGTTGTACTTTTTGGTGTGGCTGAGATAGTCCGGGGTGATGGTCTTTTTCTGCACCAAATCGCCCACATATTTCTCATTTTTCAGCACCTTGATGATGTAGGTGTTCGACCACTTGGTGTTTCCTGTCAGTGACTTATACCCCGCCTCCCTCAGCTCCCGGGCGATAACGGAGGTGCCCTTTTTCTCCACGCCGTACTTGTAGAAAATCTGTCGGATGATCTCAGCCCCCTCTGGGTTTATCGTCATCTTCCCGTCCTTCACGTCGTAGCCCAGCAGGGACCTGCCGAACACCACCCCCTGCTCCATCCGCCGGGTCTGGCCCCATTTCACCCGGCTGGAGGTCTTGCGGCTCTCCTCCTGAGCCATGGAGCCCATGATGGACAGCCGCAGCTCCGCGTCCGGCTCCAGGGAGTTGATGCCGTCGTTCATGAACACCACCCCCACACCCAGCGCTTTCAGCTCCCTGGTGTAGGAAATAGTGTCCAAAATATTTCGGGAGAACCGGCTCACCTCTTTGGTAAGGATGAGCTGGAACTTCCCCATATGGGCGTCGGCGATCATGCGGTTGAACGCCGCCCGCTTTTTTGTTGAGGTGCCGGTGATGCCCTCGTCGGCGTAGACCTGGTACAGCTCCCAATCCGGCTGGCGGTCGATGTACTCCTTGAAGTAGCGCTGCTGGCTCTCGAAGGAATTGGCCTGTTCGTCCCGGTCGGTGGATACCCGGCAGTAGGATGCTACTTTCATCATGGCTTCTCTCCCCTTTCTTCCGTGCTACTCTGTTTTCTGATGTGCGCCCGAAGCTGGTTTTCCAGTTTCCCTTCCGCGTATCGGTACTGCGCCTCATCCAGCGCTCCGCTGTCCTTCAGCGACAGCAGGATGGCTCTTTGATACTCAAACAGGAACTGACTGTCCGTCTCTTTGGTAATCCTGCGGTCATGCTCGACTCTGACAAGACGCGCCCGTTCCTCCATCCCGCGTGCCCCCTTTGTTCCAAGGGTATGCATCGGACAGGCCTACTTTGATATTTGATTTGCTCCTTTCTTATCTGGCATTCATCTGAGTGTTTGTCTGATATTTGCAAATGCTCATTTCGATCCTCCTATCTGGGAGGCTGGCGCGGTACCGACAATATACCGCACCCGCCTCCACAAGTCTATCAATTTTTTACATCGTCTGCTCCCAGTGTTGGTTGCCGCTGAACTTTTGACCCATGGCCATTTTCTTGATGGCCTCCCGGCGGCGCTGTTTGCTGTCTGTCCAGACGAGCGGCACAGGGAGCTGCCAGTCGTCATCCCGCTCCAGGTCGGCTGCTACCCGGAACCATCCAGCGGCCAGCTCGCCCATCCATCCCTCGTCCGGCTCCGGGGTGGTGGGACGGAAGCCTGTGGCCTGACGGTAGAGGAGGAGTGCCTCCAGATTTTCCTTGAGAAAGGTTTCGTCGTGGAGGCTGCTGTCCCGGCACTTGCGCCCATTGGGACAGGTGAAGGTGATGTGCTTCTGACTATCCGACCAGGAAACCTCGTAACCTTCCACCTCCATGTTTTCGATGAAGCTCTCGCGGCTGGTGGCATACTCCAGCGCCTCATTGATGGCCTGAATCAGATCCAGCTTCCAACTGTCGCCGCGCAGGCCGGCCTGGTACTCACCGGGCTTCATGCGCTTCTTTTTCTTCTGGGAATCGCACTCACCCAGCACACTCAGCCCATGGGCCAAACAGATTTCATCGTTCACCTTTCGGTGTGTCAGCAGGTCACTGTAGCTCTGGTGGAGCTTGTGCCCATCCTTGTGGCTGACGCTGTTTACCACCATGTGGTTGTGCAGGTGGCCTGTGTCAACGTGGGTAGCAATCACCACCTCGAAGTCCGGGAACTGCTTCTGCGCGAACTCCAGGCCGATGGCGTTGACCTCCTGGGGCGTGATGTCGTCCTCTGCGGAGAAGGACTGGACGAAGTGGTAGAACTGCGTCCCTCCTGTTTTGCGGAAGCGCTCTTTGGTCATCTGCATCTCGATGAACGCAGACTGCGGAACACAGTTGCTACCAGTGACCAGCCATGCGTCGCCCAGGCGCGTTTTCTTTTCCTGCTCCACGTAGTCGATCACGCCGCGCATCGAACTGGCAGACTGCTTTTTGCACTGGATCGCGGTGAAGGTCGCCATCAGCGCACCTTCAGAACCAGCGCACCCAGCAGATCACACAGCCGGGTGTACTCGCTGAACAAATCGTCCCCGCGCAGGATGGTGATCCGTCCCATGTTGGCCAGGGTGGTGAGCTGGTTGAGGTTGCGGCCCTGGGCTTTCAGCTCAGAGAGGAGATCGTCCAGCCCCTCCACCCGGACGATTCCCTTCCCCAGCGCGCAGGTGGTAAGGTAGTCAGTGACGGTCATGCCAGCGGCCTTGGCCCGCTGGCGGATGGCTTTTTTGTCCGCTGGGGTCATTCTGGCGGTAATGATTTCCGTTTTCTTCTTCTGCATTGAACTCCTTTCTCCCTCGTCGGCGCAAGCTACATATCCCTCGCCCTGCCGCTTGCGGCAGGGCTCGTTCATTTCGCTGCGCCTCCTCTCCCCATCGAACCCGCTTCGCTGGGCTTCGATGGGGACCCCCTTGGGGGCAGGGGTGCCGGGGCAGCGCCCCGGCGAGTGCGGGCGGCGTATAGCCGGACGCGATGCTTGCCCCACCCAAAAGGTGGGCATCCCTCCATCGGGCCGCCTCTGCAATGCCCTTCGTTGGTGCTCCCCACAAACGTCCACAAAGCTCACACACCGCGCCCGGGCCGCTCTGCGGGTCATTTCCCCGCCTTGCCCCGCAGAGCGGACACAGGGCTGCACATGGGCCGACACGGCAGTCATACGGTCACAGGGTCAACAGGGACGATCTTTCCGGCCCCGGCGTTACCGGCACTATCGGCACGGTGGAGCTCGATCAACCGCCTCCCGTTGCTCCTGCGCACCACCGCAGTGATGCCCATTTCGTTTAGGGCCGCAACACTTTGCAGAATTTTCCGGGACACATTTTTTAGAGTGACACCCTGTGCCCCATCAGGGTCGATACGCTGTGCCAGCTCAGTGGGAGTGCCGATAAATTTAGGACAGTCACACAGCAATTCAGAGAGAAGAAAAATGATGCGGTCACCCAACAGCTCCGGCTGCTGATAACTGTCCGCCGTCACCTCCCACACGTTGTCGGCGTTGCGGTGGAGTTCAAGTTCCCGGTACTCGATGTCCCGACCGATGCAGGACAGCCGCGCCCTGCCGCTCCCCCGCTGCTCCTCCACCAGTGTGAAGCTGGCGTCCACCGCGCCGCTGATGGCGGTGGTGCCGGAAATGCGGTTGAACACATCGTCCGCCTTTTCCTTTCGCAGATGGTGGATCAGTAGGATGGCGATGCCGTGAGCGTCAGCCAGTTTCTTCAGCGCAGAGAGGTCGCGGTAATCGTTAGCGTAGGTGTTGTCGTAACCGGCGTTGCGGATCATTTGCAAAGTATCGATAATGACGAGCACGGTGTCCAGGTGTTCGCCAAGGAATTGCTCCATCTGTTCCACCAGTCCGTCGCCCAGAATTCGGCTCTCGGTACAGAAGTGGACGTTGGGTGGCGCGTCCTCCGTCACGTCGAACAGCCGGTTCTGGATTCGCAGTTGGGAATCCTCCAGACAGAGATACAGCGTGGTGCCCTGCTTCACCGGCAGTCCCCAGACAGGTTCTCCCTTCGCCACGGTAACAGCCAGCCACAGGGCCAACCAGGACTTGCCCACCTTGGGCGACCCGGCCAGGATGTGCAGGCCCTGGGAGATCAGCGTGTCCACCACAAAGTTCAAAGGCTGGAGCGGTTTGCTCATCAAGGTCTCGCCATCGATGGTTTCTAATTTTTTCATGTGTTTCACCCCCTCATTTTCTATTGACATACTTGATCCCACGTGATAGACTCATCTTACAATCAATTTAGACACCTCCTGATAGTCACATCATAACACGGTCCATAGGCTTTGTCAAGACACAGGATAAAATCATTTTACAGTGTGTCGTTTTCGAGAGGAGCATCCGATGAATATGTGGAGTTATCAAATGTATTTTTCCGGCGGTCAAGAACATTTTGAATATGATCCATGGGGAGGTCGTGGTTCCGCCGCCACCCAGAGATCGTACCCCTATCTGGAAAGCCTGCTGAGCTTTCTGGAACTGGACTGTGCGCAGGTAGAGGGACAGCTACAGGATATTCTGACATGTTGGAACCGCTTCTTCTCCACCGGGGACAGCACCCACGGGGACGAGGCTATGGCAAAAATGGGGGAGCTGGCAGCGCGGCATATCTACTTTCAACTGCCCTACCTGCAATGGTTCACACATAAAGCATCCGGGACCTTAGCTCCTGAAATGACAGAGGAGCTGCTCCAGCTTTTGGAGCAGCTCCCAGTGTACCAACGGCAGGCACAGGCTTTTATAGAAGTGGTTTTGGATATTGACCGTGCCGGACGGGACACTCAGCGCAGTATGAGCGGGCAATATCGAATCAACGAACCCGATGCCCCCACTCTGTTTCAGTTTCAGGCGATCTCAGTGGGCTTCGGTTCCATTGGCGAGGAAATGTGCGGATCAATCTTGCAGCCGAACACGATCCGGGATCTGATAGACTTCTCTTTACGGGAATGCGTCACCAGCGGGACGTCTGTTCGCCGGTGCAGGAACTGCGGCAGGTACTTCCCTCTGACCGGACGGGTGACGGCGGAATACTGCGAGCGGCCCAACGCAGATAGGAAGCCCTGCCGGAACACCGGGGCCGTTCAAAAATGGACCGAGAACCGCAAAGACGATGTTGTGTTCAAAGAGTACCGCCGGGAATACAAACGCCATTTCGCGTGGATCCGGGCCGGAAAGCTGTCTGCTGAGGAGTTCGCTGATTGGAGCAAACGGGCCCAGGCGAAAAAGAAGGACTGCGAGGATGGAAAAATTTCGTTGGACGACTTGAAAACATGGATGAAAAACTCATAAGAGAAAAATGTCGACATGGCCAGCTTGACATATGTCTTATACCTGCGTCTTGAACTCGCTCCAGCTTTTCACCGCCTGCATCTCCACGCCGTTTTCCAGCACCTCGAAGTGCTTTTTCCCGCAGCGGATTTTGAGCTGCTCTGGAGTGCGAAGGTC